>NZ_AZNV01000056.1:0-27549 GCF_000510625.1 Rhizobium sp. IBUN
GTTTCAAGTTTCATCACGGGAAAGGTCTCGCGTTTGGGCGCGATCGATCCGACCGTTGAGCCCTATCGCTCGAAACTCGAAGCCGCCGGCATTACCGCCATCGATCTCACCAAGGTCAAAGGCGAAGGCCTGAACCACGGCAAGTTCGCCGAAAGTCCTGAAATCGTCCAGCTGATTGGCCAGCGGATCGTCACCGGTCAGACGCTGACGGATTCCAACGTCACGCTCGGCCAGGGACTTACCGCTGTCGTCGGCGGAACAGTGACGACCATCGGTAACGTCGCAGCCACGGCTGTCGCCGCGCCGGTCACGGTGCTTGAACAGCCGATGCGGGCCAAGAAGCGCCCGGTCGACGAAACCCTGCAAGGTGATCTCAAACCACAGCAGTTGACCCAGTAGGCGCTCCGGGCATCGCCAACTGCTCCAGAAATTGCTCGCGTCCAGCTCAGGCCGTTCTTTGCAATCTTCTTGAAGCCTATGGTGAGGGTTGCGTCGCTCTACGAGACGACGGCGTTGAGGCCTTGACCTACCCCTTCATAAGGGGGTTGCCGTTCGGCTTGGGATCACGTTGGGAGGCCAAGCCCTGCAGTCGTCCCAAATAGGTCATCCACTTTCGTGAGAGGCGTCGAGTTTAGATGCGCAGGCTGTCATCCAACCAGACCCGAAAACCGCCGCGGAAGGCGTTGTCGTTGTTGCCGCGGCGGCACTTCGGTGGCAGTTCCTTGAGCCGGTCGACATTGCCGCCGCCTATGACGATGTAGTCCGGCAGCAGGGCAGCACCCAAGCGGTCGGCGACGTCGAATACCGATTTTCGCCATTTGCTTTTGCCGCGACGCTTCAGGCCGCGTTCGCCGACATAATCCTCGAATGTCGCCTTTCGGTAGGGCATGTGCGCCAGTTCCAGAGGCATGCAAACGTTCTCGGCGATAATGGCCGAACCGAGGCCAGTGCCGAGGCCGAGAAAGAGCATGCGGCCTGCCTGGTAACTGCCGATCGCCTGCATGAGTGCGTCGTTTACCATCCGCACTGGCCGTTCAAACGCTGCTTCGAAATCAAAATTCTTCCAGCCCGGCCCGAGGTTAAATGGATCGGCGGCGGCCCGGTGGGCGATAACCGGTCCGGGATATCCCATCGCGACAAGGTCGTAGTGCCAGTCTTCCGTGAGCTTGCGCAGTGCCGCCACCATCTTGGCCGCTGTCATCTGATGGCCGGATTCGACCGCGCGCCGTTCGCTGCCGCTGCTGAGTTCAACCTTCACATGTGACCCGCCGATATCGATGGCAAGCACAGTGCGATCAGCAGGTCCGGTGCTCGCCTCGGGCTTGCCATGCTTGCGCTCTTGCGATGCTGCGATTGTTTCAGTTGTCCCAGCCATGTTCTGCGCTCCTCTACGGGCCGTGCCCATAATTGCTCCCGCATTGCGCTATCGGGGTCAAGATCAGGACTGGCTGTCGAGTTCCAGAAGGCAATGGGGCGTCGCTTGATTTCAACCCGATGATGGCTCACTGAAGAAGAGTGCATTTTGAACGGAGGATCAGCAGTTGGCCTTTCCGACATTGCCCCCCGGTGCTCTTGTCCCACCAGGCGCACCCGGTATCGAGCCCCGTTGGACTTCGAGCGACAAGAGCGCGGTTGGCACCGCCGTCAGCGTGGCCAGCCGCGTTTGGTTCACAGCAAGCCACGGAATCCTTAACGAGATCTACGGGCCGCGGCTCGATATGGCCTGCGTCCGCGATTTCGGCTTCATCGTGACGGCGGACGGCTATTTCTCCGAGGAGAAGCGCGACACAGATCATCAAGTCCATGCGGTCGAGGACGGTGTTCCGGCGTTTCGTCTCGTCAACACCGCCCACGACGGCCGCTATCGGATCTCCAAGACCATCCTTTCAGACCCTGAGCGCGAAGTGGTGTTGCAGGACCTCCGTTTTGAGGTCTTGGCCGGCAAGCTTTCCGACTACCGGCTGCATGCACTTATTGCGCCGCATCTCGTCAACGGCGGCGCCGATAACACAGCTTGGTGTGGTGATTTCAAGGGTCGGCCCATGCTCTTCGCCGAGGGCTCGGGACGAGCGCTTGCGATTGCTGCATCTGTCCCCTGGCTTGCGCGGTCGGCGGGCTATGCCGGCTTCTCCGATGGCTGGCAGGCTTTGTCGCGCGGGGAGGAGCTGAAGGAGGAATACCACTGTGCGCCGTCGGGCAACGTCGCGCTATCTGGGACGCTCGACATGGAGGCAACTGGAGGGCGGGTGCAGATCGCCATCGGCTTCGGCACGCAACCCGAGGAAGCTGCCTTTCGGGCCATACTCAGCCTGGAACAAGGTATCGAGCCGGCGCTGAAGCATTTTCGCAACGGCTGGCGGGACTGGCAGGGGGGATTGCTCACCCTCGACGAGCCCCATGAACCTGGCCGATTGAACCGGTACCGCGTCAGCACAGGCGTGCTCGCCACCCACTGTGACGATGCCTCGGGCGCCATCATAGCGAGCCTTTCCATCCCTTGGGGTTTCAACAAGAGCGACGACGACCTCGGCGGCTACCATCTCGTCTGGACGCGTGACCTGGTGGAAACGGCGGGCGGGTTGCTTGCCGCGGGTGCGGGAACCGACGCGCGTGCGGTGCTCAACTATCTCTCCGCGATCCAGGAAGCCGATGGCCATTGGGTGCAGAATGCTTGGCTCGACGGCCGCCCCTACTGGCATGGCATCCAGATGGACGAGACGGCGTTTCCCATCCTGCTTTACGACATGCTGCTGCGCGCCGGCGAGATCGACGCGTCGGGGGCTGGCCGATACCTGCCGATGATCGAGGCTGCTGCGGCCTATATTGTCAGAAACGGTCCCGCCACCCAGCAGGATCGTTGGGAGGAGGATGCCGGTTATTCCCCTTTTACGCTCGCCGTCGAGATCGCCGGGTTGCTCGCGGCGGCCGACGCGGTGGAGGCGGCCGGGCGATTGTCGGCGGCGCAATACCTTCGCGAGGTAGCCGACGGCTGGAGCGAGCGGATCGACGAATGGACTTACGCCTCCGACACGGAACTGTCGCGCCGGTTGGGCATCGATGGCTACTATGTGCGGATCGCCACGGCGACGGGCGGCAGCTCCTCGCTCGGTCGCGACTTCATCCCGATCCGCAACCGCGACGACGGCGCGGCCGTCATCGAAGCGGATCTGCTTCTCAGCCCCGATGCGCTTGCGCTTGTCCGGTTCGGTCTTCGATCCGCGGATGATCCGCGTATCCTCGGTACCGTGGCGGCGATCGATGCCGAGTTGCGGCGCGATCTTCCGGCCGGATCCTACTGGTATCGGTACAATGATGACGGTTATGGCGAGCGCGTCGACGGCGCCCCCTTCGCCGGCAGCGGCGTCGGCAGGCTCTGGCCGCTTCTGACCGGTGAACGCGCGCATTATGAGCTCGCCGCCGGGCGACCGGACGAGGCGCGGCGCCTGCTGGCGGCACTAGAAGCCTCGGCAAGCGACGGCGGTTTATTGCCCGAGCAGATTTGGGATAATGAGGACGTGCCCGAACGCGAGCTTTTTCTTGGTCGCCCTTCCGGTAGCGCCATGCCCTTGGTCTGGGCCCATGCGGAACACATCAAATTGCTGCGCTCGATCCGCGATGGAGTCATTTTCGACATGCCACCCCAGACTGTTGCGCGCTATGTCGCCGGTCAGCCGCCGATTGCGCCTTTCGCCTGGCGCCTGACCGACAAGCGGACCGTGATGGCGACAGGACGTAGCCTGCGCATTGAACTGAGTGAGACTGCCATCGTGCATTGGTCGACCGACGCCTGGGCTCATGTCACGGACAGCCATACCCATGATACGGGCTTCGGTACTCATGTCTGCGACTTGCCGACCAAAATGCTCGGCCCTGGCATCGTCGTCTTCACCATCTTCTGGACAACTAGGCAGCAGTGGGAAGGCACCGATTTCTACATCGACGTGATTTGAAACTCGCATGTGCCGGGTGAGACGGTGGAATTGCGAAGACACCGCCTAGAAACTGAGCCAGTGGGGCCGGCAATAGGAACGCACAGGTTAGCGAACGCTGCGGGCGTCGTGACACAGATCGCAATGCACGACGGGGCGGTCGCCACTGCCAGAATTGGCGGGCGAGGGAAAATTCCGCATCGACAGGGTGGCCTGTCAGATCGTCACGGAACAGAGACTAACGCCGGAGGAAATCGCCGAGTTGCCCCCGCACGTGCGAAACGATCCGCGATATCATCACTCAATAGAAAGAACGCCAGCGGGATCGTCCAACGCGATCACGCCACTGGCGGTGGATTTCGCCAACGAGGTCTTGGTCGACGTATTGTACGCGGCCGAAGACCTTGTGGGGCAAACCGCGCACTCGGCCAAGCTTGTGATTTCGGGAACCGGTTGGAGCGAGGTGTCCGTGCCGATGTCTACTTTGGTAGGCAAGGTAGAGGGTGAGGGCCGCAGGTTGGGTGCGGTGGCCGCGAACGACAGTCAGTGGGTCCAAGTCCATGCGGCTAGTCTTGTTGCGGCGACCGTCCTACAACGGAACCTCGCGGACCAGGTTCGGGACATTGAGGCGTGGGCGAAGCAAGACATCCAAATATTGATCCCGCCAGACGCCGATGTCCGTCAGGTGCGCCCCAATATGCAAGCGAACGGTTTGAGTGCCAATTTGGCAGATCGGATGGACTTACCCACAAACCAGCGAGACGGCATCAACGCATTGTCGCGGTCGTCATTCACCGAGCAACTGGAATGAGTTCTCGCCAGCTTCCGCTTGCGATTGGTGGACTGCGTCGGCACGGGAAACGGGCGACTGGTCGGGACACCGGAACAGGAGGATGACCCGACCGGTGCCCCAAGCTCACTTACTTCTGGCCCCTGCCGTTGTTACCAGAGGCTGCGCCGCCGACGCCCAGTGAATGCACCGCCTGAGCGCGAGACCCTGGGGAAGTCGTCTGGCATGATCTTCAAACGGCTTGGTCAGCGGGTCGGGTGACGTCGACGGCACGGGCCGGCCAACTCGTCAACGCCTCATCAAGTTCTGCTCGATCAGGCGCCCCGATGCGCCCTCCAAACGTCCGGCACTTTATGGCCGCCGCCATCGATGACGAGCGCATCACATCCTCCACCGCCATGCCCTCGCAAAGCATCAGCGCAAAGGTTCCGTGGAAGATATCGCCCGCGGCCAGCGTATCGACGGCTCTAATGCGTGGTGCCTCGAGATGACGGATAAGGGCGTCATCATCATCGAACCAGTAAGAACCTCTCTCGCCGAATGTCACGCTGACGAAGGCATGAGCGAACGTCTCCTTCAACTGGCGAACGATCGACACCGGATCTGATGCTCCCGTCAGTCGTTCGGCGGCCGGTTGCGAAAAGATAATGTGGCTTGCGGCCGGCCCCAGCATCTCGATCACGCCTTCGGGCGCAACGTCGCCATCGAGGATGGCAGGAATGCCTGCTTCTCGGGCAGCAAGCAATGTCTTGAGAGCGAGCTCTGGCCAACGCACATCGACCAGAACAGCATCAAATGCCGCGATATCTTCAGCGGAGACGGGTTGGACGCCGTGATGCAGCCGCGGATCATAAAACGGTATGATCAGGCGTTCGCCGGCATCATCGATCAGGATCGTCGATACGGCTGAGCGGGCGCCTGCCACGCAACGCATGCCAGCGGTATCGATGCCGCTTGCAGCCAGATCGCCGATGATGCGCTCGCCGGTCTCGTCATCTCCGACAGCGCCCCAGATGCTGGCGCTCCCGCCAAGCCTTGCAACAGCATAAGCGGCACTCGAGGCCATTCCTTCTGCGATCTGCAACATGTCGGTTGGCAGCACTTTACCTTGGCCGGCGGGAATGACATCGACCCTGAAGAGCGTATCAAGAACAGCGGCTCCGACGCACAGAATACGCCGCGCCGGCTTCGACTGCTGCTTGCTCGGGATCGTCGATGTCACTTCACCGCACCCGCCGTCAGGCCGGCAACGATCTGCCTTTGTGCAAAGACGGTCAGGATCAATACCGGCAGGGTGACGATCAAGGCCGCGGCAGCAAGCGGACCCCAGCTGACCTGCTCGAACGACAGCATGTTGTAGACCGCGACAGGCAGCGTACGCGTCTCACGACTTGCAAGGACGATGCCGAACACGAAGTTGTTCCAGGAGAAAATCACCGACAGGATGAAGGCGACGACGATCCCGGGCCTTGCGATCGGCAAGGCCACCAGGCGGAAAACCTGCCAGGGCGTTGCCCCGTCGATGCTTGCGGCTTCTTCCAGCTCCATCGGCGTCGTTTCGAAATAGCCGATCATGATCCAGACGACGATCGGGACGGTTACGACAAGGTGAATGATGATCTGTGGCCAGAGCGTGCCGAGCAGGTTCAGCCACTGGAACAGCAGGAACAGCGGAATGAGGAAGGAAAGGCCGGGCGTCATGCGCGCAATCATGATGACGACGGCGGATTTCTCAGCCTTCAGGCGGGCAATGCCGTAACCAGCCGGCACGCCGATAACAAGCGCCAGAAGTGTCGCCGTACCAGTCACCAGGACCGAATTCCAGAGATAAAGGAAGAAGTTGTTCTCCTCGAACACCTTGGCGTAATTCGACCAGGCGAAGCGTTCGGGGATGAAGATCGGGGGGAAGGCGCCGTTGTCGATCTCGTACTTCAAGGACAGTGAGATCATCCAGAGGAAGAACAGCACCACCGGCGATACCATCACCAGCGCCACGAACAGAAGTCCGATGCGATCGAGTGCCTTGCGCTTCATCAGCGTGTCTCCCCGTCGGACCAGTTGGCGCGCTGCTTTATCATCAGCAGGATGAAGGAAAGCACCACGATCAGAACAAAGAAGACGACCGCCATCGCCGAGCCATATCCGATGTCATAGTAGGAAAAGGCGGTGTTATAGAGATAGATGTTGATCGTCTCCGATGCGGTGCCCGGTCCGCCCTGTGTCATCGCGTAGATGATGTCGAAGCTCTTGACTGCATCGATGCTGCGAATGATCACGGCGATCATCAGGAACGGCGCGATCATCGGCAGTGTCAGGTACCGAAACTTCTGCCAGACATTGGCGCCATCGATTTCCGCGCTCTCGTAGGGTTCGCGTGGCACGGCGGCCAGGCCCCCGAGCACGATCAGCATGACGAGCGGTGTCCATTGCCAGGTTTCCACAAGCACCAGCGAGGGAATGACGCTCGTCTGGTTGTAGATCCATTCCTGCGGACCGATCCCGACATAGGAAAGCAGGTAGTTCAGGACACCGAGCTGCGGATGGAACATCATCGTCCAGACGAGCGCGATGGCGACCGGCGTCGCCATCATCGGCATCACGAACACTCCGCGCAGAATACCACGCAGTGGAAACTGGGTATCGAAGATGAGGGCGGCCAGGGTCCCGAGAAAAAGCGGAGCGACGACCGACAGCGTCGTGTAGAGCACGGTATGCCACAACGAGTCCCAAAAGCGCGGGTCAACCGCCAGGCGCAGGTAGTTATCCAACCCGGCAAAGACCTGTGCCTGGCCAAGCGTCCAGCTGTTGACGCTCATCCACAGGGTAAAGACCCAGGGAAAAACGATGACAGCCGCCACGACGATCAGCGCGGGAATGACGAAAGGCCAGTAGTTGGGAGCAAACCGGCCCGGTTTGCTCCTCTGCTTTTGCTTGGCCTTGGCCGCGGTTGCGGCTTCCATGCTCACCGAAGACATTATCCCTCGCTTCGTGCCAGCACCGGCTCGAACTGAGCCGTGGCCGTCTTCAGCTCGGCAGCCGGATCAGCGCCACCGATCATGTTGGTGAGCCCGACGCCATAGATGTCGCGGAACTCCGTGACGGGAATGATGATCGGCAAGGCAAGTTGAGACACCTTTGCGGAGCCCGCGACAGCATCGAGCCATGCGGCCGGCATCTTCACGCCTTCGCGTACCTTCTGATCCTCAAGGACCGACTGACGGAAGGGAACACCGGCGCCAGCCTGCAGCAGGCGCGCACCCATGTCATGGGAAATCGCCCACTGGCAGAAGAGATATGCGGCTTCCTTCTTCTGGCTTGCAGCCACGACACCGAGCCCGTCTCCGGTTGTTGCCGCCGCCTGGGCCTTCGGACCTTTCGGCATGATGCCGTAACCGACCTGGCCGACGACACGCGACTTTTCCGGGTTCTCGATCGGCGGCGCAAAGCCGACGCCATCGAGCCACATGCCGATCTTGCCCTGCAGGAAGGCCGACTGGGCTTCTGCCCAGTTGAAGCCGGAGACGCCGGGAGGAGCGGCTTTGGTCATCAGGCGCTGGTAGAGCTTGGCCGCTTCAACAGCCTCTTCGGAATTGGTGCGCAGCTTGCCGTCCGCCCCAAGCGGGCTCGATCCGTAGCCGAGCAACAACGTCGTCCAGACCGGCGTATTGGCGTTCTTCAGGCCACGAGCGACGAAGCCATAGGTGTTGGTCGAGGGATCCGTCAACGCTTCGGCAGCGCTTGCCATTTCCTCGAATGTGGTCGGATAGGAAAGCCCCTTCTTTTCGAAGAGCGCCTTGTTCCAGTACACGATCCAGTAGTCCACCGAGAAGGGCAGGGAGCGCAGGACGCCTTCAGGGTCCTTGGCGAAGGTCATGCCGGCGCCGGCAAAGTCGCTCTCGACCAGCGACGGATCAGTCAGCGATGGATCCTTGAGGAAGCCGCTGATATCGGCAAGCCAGCCGCCCTTTTCGAACTGTCGCTTCTGGACGTGATAGCTCATATGCACCACGTCGAAACTCGGCTTGCCTGAGCTCAGTTCGATCGTGGTTTTCTGACGCTGCTGCTGCTCTGGCGTCGCTTCTGCATTGACCTTGATGCCCGTCAGCTCTTCAAACTCCGGGAGATACTTGATGAGTGTCTCGCTGCGAGGGCTCTTGACCAGATTGACTTCCAGCGTCGTGCCGGCGAAACGCTTCCAGTCGACGGCCGCCGATGCAGAGCGCACGCCCATGAGGCTGCTGGCGCCGAGTGCCGCGGTTCCGGCGAGAAAGCCGCGCCGGGTGGGATTCAAGAATGATGATGGCATGTAAGTCCTCCTCTTGTTGCCGCCGATCTCCTCATCGCCGGCTATGATGCAGTTAGATCCGCAGGGCACGATCCCTGGCGTGGTTGATGTGAGCGGCGAGGTTGTTCACCGCATCCTCGGCCGAGCGGCTTTCGATCGCCTCCAGGACCTTCAGATGCTCTCCCATGACAGGACCGACACGCCCGTCGATACGGAAGCGTTCCTGGCTGATCAGGCGCATCTTGATCGAATTGACCCGGTAGGCGTTGGAAATGATCGTATTGCCAAGCGCGTCGATGAAGGCGTCATGCATGCCCCAGTCGACGGCTTGTGCACGTAGTTCAAGCTCATGGGAGGCGTCGCCACTGGCGATGGCTTCGGCGATATCGCGATGCTGCTTGATGAGGCCGGCAATCGTTTCATCGGAGGCGGAGCGCGTGAAGAGCGCCACCGCCTCCTTCTCCAGGAAGAGCCGGAGCTGAAAAGCCTCGCGGATGAGATTGAGGTCGATATGGGCGATCTGCAGGCCGCGCTGCGGGACCGTCTTGATCAGTCCTTCGGCCTCGAGCCGCGGGATTAGCTCGCGTATTGCAGCAAGCGTCAGGCCGGTCAACTCGACGAGGCGGCGCTGGGAGACAAATTGGCCGGGACGCACGTCGCGCGCCAGCAGGTGGCGCGTGAAGCTTTCATACGCCTTTTCCCGCAGCGTCGGCTGCTCGTCCAGTCCGTCCATTGCCTCCCCCTCGTACATGGCGCCTATGCAGCCTTGGAGCGGAAAAGTGAATCGAAGGCAAGAGCAAGCTGCTCCTGCCCCTCGCCAGATATCGAAATGAGTGGTGGGCGAACCGCAAGCCACACATCGTCGCAGGTTTGCCTGGCCACCATGACCTTGACTGCCGGGGTAACCGGATACTTCAGAAGTTCGGCGACAAAATCCTCGACGCGGGCATCGTCCCTGCCTTCTTCCGCCATCAGCTTGACCTCCGCGGGCAGGAAGTTCGCCATCCCCGAGATCGCGCCTTGTCCGCCGAGGCGGACACCCTTTGCGAGGTGGCGCTCGTCGCCGATCAGGATGATGAGGTCACCGTGCGCCTTCAAAAGGGCTTCGGTGAACGGCCAGTCGCCGGACGAATCCTTCACGCCCGTGACAACCGTTGGAAAGGCCGTCCGCAAGCGCCCGATCAGAGACACGGTCAGGGGCACCATCGTAACGGAGGGAATATTGTAGACGATGATGTCGCGCGCCTTGTCGCCGAGGATCACAAAGACCGCCGAGAACCATTTGAAGAGGCCGTCATCGCTCACATTCTTGAAGTAGGAGGGCGGGGCAAGCAGGATGTTGCGCACGCCACGCGAAAGGGCGTACCCAGCCTGGGCTGCGGCATCTTCGGCGGCGTCAACAAGCACCCCCATGACGATCTTCCGCGGCTCGATACCGGCATCCAGGAATGCTCCGAGGATATGTTCACGCTCCTGGGTCCCGATCGACGATCCCTCGCCGGTGGTGCCAAAAAGCGTGACACTCGAACATCCAGACGCAAGGCTTTGTTTTGCCTGCCTAATCATCGTATCGACGGCGATCTCTCCGCTGATTTCGAACGGCGTGGCTAGCGCAACGGAAAGGCCAAATTTCTCAGTCAATATCCATCCTCCAAGGCAATGTGTTAGACGTAACAGACTGACATGTTAGTTGTAAATAGGTAATATATGGCCATGGAAATTTCCCCCGCGGCAAACAGGGCGGGCGGTGGATAATTTAGGCTGAGCTAGGCCGGGCCGTCCTTCAGGCGCCGTTTTCCTTGACCGCCTCCATGGCCACGAAGGTCGATGTACTGGCGACGAAGGGGAGGCTCGATATCTTCTCGCCGAGCACGAGACGGTAATTGGCAATGTCTGATGTGCGGATCTTCAAGAGGTAGTCGAAAGCGCCGGCGATCATATGGCACTCCTCGACTTCCTGCAGCTTGCGCGCGGCGATGTTGAAGGCCTTCAGCGCGTGCTCACGCGTGTCGGAGAGCTTTACCTCTGTGAACGCGACATGATTCTTGCCAAGTTTCTTCACGTCGACGATTGCGCGGAAGCCAAGAATATAGCCATCCTCGATCAATCGCTTTAGTCTGACCTGGCAAGGAGTGTTGGACAGGCCGACCTTCTTCGCAAGATCGGTAATCGACATGCGACCGTCGGCGACAAGGGCCTCGATAATCCTGTGGTCGAACTGGTCGATTTCTCTGCCGTTTGCGATGGTAGTCACGATATTGCCTCTGATTTCCGTATAAATTAGGCAAATACATTTCATTCAGGCCTATTTCAAGTGAAATCAACTTCATAGATCTGCTATGTATCAGCCATACCTGATCTGGAGCAAAGACATGACGATCACCAACGATACGGTGGGCAAGGAAAGCAATGGCGTGCAGCCGCGTGAGGCTGCAAATCCTTTCGAGGGTTTCGCGCCGGCGGTCCGACCGCAAAGCGAGCTGCGTCGTGCCATTACGGCAGCTTACCGCACGCCGGAGACCGTCTGTGTTCCGCGCCTCGCCGAGGCTGCGACGCTTCCGGAAAAGGTCAGGCAAGACGCAGCTTCGACCGCTCGCAGGCTCATTGCGGCGCTTCGCGCCAAGCACAAGGGCACCGGCGTCGAAGGGCTCGTGCACGAATATTCTCTTTCGAGCCAGGAAGGCGTGGCACTCATGTGCCTGGCCGAGGCCCTGCTGCGCATCCCCGATACAGCAACGCGCGATGCCCTGATCCGCGACAAGATTGCTGAAGGAGATTGGAAGTCGCATCTGGGCGGTGGTCGCTCGCTCTTCGTCAACGCCGCGACCTGGGGTTTGGTGGTGACCGGCAAGCTCACCTCGACAGTCAACGATCGCAACCTCTCGGCAGCGCTCACCCGCCTGATTGCACGCTGCGGCGAGCCTGTCATCCGGCGTGGCGTCGACATGGCGATGCGCATGATGGGCGAGCAGTTCGTTACCGGCGAAACGATCGACGAGGCGCTGCAGCGGGCAAGGCCGCTTGAACAACGCGGCTTCCGCTATTCCTACGACATGCTGGGCGAGGCTGCGACCACAGGCGCCGACGCCGAACGCTACTACAAGGATTATGAAGCGGCGATCCACGCGATCGGCAAGGCATCCGACCGCCGCGGCATCTACGAAGGTCCCGGCATTTCGATCAAGCTTTCGGCCCTCCATCCCCGCTATTCGAGAGCCCAGAGCGCGCGCGTCATGGGCGAATTGCTGCCGAAGGTGAAGGCACTTGCGCTGATCGCCAAGTCCTATGATATCGGCCTCAACATCGACGCGGAGGAAGCCGACCGGCTGGAACTGTCGCTCGATA
This sequence comes from Rhizobium sp. IBUN, assembly GCF_000510625.1. NCBI lineage: Bacteria > Pseudomonadati > Pseudomonadota > Alphaproteobacteria > Hyphomicrobiales > Rhizobiaceae > Rhizobium > Rhizobium sp. IBUN. Next base: position 12,350 of record NZ_AZNV01000056.1, read on the forward strand.
TCCTCGAAACGCTGTGCCTGGACGAGGACCTTGCCGGCTGGAACGGCATGGGCTTCGTTGTCCAGGCCTATGGCAAGCGTTGCCCCTTTGTCCTCGACTTCATCATCGATCTTGCCCGCCGCGCCGGTCGCCGCATCATGGTTCGACTTGTCAAGGGCGCCTATTGGGATGCCGAAATCAAGCGCGCGCAGCTTGATGGCCTTGAAGACTTCCCTGTCTTTACCCGCAAGATCTACACGGACGTCTCCTATATTGCCTGCGCCAAGAAGCTGCTTGCCGCGACCGATGCCGTCTTCCCGCAGTTTGCCACCCACAATGCACAGACGCTCGCCACCATCTACCACATGGCCGGTTCCGACTACTACGTCGGCAAGTACGAGTTCCAGTGCCTGCACGGTATGGGCGAGCCATTGTACGACGAGGTTGTGGGCCGGCAGAATCTCAACCGTCCGTGCCGCATCTATGCGCCTGTCGGCACCCATGAAACGCTGCTTGCCTATCTTGTGCGCCGCCTTCTCGAAAACGGCGCCAACTCCTCCTTCGTCAACCGGATTGCCGACCCCAATGTCTCCATCGACGAGCTTGTCGCCGATCCGGTTGAGATGGTCGCGAGAATGCAGGTGCCAGGCCAGAAGCACGACAAGATTGCGCTTCCCTCCGACCTCTACGGCCAGCGCCGCAACTCTGCCGGCCTTGATGTCTCCAATGAAACATCGCTACAGGCGCTTACAGAAGCACTGAAGGCGAGCGCCACCCTCTCGTGGTCGGCCGCGCCAACCAACCCGACCGAAGCGGGAACTGCCCGCGACGTTCTCAACCCGGCCGACAACCGCGACGTTGTCGGAACAGTGCGCGAAGCAACCGCAAAAGAGGTCGCCTCGGCAGCCGCGATCGCCCTGAAAGCTGCTTCGTCCTGGGGATCGGTAACGCCGGGTCAAAGGGCAGCACTTCTTGATCGGGCTGCCGACATCATGCAGGCGAGGATGGAGACCTTGCTCGGCCTCATCATCCGCGAAGCCGGCAAATCGTTGCTCAATGCGATTGCCGAAGTGCGCGAGGCAATCGACTTCCTGCGCTACTACGCCGAGCAGACCCGCCGAACCCTTGGCCCTTCGCATGCGCCACTCGGACCGGTCGTGTGCATCAGCCCCTGGAACTTCCCACTGGCAATCTTTACCGGGCAGGTGGCGGCTGCTCTTGTTGCCGGCAACCCGGTTCTTGCCAAGCCCGCGGAAGAAACGCCGCTGATCGCCGCCGAAGCAGTTCGCATCCTGCATGAGGCTGGTATCCCCGACGATGTCGTCCAACTGGTTCCCGGCGACGGAAGGGTAGGGGCCGCCCTTGTCGCAGCGCCTGAAGCCGCCGCTGTGATGTTTACCGGCTCGACCGAGGTCGCCCGTCTGATCCAGGCGGAACTTGCCAAGCGTCTGTCAAAGGATGGCAAGCCGATTCCGCTGATTGCCGAAACTGGCGGTCAGAATGCCATGATCGTCGATTCCTCGGCGCTCGCCGAACAGGTCGTTGGCGACGTGATCGCCTCGGCGTTCGACAGCGCCGGGCAGCGCTGCTCGGCACTTCGTATCCTGTGCCTGCAGGAAGACGTCGCTGATCGCACGCTGGCCATGCTCAAGGGGGCGTTGCGCGAGCTTTCGATCGCCAACACCAACCGGCTGGCCTCCGACATCGGCCCGGTAATCACCGCCGAAGCCAAGGACATTATCGAGAAGCATGTAGATGCCATGGGCCGTTCCGGCAGTGCGGTGGAGCGCGTCGAATTGCCCGATGCGACCAGGAATGGCACCTTCGTTGCGCCGACGATCATTGAGATCAACAGGATCTCTGAACTCAAGCGCGAAGTGTTCGGGCCTGTCCTCCATGTCGTTCGCTGGCGCCGCCAGGACCTCGGTCACCTGATCGACGAGATCAATGCAACCGGATATGGCCTGACCTTCGGGCTCCATACACGCCTCGACGAAACGATTGCGAACGTTACCTCGCAGGTGAAGGCGGGCAACCTCTATGTGAATCGCAACGTCATCGGCGCAGTTGTCGGCGTCCAGCCCTTCGGTGGCCGCGGCTTGTCGGGCACCGGCCCCAAAGCGGGCGGGCCGCTCTATCTCGGGCGGTTGGTGACGACGCCACCGATCCCACCGCAGCACAGTTCCGTCTACAGCGACCCGGCTCTTTCGGACTTTGCGAAGTGGCTGGACCAGCAGGGCCTTTCCGAGGATGCTGAAATGGCGCGCCATCTCGGTAGCCAGTCGGCCCTCGGACTTGAAACCGAACTTGCCGGCCCCGTAGGTGAGCGCAACCTTTATGCGCTTCATCCCCGCGGACCGATCCTGTGCGCTCCGGTCTCCCCGACCGGCCTCATTCGCCAGGTCTCGGCTGTGCTTGCTACCGGCAACAGCGCGGTAATCGAATGCGATGGGAGCCTCCGCACAACGCTGAAAGATGTTCCCGTCAGCGTCGCGCAGCGGATTTCCTGGAAGGAGGCAAGTGCCCAGACCGAGCCGATGGCTGGCGCACTTGTTGAAGGCGATGCTGATCGTGTCTCCGCTATGCTGGCAAAGATCGCCGCGATGCCGGGCCCATTGCTGCTGACACAATCCGCTTTGACAGAGCAGCTCGAGCGCGATCCGGATGCTTATTGCCTCAACTGGCTTCTGGAAGAGGTATCCACCTCGATCAATACCGCCGCGGCCGGCGGCAATGCCAGCCTGATGTCGATCGGCTAGGAGGATCGACGAAACCAGATGCTCTGCTTCAGGCGCAACCAGCTGCGCCTGAAGAGGATTTGTTTTCCGAGGACTTCACTCGGGAACTGGCGACCATGGAACGAGTTGTTCAGTTCGCGCAAGGCTGCGGCAGCTAAAACCTTGTCATGTTCGCCGCCGGCGGGTTTGGTGATCGCGCAAGGCTCGCCTTATATTCTCCCACCGCCTGCAGCAGCGGCCCCAGAACCCAGTTGTACATCTCGCCGATATTGTGCTCCTCCTGTGGATCGGCCTCGATGTTGAATACTTGCGGATACCCGTTCATGGGTGCAGCACTCGCGCCAACGCCTCCCATCAACGTTGCGCCCCCTGCACCGCTACGGCCCGGCGCCACGTTGACGAAATACGCACGGAACTGTTTCCAGCGGGCTGCGACCAATTCCGACCCGACGAAGGTCAACAGATGATCACGGGCACCGTCGTCGTCCTCTCCCAGCAAGAGGCTGGTTTGATCCACACCGTCGATCGGCCGGTCATCCGGCACTTTGGCGCCGGCGATGTGAGCGAAGGTCGGGAAGAAATCCATGATCGAAAACATCGCGTACGAAGATCCCGGTTTGATCCGGCGCGGCCAGCGTATCGCCGCGGCCGTGCGTATCGCACCTTCGCTGATTTCGCCAAGCGCACCACGATAGGGTCCGGAACTGCCAATATCCGGCATGTCGCCGCCGAACCGGTCTGCGCCAGGGCCGTCCGGTCCGTTGTCTGATGCAAAGACCACGATCGTATCCTGCTCAACCCCAAGGTCCTTGATTGCGTCAAGCATCGTTCCAACAATCGCGTCGCCCTCCATCAGGGAGTCCCCGAACTGACCAATCCGCGACGCGCCCTCGAACCGTTTCGAAGGCAGGTTCGGGAAGTGCGTGCGCGATATCGGCAGGTAAAGGAAGAACGGCTTGCCCGCCGATTTTTGCCGCTTCATGAAGTCGATGCCGTGATCCGCCAGCTCCCAATCGATTTCGCGGCGCACGTCCTCGGTGTATGGCTTCACGGATTTAAGTGGCTGGCCGCGGCTCGCTTCGACGATTTGCGGCCCCTTGTCGAGAGGGATATCGAGCGCGTTCGTCTGCCTTGCCTGCCGGATCATTCCAAATGCGTCCCAGGTATCGCCGGGCGGAATACCGTAGAATTCGTCGAAACCCTGGTTTTGCGGTTGACTGTAGGCTTGCGCACCGAGATGCCACTTGCCGAAGATTGCGGTCGCGTAGCCTGCGTCATGCAGCATTTCCGCCATCGTGACTTCGTTTGCCGGTAAGGAAAAAGACGTGCCCGAAACAGCAACCAACGACAGTCCGGAACGAATGGAATAGCGTCCTGTCATCAAGGCTGCGCGAGACGGCGTACAGGAGGGCTCGACCAGAAACTGCGTCAGTCGCAGCCCTTCGGAGGCAAGCTGGTCAATGCGCGGCGTTGGCGATCCACGCAAATTCCCGCCTCCGTAAACGCCGATGTCTCCGTAGCCGATATTGTCGCCGAGAATGAACACGATGTTCGGTTTTGCTTGCTGAGCGGATGCGGTTCCGGCAGAAAACGGATGCACGCTGAGGCAGGACGCCATTGCTAGTGCTTCGGCCATCGGCCGCCAGTGTCTAAGCCATTCCATATTAGACCTCCCTGTTAGCGCGTCTGGCTGGTCAGTCTGCCTGAGCGTCGTGGCGGTCGGTCATCGTCCAAGAACTCACGATCCGATCGCCTTCTTCACCGCGTCGATGAGTCCGACCCCTGCGAAAGGCTTTCGCAGATAGGCGACACACCCGGCTCGTTCTGCCTGGATTTTCAGGCGGGGGTCTTCGAGGGCGGTGATGAAAATCACCGGCAGTTTCGATCCTGCCTCTTTCAACTTGTGCTGCAATTCGATCCCGGACATGCCGCCGAGGTCGATGTCCAATACGAGACAGTCGATCAGGATGTCTGGATCGCGACCGAGGAAGGCTTCTGCAGATTGGTACTCAACGGCCGGAAATCCGTAAGCGTAGAGCAGGCGTCCGACGCTTCGACGCAGGCTCGCATCATCATCGACAACCGCGACAGTGCCGCGCAGCTTTCCCACTATCATGCCCCCATTGGACATTTCTCGAGATACGCAGTTGCCACCCATTGTAGGCGCGTCGTCGAAAACTCGATATTGCCCTAAGGGGAAGGCGGCCCGTCACTTTGCGTCACGTCGTACCTGTCCGCGGTCGAGGCCGATGTCCGCAGCAATCGAAACGGCCTCTGCGAGTGACCTTGCTCCGAGCTTCTCCATCACCTGATGACGGTGAACCTTTACCGTGCGCTCCGATATACCAAGGGCGTAGGCAATCTGCTTGTTGAGGTTGCCACGGACAACAAGCCCAAACACTTCGGCTTCGCGGGCACTTAAGCCATTGACCAAAGTCCTCATTTGCTGCTGGCGATCATACTCGGTCCTGCGCGTCTCATACTGGGCCAACGCGCGCTGGATGGTTTCCATCAGGACCGCTCCTGAACTCGGCTTCTCCAGGAAGTCTTGGGCGCCCGCTTTCATCGCGTCGACGCCGGCCTTTATGTCCCCTTGTCCCGTAAGAAACACAATCGGAAGCAGCGGCGCGAGCTCGGATAGTTGGTGCTGTACCTGCAAGCCGGACCGACCGGGCATCTGCAGGTCAAGAAGAACGCAGCCCGGCTCGCAGCCTGGAAGGCGGGCAAGAAACGCATCACCGGACTCATAGACCTCCACCCTGACGCCATGGGCGGAAAGCAGCCGTGCCGTTGCCGTGCGGAAAGATTCATCGTCATCGACGATATGGACGACCGGCTTCATGAGTGTCGCTCCCCGCCTCGGGCAAGCGGGAGCGCCACACGAAAGATTGCGCCACCTTCAGGTCGGTTGGTCGCAGAGATCGTTCCGCCGTAAGTCTCAACAATCGCGCGCGCGATGGAAAGGCCAAGACCCGTTCCTGCCTGCTTTGTCGTGTAGAACGGCTCGAAGATGCTGGACAGGCGTTCCTGCGGAATTCCGTTGCCCGTGTCGGCCACGCAGAGCTCGGCTTTCTCTTTCACAACTCCTGTCGCCAGCGTCAGAATCCTGCTGTGGGACCCTGCCTCGGTCATGGCATCCATCGCATTGGTCGCCAGGTTGAGGACAACCTGCTGCACATGAACCCTGTCTGCGCGCACCGGTAGCTCTGTCGTCGGCCGCTTTGTCTTGAGCGTGATCCCCCTGCGTTCCGCCTCTCCGTGAATGATACTGATTGCGTTCGAGGTGACATCGTTCAGGTCGAACTCCTGCCAGTCGATCTCGCTTCGTTTCTTGAGCAATCCTCTCATCCGGCCAATGATGTCGCCCGCACGTTGATCATCTGCCTGGATGTCGAGAAGGATCTGGTGGATGAGCTGAAGGTCGGGGCTGTCATTTTGAAGCAGTACAGAGGCAGCCTCCGCGTTGTTTCTGATGGCCGACAGTGGCTGATTGAGCTCGTGGGCAACGGAAGACGACAACGCCCCCGCCGTCGCAGACTGGTTCAGGTGGACAGCTTCGAGCAGGTGAAGTCGCGACCGGCTTTCTGCCTCCTTTCGACGGCGTCGCTCGAGAAGGAGGGCTGCGATGATGCTGGCCTGCACCAAAACGACACCAAACGCTCCTGTCACTGCCAACCAGTGGCCTTCCCAAAGGCCCTTTTCCCTGTACATCTGGATGGCGCCCGCGGGCAGGTTCTTTTCCGCCAAGCCCCAACGCTTCAGTTGTCGCGCGTCGACGATGTAGGTCTGGGGCGCTTGAATATCCTTGAGCGGCCTACCGGCAATGGCATCGAGGACCAGGTCCCCGACGCTCTGACCCAAGGTTTCAAATGTGACGGTATTGCCGCCGACGACCCCGTAGTTGATGTAGGTCTGGTAGGGGCCATAAACCGGAGCACTGGCCGTTGCCGCAATTTTTCCTATCGCTTCGCGCGGTGTGAAATTCCGCCCGGCCTGATCCTTGAAGACCGTCAACGCCAGTATGATGCTGTCGGCAGGGACTTCGGCTGCCCGTTCGATGAATTGCTCGATCGTCAGGTTTTCGAGGTAAGTCGTTTCGTATGACCTGGAGAATTCGGCGAGGTCGGCGCGCGCCGTTGCCAGCCAACCCCGGTCGAACTCGGACGATCCGCCGATGATGTAGAGGTGACGGGCGCCGGGTTGCAGACCTCGCGCCATTTCCGCGGTCTTCAGAATGTCGAATGTCGTGAACGCGCCGATCACGTCGTCGGGAAGGTCGATGATTTCAGAGGTCGAGTTGCCAAAACCGGCCGCCACTATCTTCGCGTCGGGAGCGATGCTTGTCCGGTTTGTCGAAATGAAACTGGCCGACTCCTTGCCGAGCGCGACAACGACGTCCGGGCGACGGATGGCATACTTCTCTGCCATGTACCGCCCCAGTCGCTGCACATGTTCAGCCTCCGGAAACCGCGACAGGTCCAGGAACTCGGAGAACAGATCGATCTTCCCACTGGTTGCTTCAAGGAGCCGGCCTCGCAGTGCTTCCCCGGCAGCCGTGGTCGCAGCGATCCTTTCGTCATATGGGTAAAGTATGAGAACCCGCGGCGACCGATCGAGAGACGGGGGCGTAGTTTGCGAGGCAGCGACCGAGGCGGCCAGAAAGAGCGATGCCAGCAACACGCCAGCGCGCAGTAGTCGACCTTCCCCATTACCCAAGGCCATCGGTCCACCCCCAAAGCCGGAGGAGGATAACATCTTATCGGTGAGGTGTCATGCGCCGCCAAAGCCACTCATGGTTGCTCAGATTCCCCAAAGGGCAATATCGCGGAGGGAACGCATTCGTTAGAGTCGATGCATGCAGGAAGAGAAGGAACGCGCAGTCCGCGCCACTCTTGCCCTGGGGGTAAAAACAATGTTCCGCCAGCTCGTCAACGGGCCACTCCACGTGGCTGCCGCCGTCATCTTTGGGACGTTTGCCTTCGCAATATCCGCGTACGCACAAAGCGATCCCCTACCGTCCTGGAATGATACCGGGCCAAAAACGGCAATTGTGTCGTTCGTGGAGAGAGTGACAAAGCAGGGATCGCCCGAGTTCGTCCCGGAACCGGAACGGATCGCCGTCTTCGACAATGACGGGACCCTATGGGTCGAGCACCCCATGTACACCCAGCTTGCTTTTGCCCTTGACCGCGTGAAGATCCTCGCTCCGCAGCATCCGGAATGGCAGAACGTCCAGCCATTTAAGGCCGTGCTCGACGGCGACATGGAGACACTCGCCGCATCAGGGGAAAAGGGTCTGCTGGAACTCATCATGGTGACCCACGCGGGAATGACCACATCTGATTTTGAGGAGGTGGTGACCGACTGGCTTTCGACGGCCCGCGACCCGAAGTTCAAACGACCCTACACGGAACTCGTATACCAGCCGATGGTCGAGTTGCTTTCCTACTTGCGCGCCAACGGCTTCAAGACGTTCATCGTGTCGGGCGGCGGGGTTGAGTTCATGCGGCCATGGACGGAGAAGGTCTACGGCGTCCCCCCGGAGCAGGTCATCGGCTCCTCGATCAAGACGCAGTTCAAGATGCAGGACGACACGCCGACCTTGTACCGTCTGCCGGAAGTCAACTTCATCGACGACAAGGCCGGTAAGCCGGTTGGGATCAACCAGGCGATCGGTCGTCGTCCCATCGCAGCCTTCGGCAATTCCGACGGCGATTTCGAAATGCTGCAGTGGACGACAATGGCAGGCGCGCCCGCGCGTCTCGGGGTCCTCATTCACCACACCGATGAGGAACGTGAATATGCCTATGACCGCAAGAGCGAATTCGGCCACCTCGACAAGGCGCTCGATGCGGCCGCGATCACAGGCTGGACCGTCGTCGACATGAAGGCCGACTGGAAAAAGATCTTCAAGGACTAAGCGGGTCTGCTGTTTGGGAGATCGCTGCACCAGAAGTCTCTGACTTCAAAACGGGGCGTGGAAGGTGATGCAACACTACCCCGTTCCAACTGCGAGGACACATCCATGAAACTCGACCGATTGACTACGCTCATCCTGCTTGGAAGCGTGGCTATGAGCCCCGCCGCCTTCGCCCAGGACGCACCGAAGAAGCCGCACATGCCGTTGGAAAAGACGATTGGCGTGGTCACGCCGACAGGGCCGGTCCCCTCATTGGCGGTGCTCAATTCGTCTGGTGCGAAAATCGAAAACGGCAAGCTCATTCTGACCGGCGTGTCGGCCAATTCGATCGTCTTTGCCGATCGCCCGGTTCGGGCCGCAGGGCATGTGACGACCGAACAATTCATCATGCAGTGGGATGACGGCAAGGACAACTTTGCGGTCGACCCTCCGAACGCAACGGTGTCGGTTCTGGGCGGCGACGGTTCAGATGTCAGCGACGCTGTCGTGACCCTCAAGACCCCTAAACTGGATGGGACGACGCTCACCTTCGAGATAACCGTTCTGGAGGGCAGCCTTAATGGTGCCTCCGGACCGGCAGCCCTCTTCATCGATCATTTCGGCGGTGGTGGCGGAGGGTTCGGTGGTGGAGGATTCGGCGGCGGAGGATTCCATGGAGGAGACTTTGCCGGTGGTAGCTTCGGCGGCGGAGGCAGATTCGGAGGAGACATGCGCGCAGGAGACTTTGCGGGCGGTTTCCGGGGGGGCGACGTGCATGTCGGCGACACCAACATCAACCGCGTGGGAGGTACATACTGGCAGGCGCCCGTCTATCATGGTGCCTGGTATCGTGGTGCTCCGGTTGCCGCGGGCGTGGTTGCAGGCGCTGCGGTGGGCGCGGCCGCAGCGCGGCCCTACTACTACAACTCCTACTACAACGGTCAGCAATGTGGGTACTATCCGTTCCCGCCTTGCTATTGATCCCAGCAAGGGACACGTCACTTTCGTGGCGTGTCCCTGCCGTCAGGAAAGCAAGACTGAGGCCAACGAGCCACAGTCTCAGGCATTCTGTGGCTCCAGCAAGTCCGAATAGCTGTTTCGGCTTGCCGAACTCCATTCCCGTCACACACTGTCGACCCGGAAGCAATGCTGAGCGGTAAACGAGATCGGGGGATTCTCATGAAAACCATTCACTTGCCTGCGATCGTCATGCTCGCAGTCCTGTCGACCACATCGCTCGGCAACGCGGCTGATCTCACGCCCCTGGCACCCGAAGCGAAAACGGTCGAGACCCGCAGCGGCTGGGAGTTCACCGTGGCGCCCTACTTCTGGGCTGCCGGAATTTCCGGGAACGTGCGCCAATTCGGGCTTCCCGAGGTCAATATCGATGCGGATTTCGGCGACATTCTCGACAATCTCGACTTCGCCTTCATGGCTACAGCCGAGGCACGATATGACCGCTACAGCGTCGTCGGCGACATTGTCTACGTGAAACTGGGAGCCGATGCGCACACGCCGCGCGGCATCTTCGCCGATAGCGTCGGAGTGACGTCGGAGACCTTTGCAGGCCTTCTGGGCGTGGGCTACGCCGTACTCGAAGATCAGAATGGCCACCTCGACGTGTTTGGCGGCATGAAAGTCTGGTCGGTTAAGACCGACATCACCTTCAACGGCGGACTTCTGGCTGGTGTGGAGCGGGATGACAGTGCCACGTGGGTGGACGCGGTCGTGGGCCTGCGCGGAAACTACTTCTTCACCCCGGAAATCTATGTCACGGGATGGGGGCTGGTGGGCGGTGGCGGCGCCGACGTCGACTGGGACGTGGGCCTCGGCCTCGGATACAAGTTCAACGACACCATATCGGCAGTGGCCGGATACCGAGCCATAGGCGTCAATTACGAGGACGATGGTTTTGTCTTCGACGTCGTCCAGCAGGGGCCAATCCTAGGGGTAGCCTTCCACTTCTAGTGAGGGCGAACCTGCACAGTTCGAGCTATCACATCAACTGACGATCTTTGTGCTCGCCTTGGGCGAGCCTGATGTCCTGCAGGAACCGGAACAGGGATCCAGCCAGAAAGCAAAGCGACGCGATGAAAAGCACGGCGGCGCCTGGTTCGTGGCGGTACCCCAAGAATGCCACAACAAAGCCGAAGAGGAGTAACAGCGTCACCCCGATCCCGGCAAGGACAGCGAGGTGCAAGGCACTGTTCAAGAGCAGTTCCCGCCGCCTGAGTTCGCCGATCTCCTGCTTTAACCTGGCTCGAACGAGGTCAGCTTCGTCGATCTCACGCAGGTTTCTGATCCGCTCGGTAACGGTGGAGATCCGATTGACGAGCACGGCCACCATCGCCGCGACGCCGTTGAGCATGAACGCGGGCGCCACCGCGTGATTGATCATTGTTGAAAGCTGATCGGCCTCGACTGACATCAGGCACCTTCGATCTCGTCGGCACGAACAATGCGCCGCTACGGAATGACATTGACTGCGCGCGCAGCCACGAGCACGAGCGTCAACAGAGCAATGGCACTTTCGATCATCATCAGTCCCTTCGCACGTCTTGTCAGCGGCAACACGTCGGTGGGACTGAAGGCAGCAGCCGTATTGAACGCGAGGGAAAGATAGTCGATGTAGAGCGGTCGCCAGTCCGGCGCGGCTAGTTCGGGAGCCGACGCCTGCGGGAAAAGCCAGTCGGGTCGTCCTGCCATGCTACGCGCGAGGCGAGCGGGACCACCCGCGTCGATCTGCCAGTAGAGCAGCGAGAAGGTCAGGACGTTGGTGATCCAGATCGTAAACGATGACGTCAACAGCGAAACCGACCGCGTCTCGGGCGGATGAACGGTGATGATCCCGACCATGTCGCCAAGCTCCGCTGCCGTATTCCCCGCGTAAACACTGGCGAGCAGCATGATCGCGACATGCTCGACCCGCAGCCACACGGCATTTTCGCTGGAAAGCGTGACAAGGACCATCGGTACAATGGCTGCCACCAGAACCGCGTATGATATCCACCGTGGCAGGGCGTAGACGTGATGCGGTAGCACCTCCAGAAAGGCAAACACCCCGAGGATTGCCAACACCGGAGCCCACCGCGGTTCATCACGATCTGCTTGGCTGAAATCGCTCATCGTTCGGCCCTCTGCAGCCTTGGGCATACCGATGTAGCGGCCGCCATGTGGCGGCCGCTACAAATGTCGTTATTCGCCTGCGCGTCAGTCGTGACCAGTCTTCATTTCGCGGACCTGCTGCATCACTTGCTCCAGATTGTAGCTTGCGGGATTCTGCAGAGGCGGGAAGTCGACGTAGCTCTCGAGATGCTTTAGCCACAACTGCTGGCCGATGGGCAAGATGTTCCAATCATAGACATAGGCGGTGGACGGTGACGCGATGGCGCCTGCCATGCCAAAAAGGGTCTTGATCTGCTGTCCGACCGAGGTCTCGAACGGATCGCGCTTGATGTTTACGACCTGCGTCCACGAATATGGCTGAACGCCGTGGATGAAGCCCGCGGGATCGTCGGACACCATTGCGAAATACATCTTCCAGTTCTTGTAGCGGACTGCCGAAGGCTCCTTGCCGGAATAGTACAGGAACGAGTCGCGCTTGGATGGCGACTTGCCTTCCAGGAAGTCGCGCTGGTCGATCCCGTCGAGCGTGGTCTTGACGATGCCAGGATACTTGCCTGCCTCGATCTCTTTTTTCAGGCCATCGCCCTTGGGACCGCCGGCGATATTCACAAACGTCGGCAGCCAGTCAAGGGCCGAGAATATGTCGTTCTTGACCGTACCGGGCTCGATGTGCCCTGGCCACCGAACCACGAGCGGCGCACGCATGCCGCCTTCCCAGGTGCTGAGCTTTCCGCCCTTGAACGGAGTGGTGCCCCCGTCCGGGAATGTGATCGTCTCGGCTCCGTTGTCGGTGGTGAAGACAACGATGGTGTTGTCGAGTTCTCCCATCTCCTCGAGTCTCTTTAAAACATAGCCGATGTTGTCATCCATCTGTTTCATGCCGGCTTCGTTGACACCCCAGTCCTTGCCGCCCTCCTCACCAACCATCTTCAGGTACTTGTCCGGCAGCATGGTGGTGATGTGCATGCGTGCGGGGTTGTACCAGACGAAGAACGGCTTGTTGGTCTTCTTCGGGTCGTTGCGGTCGAGGAAATCGATGACCTTTGCCGAGATCTCTTCGTCAATCGTCTTGGAGCGCTCGAGCGTCAGCGGCCCTTCGTCCTTGCATGACTGGTTGGCCGGCGACCCGTCGGAGGATATGCACGCGAGCATTGGACGCGGCGGTGTCAGGCAGGTCGTGGTTTTTGCATCCACCGCCGCCGGGTCGTCCGCCATGCCAGGAATTGGCGTGTTCCTGCAAGGTGGCGCGATCCCCTGCTCGGTTGAGGTCTTGTTGATGTCGGGGAAGCTCACCCCCTGCATGGCGTCGAGGTGATAGAGATAGCCCCAAAATTCCTGGAACCCGTGTGCCGTGGGCAGGGATTCTGTGGTGTCTCCGAGATGGTTCTTGCCGAACTCACCTGTGGAGTAACCGAGATCGTACAGGAACTTGGCGAGGTGAGGCGTGCCGGCCCGCAGATAGGACGGACTTCCGGGAATCTCCGGCAGAACCATGCCGACGCGCACCGGCTGCATGCCGGTAATGAACGCGGTCCGCCCTGCCGTGCAGCTCTGCTCGGCATAGTAGGTCATGAACTTCGCGCCTTCCCGGCCGATGCGGTCGATATTGGGCGTTTCACCGACCATCAGGCCTTGGTGATAGATGCTCGGCTGCATCCAACCGATGTCGTCACCCATGATGAACAGGATGTTCGGCTTTCTGGCCTCCTGGGCGTGTATTGTCGCGGTGCTCGCCAGCAGGCTGCCCGCGACCGCCATCGCGGTTGTTATCAACGTCGTGGTCCGTCTCATTTCGAATGCCTCCCTCTGGGGGCCGTGCGATGACGGCCAAGGTTGGTTGAAAGACGAGTCAAAGCAAAAGAGGGTTTTCTCGGGCGGCGCCCAGTTCACTACCCAATGGGCAGGTCTGCTCCGGTAAAGACGCGGCTCACGGCCGTAGGTAACCCTCGACTTGCAGAAGAGGACTTCCACTCTTCCAACCATTTTCTACAGCGTATTAGAGGATGCAGATATTGCCCTTTAGGGAATCGCCGTGATCAACCGCTGTGCTTGCCAGCGATGGACGCCGAGCGCGACGATGCATTCCTTGCGAGCGCGTCGTGCCTCCCTAAGCAGTTCGAGCAGGATTCTGATGCCTTGCCTCAACAGGCTTCTGGAAGAGGTATCCACTTCGATCAATACCGCCGCGGCCGGCGGCAATGCCAGCCTGATGTCGATCGGCTAGGCGGATCGACGAAGCCAGATGCTCTTCTGCAGGCGCAACCAGCTGCGCCTGACGAGGATTTGTTTCCGTGTACTTCTCGGGAACTGGCGACCATGCAACGAGGTGTGCTTAAATTCGAACGTCCACCGGCACGAAACCGTCCGCTCTTCCATGCAGATTAAATTAGCCCCGCCTGTCGGATCCGGGCGTCACCGACGCGAATGCCGCGAGTCTAAGCGGCTGGCGGAGCTGCATCATTGATCAGCTTTACCAAGCGTTTGATTTTTCGGCGGTTTAATCGATCGCAAAGGGCGGTTCAAATCTTGTCAGGAACGTCAATCTCGATCTGGAGGTCGTCGTCCGCTACGAAGTGGTTCGATTGGCTTTGTGTCATCGGGCACGGGAGCGAAAAGCTCCGAGATATCACATGAAAGAGCCGTTGCAATTTTCTCGAGCGTGACCACTGTCGGGTTTTTGCTGCCGCGTTCGAGGTGCCCCGCATAAGAGCGCTCGATATCAGCCGTAAGCGCAAGATCATCTTGCGAGATTCCTTTAGAAACTCGCAAACGCCGAAGATTCATTGCAACTCTCTGCCGTGCATCCATGGCGGAAAACACAACATTTGACAACTTATGAAACCACGTATTATAGAACTATGAAAGCAATCTAAGCGTGAATCACCGAACGCAGCACATTGTTGCGGTTTGCTAGCACAAGTGGATGGCCTTCATGGAACTGCGCCAACTCTCCTATTTCAAAGCGGTGGCCGAGGAACTGCACTTCGGCCGGGCGGCAGCCAGGATGCACATTGCCCAGCCGGCGCTCAGCAATCATGTGATGTCGCTGGAAAGGGAGCTTGGCTGTCCGCTGTTCATTCGCTCGACCAGAAGGGTGGAACTGACCAGGGCAGGGGAAACCTTTTACGATCGCTGTGTGCGGATCCTGAGCGACATCGACCTGACCACCGAACTGACCCGGGCAGCCGGCGGCAGTCGCATCCGCCAGATCAGGATCGGCAGCATCTATCCGGCCACCATGGGCATGCTGCCAACCTTCCTTGCCAAGATCGCCCGCAAGTTTCCCGATGTCCGCATCCATATTGCGTCGGGCAATACCGGCGAGATCATCCGCGGCCTGGAGACCGGCCAGCTCAATCTAGGCTTCATCCGGCCGGTGGAAAACATCGGCTGCTTGCGCTTCGTCTCGCTTGCGCATGAGCGCTACTACCTGGCGGTTGGCCATGCCAATCCGCTGG
>NZ_AZNV01000057.1:0-27358 GCF_000510625.1 Rhizobium sp. IBUN
GACTTGCTCACGGGCAAAACGATAGGGCACGGAGTAATAGTGCTTATCGATATCGACATGATAATCGAGGCCGGCCCGGCGTATCTTCCATTCAGCAAAGACGTATCGTTCGACGGCAAGCGGCCGCAGAGCGGGATAGTCGATCTCTTCAAACAATTGCCGTCGTGTTCGCCCGACACGGCGCAGAACACGCCGATCGTTGAGATCGACCAGCAATTCCATGATCGCCGCATTGACGTCGGCAAGGCTGTAAAAGACGCGGTGGCGCATTCGGCCAAGCAACTTGCAACAGTTCATCTCGGTCTCTTCGGCAATCAGAAATCACTTCGTCCCGTCCAACTGGAAGCATTCCGCCCTCACCACTCACATTCATCGAATCCGCGCTATGGCGCAGTGGAAGGCTGTGACCGGTGCGGTGGCCTGATTTCAACGGAAAGCCCTTCGCCTGACTTCAGGCAAACAACGTGCCGAGCCAATTTTCGGCGCCAGCGCCGGATCGTTTCATAGGACACGATGATGCCGCGCTCCAGCAGCATTTCCTCGACCAGCTGCAGGCTCAAAGGAAACCGGAATAAAAGCCACACAGCATGGGTGATTTCCGGTGGAAGACGATGGTTCTTGTAGCTGATGGCCGACGTGTTCATAGCGCCGGCTTAGCCGCCAACCCGTTAAGCCGACAATAACGTGACATCGCCCCGCAAGGCGTTCCTTTGCATTCTCCTCCATGACCAACGCGTTCGGTTGTTGAGGCTTACGCTGGAGGGATTTAGGCAGGCGCCTCATAGTTCAACCTCTCTGGCCGCAAAATATCGCGCACTCGGACAACAGAGTACGCGCTTGAGTGGTCTCACCTAGAGGGGTCAGCCTCGGTCATAGGTAAAGGAGGTCAGTAAGGTGGTTACGAAGTTGCTCGCCCGCTCCTTGACAAGCACCTCGGTCCACTCACTCGTCCCCCGAAGTCTCAGATCGGTATAGATGCTATCGACCGCGGCCTCTTCGATACGCTTTATGTGCGCCTTGAATTCTGCTTCGCCACCAGTGCGGTAAAGGTCACGGATGACCATGCGCAGGATTTCCTGGATCGCGATCTGCCACGCCGTGTTGATTGCCTGTAGTTCTTTTATGTCCGGTGCCATGGGTCTCTCTTCCTTTGCGTGGACGCCACGCACCGCGCTCTGATCCTTTTGTGGCCACACTTTCGAAGGCTAGGCCTGTCTTGCCTTGCGGTTCGCGTAGCGCCGGTCGCGTTCGGCCTTGCGCGCGGCCTCATCTTCGATCACCTGCGCTAGGCGCGCCTTGTCGGCGGCCTCACGCGCGTCCGCCTCGGCCATGGCTGCGGCCTCGGCAGCTGCTTGACGTTCTACCGCCTCGGTCTCGATACGGCTCTGCTCGGCGAGCTTCGCGCGCTCGCGTTCAAACCGTCGCTCTTCACGAGCGGTGGCGATGGCTATGCGTTCGGCCTGTCTCGCGAGCTTGGCTGGGCCAGCCGCAGCTTGCGCCGCGCGGTAAGCATTGAGGAGAACCGCTTTGGCGTCAGCGGATGCGGCACGGCGGTCCGCGACTTCATTGGTTCTGGTATTGGTCATTCTCGTCCTATGCGTGGTTGCTGAAGAGATCAGCGCTTCCTGGCTGGCTTGGCGATGGGATTGTATGTCGCCGATCGGCGATCAGACAGTTCCCGGGCAAGACGCGCCTCCCGCAGCCGGAGCGTCTTGGCGTCCCGAGCCTGGGCGACAGCTTCGAGCTCCTCCGTCGCGTTGTTCTTGGCGAAAAACTGTGTCTGAACGTTGCTGAACGCATGCTCCGCCTGATGGCGGGAGTTGCTATATCTGTCTGTCACTGGATCCTCGTTATTTTGACTCGCAGCCAAAACGAAAAGGCCAGACTAACGCCTGGCCTCAGTGAAACAGCTTCCGGCAGTGCCAGTACATCCGTGGTCAAAGGGAAGCGAATTTCATTTTCATGCGGCCTGCAGATTGGTGGCCGACATCTTGCCCGACTTCATGTCGCGCTCGAGCTCGAAGCCGATCTTCTGGCCTTCAACGAGTTCGCGCATTCCGGCGCGCTCGACAGCCGAGATGTGCACGAAGGCGTCTGCGCCACCGTTATCAGGCTGGATGAAGCCGAAGCCCTTGGTGGAATTGAACCATTTTACTGTCCCAGTGGTCACGATGAACCCTTTCAAAACATAGAGTGAGGGACCGCGAAGCGAATGCTGCGCGGGTAAAAACCGACTATTTTTGAAACGGAAGTTCGCTTAGGGCGTGGTGCCAATCACGCGGTGAACAAAGCTCGGCAAGCAAAATATCGATGACAGATGAGTAGAGGAATGAAGGCGGAACGTCAACGATTAGTTTTGAGAAGGCGCAATTAGCAGCCTCAGGTTGAGCCAACTCATACCCAAGCTGCAATGTATTTTCCATGCTCGGTCCGGGGATGGCGAAGTAAATCAAGGCAGACTTCCGCAACCATTCGGTCAAATCCAGCAAGAGTCACGCCGCCGGGGCTGAACGACCGAGATCGTCATCCACGATCTGAATGCGCGACCATCCAAGCGAGAGGACACCTGACTGGTAACGTCGCCCCCGACAGCAGGGCAATATGATCGCTATAAGGTCGTCATTCCCAGATAATAGCTTCATCACTTCGTCATCAACCACCCTCCTCTTCCCGTTGGGGACAATGATGCTGAATGTTTTCGGCAACCCGTGGATCTGGTTGCTGAGTTGGATTGAGATACTCACGAGCTGGTGCCGCGACCAGCGCGCTTCAGCATACTAACTTTACCCGGATCGCATTGTAGAAGGCGGCTTCGGCAGTTGGGCCAAGGAATCCCCATCAATGACATCGGTCTTGCTAAGCGTCTCGTTCAATATCTTTTGCGCGTGCCGGGCTTCGAAGCATCGCCGGCGTTGGAGAGCGGCCAGCGCAGAGTTGACCTTGTTGAATTTTTGGACCTATCCGACCTTCTCAGATTCGATGCTGTCGAGGTTTTGAAAGCTACCGAGAAAGTTCCATCGCCTTGATGGGATACGAACCGCCGACCCGGTAAATCCGGGCCATTAAAAATCCGAGACATCCGAAAATAGAGCTTAGTTTGCTACGCTGAGTACAATTAGCTGATCATGGAATATCATTTGAGAAAACGCTCACATTCGTTGATAGCATGCGCAACAGCAACCGTTGATCGGCCTCATCGGGCCAAGTCTTGGCAAGGCAGCCATTGGCCACCTCGCCGAGGTTTGTTACTTGCTGTGTCTCATCGCAAGCGCAAACAGCCTTGCCTGCCGGTTGGCGAACGCGCGCGGGTTGGCTGGTTTGTCCCCGTCGAGAATGCGCGCTGCGTCAAGCAAAAGCCACGCAGCATCCTCGCGAAACGCCTCATCGTCCACTGATGCAATGTTTTTAACAAGCTCGCTCTGCCCATTGATCTCCAGGATCGGCTTCGATGCTGTTTGCAACCGCCCCGCCCCTTGAAGCAGTTTTTCGAGTTGGCGATCGGGGCCATGCTCCGACGCTACAAGGCAGACCGCGCTTTCGGTCAACCGGCCGGAAACACGAACATCAGCAACCTCCTCACCGAGGGCGCTTCGCGCGAAATCGATGAACGCCTCCACTTCGGGAGAAGCTTGCCGCGCCCCCTCATTGGTGCCTCCTTCGTCGGTAACAGCGTCCAGATCGGCAAGACCTTGGGTGACCGATTTGAAAGGCTTGCCTTCGAAATCTGGCACGTTGGTCGGCCAAAAGTTATCCACGCCGTCGGTAAGCAGGAGGACTTCGATACCTTTGGCCCTGAAACCCTCGAGGTGCGGCGACGATTTCAGTTGGTCCAGAGTGGAGCCGCTGATGTAATATATCGCCGACTGCCCTTCCCTCATCGTGGCCAGATAGTCGGCCAAGCTGCGCGTCGCCTCGCCAGACACAGTGCTGCGGAAGCGCGCCAGCTTCAGCAACTGCGAGCGCCGCTCGAAGTCCTCATAAATGCCTTCCTTGAGAATTGCTCCAAACAGATCCCAGAACTTGGAAAACGTGTCGGCTTCGCCCTCGGCCATCTTTTCTAGTGCGGAGAGGATCCGGCTGGTCACGCCTTTTTTTATGGCGGCGAGGACCGGACTCTCCTGGATCATCTCGCGGGAGATGTTGAGCGGCAGATCCGAGGTATCGACGATTCCGCGGACGAACCGCAGGTAGCGCGGTAACAATTCGGCCTCATCGGTTATGAAGACGCGCTTCACGTAGAGCTTCATCCGACCCTGTCGGTCTGGATCGAACAGGTCAAATGGCCGAGAGCCGGGTATGAAGGCAAGCGTCGTATATTCGTGTCGGCCCTCAGCGCGGAAATGCACGTTACTCAGCGGCTCGTCGTACTGACCCGAGACGCTACGATAGAAATCGTTGTAATCCTCCTTGGATATTTCGCTCTTCTGCTTGATCCAAAGCGCTGCACCATCGGAGATCTGTGACGGCTCGGCGCCGTCTTTCTCAACGAGACGGATCGGTACAGGTACGTGGCCGGATCGATCGCGAATGATCTTCTCGACCGTCCATTTGCTCGTATATTTCTTCGCATCTTCCATGAGATGTAGCACGACGCGAGTACCGCGTGCCGGTGCGTGTCCGAGATCGACCGCAACAATGTCATAGCTTCCTTTGCCGTCGGATGACCATTTCCAGGCCTCGCCCTCGCCGGCGCGGCGCGAGATCACATCGACACGGTGAGCGACCATGAACGATGAATAGAAGCCGACCCCGAACTGGCCGATAAGTTCCGCTTTTTCTCCAGCTTTGGCCGCCTCAAGCCGATCCATGAACGCTTTCGTCCCCGAGCGCGCGATCGTGCCAAGCGCGTCGATCATCTCGTCGCGGTTCATGCCGATGCCGCTGTCTTCGATCGCGAGTGTCTGCGCCTCTTCATTAAGCGTCACGAGAATTGCCGGCTGGATCCCATCGGACGAGAGCTGCGGCTTGGAAATCGACTCATACCGCAGCTTTTCGCAGGCATCCGCCGCGTTCGAGATCAATTCCCGGAGGAATACATCTTTGTCCGAGTAAACCGAATGCACCATCATGTGCAGAAGCCGGCTGACATCGGCTTCGAATACGTGTTGCTCGGGCTGTCGCTCTTCAACTGTCGTCATTGATAACTCCATCGTACGGGAAATCGCCGGTCAAATGGATTTTCCGGGATAGAATTTCAAGCGCTATCCACCGCCTTGTCAGCGTTCCGGGGTCGTCTTTCGACTGCTTTGCTTTCTGATCGGCAGCATTCCGTGGCTCTTCAGGACCTCGCCAACAAATGTCCTCGAAAATAGTGCTACGACAACCATGACATTCAGAGTTTCAGCACGCTCAGCAGACTGAAGGCAGTTTTAGCGATGCACCACTGACGAAAGTTGTCCATATGGAAGGCCAGTCGCCTTACTTTGAGCGATTCACACGTTGCGGCTCGGCGTAACCACTTGGGTCACCGAGCCGAATAGCTCTCAACACCGAAGGTTTTCTCTGATCCACTCCTCGGCCGTCGTGACCTTAATGCCCTTTCGCTCGTTGATATTGCCGACTTTCGGCCATGCCACGCCTCTGCCCTCGGCAAAGACCGCCCGATATTGATGTGGTTATCGGGGCCCAGGTCAAGTTTCGCCTTGAGCTGGGGCACCCATTCCGCTTTCGTAAATTGGCGGTCAAGCACGACCTCAAGTTTGTCGGCAACCGGCCGGTCTCCTTAAGACCGTGCCCGCGCAGGTCACGCATCACCAGCCCGAGCAAATCGCGATGCTCATCCAGCCATCGCGACATCGCCTTCAGTTCATGACCTATCTCGTGTCCGGCGAAAAGATCGAATCTGCTGGCTCAGACCGTGCGTTCTTGGCGCATTGTCGGCACCGGCGGTTGCGGGTTTGTCTTTAGAATCAGTCGCTTGATCTAAAGTGCACCTGAAACCGCCGGGCTTCGCCCGCCGAAGTATCGCGATTCATTCAATAATTTCAGAGGTTTACCGTTTGTGGACGGGCACTAGCTAAGTGGTTAGGAGATGGGGTGGTTGCCATCCTCCCCTAACAACACGGGAACTGTGCTAGAATCGGCATCTCTGGGCCAAGGGTGGATCAAAGCCGGAGTCTCCGCATTACGAATGCCACGTGGACTCAGCACAAAGTCGAGATAGGCATTGCAAAACCAAAAATTGAGCTTATATATTGTTTAATCGACCAATGCTTGTGACGTCGTTCCAGAGCTTTGTGCTCCCGTTGGATTTCCTCTCAAATAATCGATCACTTTTCCCGCAAAGCATCGCGGGAACCACAACGATTCTGTCGAAAGGAAATCGTTATGAACACTGGTACTGTAAAGTGGTTTAATTCAACCAAAGGCTTCGGCTTTATTCAGCCCGATAACGGCAGCATGGATGTCTTTGTGCATGTGTCTGCCGTTGAGCGTGCCGGCATGCGCTCGCTCTCGGATGGTCAGAAGATCACCTATGACATCGTCCAGGACCGCAAGTCCGGCAAGAGCTCGGCTGACAACCTTCAGGCGGCACAATAACGTCATTCGCTCCGCTGACCACGGATGTACTGGCAGCAAAGCTGGACCGGTAGAGGTCGGGGTTCAAGCCCGGCCTTTTGTTTTCCAAGCTATTGAGATTGTTACGCCCGCATTCGCTATGCACCAGTGACAGGATCGTGTTTGTAACATCGTAATGAAGCATCAGCCAGGACGAGTCCGGGCTTAGACCGGTCCCATAGCCGGCCGAAGCGGCATCGCATCCCGTGAGACCGCGGCAACTGGCAGGAAATGAAAATAGCCTGCCCAAACGGCGAGGCTGGCGGCAGACATAATAGCCGTGTCATAGGCATCGCTGTCTTTCTGGACGGCCTTACCCAAACGAAAGGAGGACGCGATGTCTTCCACCAAGTATTCCGCTTACGTCTCACAAAATCTGGTTCGCACGAGTACGTTCGGATATCATGAACAAGCGACCGTCCGCGCCCTTCCCGAAACCGCGGTCAACCGCGACGCTCGGCTAAAGCTGCCTCTGGCAGGAATGAGAGCATTTCCCGATTTCGGCGTCGATCGAAAATCCCGCATGCGGATGGCACTTCAGGGCACGACGGTCCTTCCGCTTTAGCAAATCCGCTTCGAGACTAACGCCGACCCAAAACTCCCGCTCAAGCAGTGCCGACATCAGCTAAAGGAAAAACCAATGGCCAAAGGCCAAATGCGCAGCAATCGAGAGATCCGCAAACCCAAGAAAGACAAAACCGCAGCGGTGGCACCCGCGCCATCTGGCTCTCAGGTCAAGCTTACGGCTGGCCACGCGGCAGGTATCGACAAGAAATAGCAAGTGGGCGCGAGTTCGCTCATTATTCGAGGACTCAATGATCAATGAAACCAACCGAAAATTCGCTGAAATGCTGTTTCGCGCGCCTGCCGCCGAAGCCGGCTCCAATGCCGAAAAGCTCCTGAACCTCCGAAAGGGGATGCAGCTGCGCATGCGCAAGCGGCGGGACAGCGAGCGAACCGTCAGAGAAGCCGCCCGCCCCTTCCGTCACTCTTCCGCAGCCGCTAGGGCGATCTCGTGACCCGGTTCGATTACACGGGCGGAGCCGGAATATACGCCGGCAAATCGAAAGCCGGCATAAGCGGTCCTCGTTATCGGCGGTTCGAGACAGCAGCCGAAGCCCTTCGGTTCGCCGTAGAAGACATGCCGCAGAGTCAACAACGAGGCTCCCTGCTGGAGATTGACGAGGCGCGGTACAGTCACAACCAGATCCGTGCGCTCTACGACGCGCCGGACTACCCGCTTTCACGCCGGCTCGGCTGATCGGCGACAGGCCCGACGGACTCTCGTGACGCCGCGATAAGCTTCGATATGCGACACTCAAAGATACAAGATCACAGTCGTGACGACGCTGACCTGATGGCGTGACTTCGCGGAACCCCTGAACTGACGGCCGCGAAAGAGGAGTACGACATGACCGATCTACGAGAGTTTGCTTCGAGTTCGAATGGAGACAAGTGGTTCGTTGGAAAGGACGCTGCGACTGGCAGGCTTTTCGTATTCCACCGGGGGAATGCAACCTGGCGGCCACGAGACAAGTCGTCGATCGATTCGATTCGTTTCTGAACCAGCGGCCCTTCGGTCCCCGTGAGGCGCTGATCGTGTTCCTGGAGAAGAATAAGAGCAGCGAAGACACCGGCACTGACGGCGGCGCTGTCTGACTATTGACCATGCCGCGATTTCTCGGAAGGGCTTTCAATCCCGTCAGCGTCTTTTTCTGCTGCGGCGGGATAGCGGGTTGCGGGCGATCATATGGGAAGTCGATAACACGTTCGGCAAGCGACGCGGCGACCTGATACCGGTCGAACAACACACCGGTAAAGAGATCGTCCAGCGCTGCGACAAGGCGTTCAACGTCTCAACTTTAATGGACATAGATATTCGATTCGAGTTCCTAGTATTTGCCCCGACTGACAAACTTTCGGTCCGGATCGATACGTTCGATCATGAAGGGCTGGTGTTGACCGTCCGGCATCTGGCCAAGCGGGTCAAGCTTACTGACGCCTCCCTGTTGAAGGTGTTCCTCGCCATCCCATTCCTGACTGTCAGCGTCCTCGGCGGCATCTATTGGGAGGCATTGAAGATCTGGATGAAGGGCATTCGCCCACGGGCCCGCCCCCGAAGAGCCCGTGTCGATTGTCCAGACCTCTTCCCATGACAGCCAATTGCTTCAGCAGGAGATTCATGAGCCAGCTCGATGATTTTAGTTCGCGTGGCCCATTAAGCCTGTGCAACTCGGTCTCGGTGGTCGGCTGATGGAGCGCATGATCCGATCATCAGACGTCGAAGCGCGCTCCAGCGCAGCATTACCACCGTCGCCTCCGGCCCGTGCGCCGATCCGATCTGCTCGATATGTCAAGCGAAGTGAAGATTTGAACGCCGCATTGCCTCAAGCAAAATGTTACCGATAGGGTTGATGCTCCCGACGGGGCACTGCTGATTTGCTGTCCCGGCTCGGGGGGGCGGATGGCACGGCGGATCAGCATGGCGACACGGACGGAACTTGTTGAGGCAATCATCGAACGATATCGATCTAGCAGTCGTGCGGATAAGCAGAGGATTCTCGATGAATTTGTTGCGGTAACTGGCCATCATCGCAAGCATGCGATCCGAGTGCTAGCTCGGCGCAAGCAGCCTTCACGCGGGCACAAGAATACGAGCCTCCGTTATGGCAGCGATGTTCGAGACGCGCTCATTTTATTGTGGGAAGTATCAGAACGCCTATGTTCTAAGCGGCTGAAGCCGCTGATACCTGTCTTGTTGCCTGCGCTTGAACGCCATGGCCGATTAGAGCTTGACGCGGAGCTGCGCGACAAACTGACGACGGTAAGCCCCGCAACGATGGATCGGCTTTTGGCGGAAGTCCGTGTCGTTTCGCGCGGTGGTCAGCGTCGTCGTGCTGGTATGAGTTCGGCGGTCCGCCGATCGGTTCCGGTGCGCACCTTCGGCGATTGGAACGATCCTCTGCCTGGCTTTGTCGAAGTCGACTTTGTAGCGCATTCAGGCACGTCTTCGTCGGGAAGCTTTGCGCAGACAATGGTGCTGGCCGATATATCTACGGGCTGGACCGAATGCGTTCCGGTCCGATGACCAGCGCTATCGACCTACACCACCGCTCGGGACATCATCCTGAAGTGGTCAGTGCAAGGCCGGAATGCTTTGTGGCAGGTTGCCGCTCAACCTTCCCAGAGCAGGTCAGGCATGGACGCAACCGCATCGCGCTATGTCAAAGTTAATTGCGACCGTTCCTAATCCTCCATAGGGTTTTATCCATCGGTCGGCATCTCCTGGCTACGATCGACTGGAAGCACATGAGTTGCTTTCGCCCCTCTAAGTTGGAGGGCGATAAGTGTCGGAAATGCTCCGTACAATTTCGTTCGATGATATCTCTCCGGTATTCGACGCGCTCTCCGAGTGGTGCAAGGAGACAAAGGTTGACCCGGATAGTCTCGCCGGCAGCGTTGCTGCGTCCAAATTATTGGACCTTTTTCTCAAGGGCCATAAGACATCGAGAGATCTTTTGGCAGCCCTTAACCTGCCACGGGTAATTTCCTCCAGGATGGATTAGACCGTATGTTCCGCTTAAGACGCTCTGCCGAGCGTTTGGTATCTAGCGGGATAGGAACTCAGTCCTTCAAATCGCGACACTCCTAATGAGGTTGTCCAAGGAGCGTATTTGCGATGCTGAAGAACTTGCACAGAATGCTCGGCAGCAACTGGCTGTAGTCTTTGCAGTTGAAGAGGCGCGCCAAGAACGCGGTGCGTCCATCTAATGGAGGGCACAGGCCCGGGGTCACGCTGCAAGATTTAGCTTTGCCTTTTTAAGTCGAGCATCCGCTACGGCGGCTCGGACTTGAAGAACCCGATGAGCGCCAATCGGCGACCAAAGCATCTGACGCTTCTTGTTCATGCGGGCATTGACGAGGCTGTTGGCGGCACTTTCAGCCGGCGAACTGGATATCGGCAGGCCGGACCAGTATCGCCGACAGTAGTTGACGATAGAAGCTTCATTTCCGATCACGCTGGACGGCCTGATCCGCCTGAAACTGCGTCAGCTCCTTCTGCAGATGCAGCTGAATTTCTTTGGCTTCTTCGAGGGAAAGGCCGTAATCGTCGATTCGAGCCTCATCGACACTTCGCTTAACGTTGGCAATTTCGCGACGCTGTCGAACGCCGTCCACCCCCACAAGCTCGACGGAGATGATCATCTTCAATTGTGCGGTCAACGAGTACCCTTTCCAAAAAGCACTCGATTACCTGGATATCCTTACCCCCACGTTTTTCCCACTCTCACAGATGCCGCCCGCAGCGATTGCCATCTTCCCAGCACTCAGCGAGAAGCGCCTCGAAGTATAAGGGTGATGTCGGCTTCAACGCCGACCTTCGCCGGTCGGGTGGCGTCTCGAAGGTCAGCCATTTTGCAATGCTGCGCCGGCCGTAACCGGTGCGCCGTGCGATCTCCGAACAGGACAGACCCTCCTTGCGCGGGGCATGCACGGTCTCGAACACTATCTGCCGTGATTGTCGATGAGCGTGACGCACCCGGCGCCGATACGTTGCATCAACCTGCGGATCCTCCTGAATTAGATCGACTTGTTCGCTCCGGATTATTTCATCCGGCAGCAAAGCTCGTCCCGTGGCGCGGCCAGAAAGGCTCATCTGCTCCTCGATTGCAACGCGCAGATTCTGCATGAGATGAAACCGGTCAGCCACCTGACGCGCTTGCGGCGCGCCCTCGCGAGCAGCTTGCGCGTAAAGCCCGCATCGGTCTCGGCTCACGATTTCGACAGAAGGGTGCCGTTCCAGCCATTGCGCGGCACTCGCCACGCTGCGGTCGTCAAGGATATCGACAACCGAGCGACGCTCCAGGTCGACGATCACGTTGCCGTAGCGCCAGGATCGCCGCCAGCTCCAGTCATCTATGCCAACGACCCGGATCGTGGCGTCGCAACGCGCGAGCGCGGCATCTCGCTTCAATTGCCGTAGGATGGGGTCGTCGCTGACAGGCATGCCGAGCCTTCGCATCAAGCGCTCGCCAGCACGGCCGCCAGCACTATGACTGAGCAGACCGACAATCTCCGAGACCCTCCTTGTCCGGCGCGCATAAAGGGGAGCAATCGCTGGCAGTCGGTCGGTGAACGTTTGTCGTTGACAGTTCTGTTCCGCGCACCGCCAGCGGCTCAACCGAAGCCTAACCGTTACGGTCTTGCCTTGGACCGGCAGATCTTGAAGGCTTCCATTGGACCAGCCATGCCGATTTCGAGTCCGCCGGCCCCAATCCGGGC
The DNA here is from genome assembly GCF_000510625.1 of Rhizobium sp. IBUN. NCBI lineage: Bacteria > Pseudomonadati > Pseudomonadota > Alphaproteobacteria > Hyphomicrobiales > Rhizobiaceae > Rhizobium > Rhizobium sp. IBUN. Next base: position 11,842 of record NZ_AZNV01000057.1, read on the forward strand.
AAATGCCGAACCCTGCTCCGGCAGCAGAAACAACCCAACTGTCATCAGCAGCGAGCGCGACACCCATGACTTTTGCCCCTGGGCCGGGCGACCATTTCGATTTCTTTTGCATGCCCGCCCATAGCAGCATCATGCCTAACGGTGAGTGAACCACACAAAGTGAGGAAGACCCAAGAACATTCCCGATATTGAGGCCTATACCGACGGCGAATGCCGCGCCGAAATCCTTTGGCGCCCCAATGGTCTTCCAAGTGCGATGCGCGGTGACAGAAAACGTTCGAAAGTCGTCAGACTGAACCGAATCGCGGGTCAGTTGCAAGGCGTTCGCAGAAGATCGCTATTGTATCGGATCCAGGAGGTAAAGGCAGCGCTCGGCCGCGCCGACAGCGAGAACCTTCGTGATCATGCGGCTCACTGCGTTGCTGACGCCCTCAGGTCTGGCGATGTCAGTGAGCAACAGCAGAAAGTGGACGAACTCGTCGAGTTGTTCGACCGCGCAAGGCCTTAAGGAGATCGGAGGTGATCAGATGAATGCTCATTCGCGCAAAGCGACGATCTACCGAATGGTCATGCCCGATCACATCTGTCCGTTTGGCTTGAAGTCACTCGATCTGCTGAGACGTGAAGGATTTTACGTTGACGACAATTGGCTGAAAACCCGCGAGGAGACCGATTCCTTCAAGGCTGAGCACGATGTTAAGACAACGCCCAGACATTCATCGATGGGCAGCGGATCGGCGGCTACTACGATCTGCTTCGTCATTTCGATAAAAAGGTTCGAGAGCCAGGGGCTGTCACCTATCAGCCGCTGATCGCGGTGTTTGCCATGGCTGCGCTGACGGCTGCTGGTGGCAGCTGGCGGCGTTCGGCGACGTGCTAACCGCCCGCGCCGCAGAATGGTTTATCGCAATTTCCATGTGCATACTGGCGATCCTGAAGCTTCGTGACATCGAAAGCTTCTCCAACATGTTTCTTGGCTACGACCTGCTGGCTCAACGGTGGGTCCGCTATGCCTACCTTTATCCATTCGGGGAAGCGCTTGCCGGTACCTTGATGATCGCCGGCGTGCTTTTATGGCTGGCGATACCGGTTGCGTTGGTGATCGGCACCATCGGTGCCATTTCAGTCATCAAGGGACAGATAACCTTCTCGAAACGAAACGCGGTCATGCAGCCTGAGCAACGGCCTTCGGGCGGCTGACGAGGAGGACACCCGATCCAACGATCCCCGAAAGGGCTGATCCTATCAGGATTCCGATCTTCACCTTGTCCTGAATTGAAGGGTCATCAAAGGCCAACAACCCGATGAACAAGCTCATTGTAAACCCGATACCACAAAGGATGGCCACACCGGTCATTTGCGACCAATTGGCAGTCGCCGGAAGCTGCGCCCATTTCAACTTTACAAGGATCGTCACGGTGGCCAGAACACCGGATAACTTTCCGACAAATAGCCCAGCAGCCACGCCAAGTGTGTGTGGATCAACGAGCGTCGTGAGCGACGTGCCAGCAAGCGATACGCCTGCATTGGCAAAACCGAAGATCGGAACAATCACGAAGGCAACCGGACGATGGAGGCGATGCTCAAGATGATGCAGAGGGGACTCCTCATCTCGGGCCTCCGGTGTGCCGGGGGTGCGCTTGATCGGGATCGCAAGGGCCAGCATGACGCCCGCCAGCGTCGCGTGGACGCCGGAGGCGAAGACAAGCAGCCACAAGACAATTCCAAGCGCCAGGTAAGCCGAGAGCCTCATGACGCCAGCACGGTTGATCACAAAAAGCAGGCCAAGGGTTACCGCAGCGCCGGCGAGCGCAACGACATTGATATCAGTGGTATAGAAGATCGCGATGACAATGACGGCACCAAGGTCATCGATGATCGCAAGCGCCGCCAGGAAGATCTTGAGCGAGGCAGGAACTCGGTTCCCGAAAAGCGACAGCACGCCCAGCGCGAAGGCGATGTCGGTCGCGGTCGGAATCGCCCATCCTCGAAGGCTGGCCGGATTGCCGAGATTGAATGTTACGAAAATGAGCGCCGGCATCAGCATACCACCAGCGGCCGCGGCACCCGGAAGGATACGCCTGCTCCATGTCGATAGCTGGCCGTCGAGCATCTCGCGCTTGATCTCAAGACCCACCAGCAGGAAGAAGACGGCCATGAGCGCGTCGTTGATCCAGTGAAGCAGGCTGAGCCGACCAATATCCACATGCAGCGCGTGAAAATAGACGTCGGCAAGCGGCGAGTTCGCGACGATGAGCGCGAGTGCCGCTGAAGCAATCAGGACAAGGCCGCCCGATGCTTCGTTGTCGAGAAATCGGCGAAGTGTGGACTGTATACGGCCAGTCGAGGTCGGCGGGGACATGGGTTCGCGCTCCCTGTTGGAAGGTTGATCTTCAGTCTCCGTCAATTTCGGGAAGCCCGCGGCGCACGCAGCACACGCCATTCGTCAGAGATAGCGTAAGAGTGAACGCATTGCTATAATCAATGAAATATAATGTGGGCATGCCAAACAAGACCACGTTACTGCTCGCATTGGCGGGGCTCGCCCTTATTCTCATTCTCGTGTGGACCACGCTCCTCACCGGTCATAGCGTCGCGCCACCGCCGGTTTGACATAGCGGGCACTTGGCACAGGTCGGAACTTTTCACCGGTTCGTCGGTCAATCCAGCACGGTCAATACAAGCCACCTCGGCCCTCATATTGAGGGCCCCTCTAATTTTTCCGACATACTTTCAGATCTTGACCAACAATCGAACGCATTCTATGTCACACTATGATATTTGCAGGGCATTGAGCGTGAAGTGAGATACGCGGATCGGTTTGGCGATAGCGACCTCGTGTGCGTGATTTGCTTCGTGGGGTCAGGGCCTTGTCGGCCGCAATGGGAATGTCCCCTAAGACGCAATCCAACAGATGATTACCATCCAAGGGTCCGCTTTCAGCAGGCCTTACGCTAAGATCGAAGACCGAGACCTGTTTCCGAGTCCCCTATGCCCTCCTCCTATCGCAATTCCAAGCTGCTCCGTCGCTCTCGTGTTTTCTGGGGATCCTTCTCTCTCTGGCGGCCGCGGCTGGTTTTCTGGTGCGGGGCCCTAGCGATCGGCGTAATCAGCGTCGGCTTTGCCAAGCTCGCCGATCTGGCGCAGTACGGATTTTCGAGCCTGACATCCACAGGCGAATGGGCCTTCCTGCTGCCGCTCGTCCTGACGCCCCTCGTCTTCATGCTGTCGGCCTATCTGGCGGCGACACTGTTTCCGAATTCGCAGGGCAGCGGCATTCCGCAGGCGATCGCCGCCCGGCATCTGCGCGATGAGGACGACCGGACCCGGCTTTTGTCACTCCGGATCGCCTTCGGCAAGATCGTCCTGACGGTGCTCGGGCTCTTCTCCGGCGCCTCGATCGGCCGCGAAGGGCCGACGGTGCAGGTTGGCGCGTCGATCATGCTCGCCGTCGCCCGCTTCGGTGGCATGGCGCAGGCACGCGGCCTAATCCTTGCCGGGTCGGCGGCGGGCATCGCGGCGGCCTTCAACACGCCGCTTGCCGGTATCGTCTTCGCCATCGAGGAGATGAGCCGCACCTATGAGTCACGGGCGAACGGACTGGTGCTCACCGCCGTCATTCTGTCCGGCCTTGCAGCACTCGGGTTGGCAGGCAGCTACAACTATTTCGGCGAAGCCTCTGTAGCGCCAACGCAAATGCGCGACTGGGGTCTCGTTCTGGTTTGCGGCATCGGCGGCGGTGCGCTGGGCGCTGCCTTCAGCGGCTTTGCCCTGTATTTTGGCCAGAAGATCCGCCGCTGGGCGCAGCCGCAACCGCTGAAGCGCATGCTTGTTGTGGCCGGTATCTGCGGTCTCGCCATCGCCGTGATCGGCATCATCTCGGGCGGCACGACTTTCGGCACCGGCTATGAACAGGCCCGCAGCGCCGTCGAAGGCCATGCGCTGCCACTGCTGTTCTTCGTGGAGAAACTGGCCGCCAGCTTCCTGTCGATGCTTTCAGCCATTCCGGGCGGCATCTTTGCGCCATCACTTGCCGTCGGCGCCGGTTTCGGTAGCACCGTCGGCTCGCTCCTCGGCACCAGCATCGCGCTGTCGGCAATCCTTGGCATGGCAGGTTATTTCTCCGGCGTCGTGCAGGCGCCGATGACCGCCTTCGTCATCATTCTCGAGATGACCGGCGACCACCAGGCTGTCATCCCGATCATGGCCGTCTCTATGATCGGCTACGTGACGTCGCGCATCCTCTCTCGCGAGCCGCTTTATCACGGTCTGTCGCGCGTCTTCATCGCCGCAGCCATCCGGGCGCGGCGGGCGGAAGGGAACAGCCCGCATCCATAAAGGAACAAGCGCGCCCTTCTTTGGGCATGGTACCCGAGGGAGTTTGAGGACCTAATCCCGTAAACCTTGAATTTCCTGGTCGATCGTCCGCATACGGTGCTGGTGGAGCGCATTGAGAACAACAAAAAGCCGGCGGGCGTTTGCTTCTTCGAGCCCATCAAGTGATCGCCCGAGGTACTCGAAAGGCCAGCCCGTATAGATATCGAAAACCGTCCAGCTGCGATCTCCTTCCATTCGAATCCCATACCGAGCAACTTCGATCGACATTTTCACAAAGGGTCGCTCCAGAACTCTCAAAAATTCCAAGACGTCACGATTTTGGCACAGTCATCGGAGCAATTCGATGGGATTATGGTTCGCGAGTTAGAAGTCGATGCCAGTGCCTGGCACTGTCTCCCACATTGGCTTGCAAACTCGCGAACCGTTCTCCTGGCGTGTTCGCCGATTTTATATCACATCATGACGTACGAAAAGGATTTATTCGATGCCTGGCCCCAAGGCAAAAAAAACGGCGCTGAGCGACCATGTCTACGATGGGTTGGCCGGTTTTCGACTTGCAATGCGGCGCTTCCTGGCATTTAGCGAGGCTGCGCTTGCCGAAGCTGGTGTTACGTCGCAGCAGTATCAGGCGCTCCTTGTGGTGCGCACGTCACCCCGCCACAAGATTAGGCTACGGGATCTCGCCGAGCAGATGCTGATGCACCACAATGGCGCCGTTCAGCTCGTCGACCGGATGTGTGCAGCGGGCCTGGCAGAACGTATTCCAGCCGAGGACGACAAGCGCAGCGTCATGATTGGTATGACCTCGAAGGGCCGCGATGTCCTCGAGGCCCTTGCCCGTGTTCACGTCGAGGGTATGCTGGAGAACGAGCCCCTGCTGGCGGAATCCCTGTCCCGTCTTCGGAAGGTCACCGAACTCGCCTGAAGGCGATCACCTGTTTTTGATCAGGCCGTGATTGATCTGCAAGCTCGATTTTGTATCATAACATTATATAAAAGGGGAGAACAGCTATGGCGGATCACGAACGCGACTGGTCGAGCTACCGACCATCGAAAACACTATGGGGATGGTCGCTCGTCGGGGCATCGGCATTGACAATGGTGCTCGGCTTTACTTGGGGTGGATGGACGACTTCGGGCCGGGCAGGTGTCATGACGGATATTGCCGTCAGGGACGCCAGGGCCGATCTGGTGGCGAGCGTCTGCGTGCACAACTTCGTCACGGCAAATGACGCCGCCGACAATCTTAAATCCCTTAGGGCGAAATCGTCATGGGAGCGCGACGACTTTATCAAGGAAGGCGGTTGGGCAACAATCGCCGGGATTGACGAAACGGTTGCAAGCGCGACGGATGCCTGTGCCGACCAGCTCATCAAGTTGAAAGAACTGCCGCAGGCTACCGATCCTGTCGTCTCGGACAGCTAGCGTTCGACTGGATGTTAAGAGTGTCCCGGTCGGCGCATGGCCCGCCCGAAATGATTTCGGGCGGGCCATTTGCGTTGACGCAGGACCATTTCTTTGATCATCCGAGAGGAACGACAGCCTGCGGTCCCCTCCGCCGAGTGGCGGTTTGTTGCGCCCTCTTGAAACAGAAATCTGACCCCGAGGGCGCATAGCTATGTTGAAGGCGTATGGACCGGTAGCCCCAATCATACTGCAATCCGCCCCGCGGCAATCGGCGTTATCGCGTCATAGCGAGGATAGTTGCACTCACGATTTGACTTAGGTGCGCTTAAAATTGTCCTCATCACCCTCCCGGCTCCCGTCCTGAAGTGCCTGAAGAACCTCCTCGCCATCAGATGCGCGGCCATCAGGACCGCCGGAGACAGAGGCCGGCCATCGCGGGCTTCCCGAGAGATCTTCAGCAAGCCGACAAGCTCGATCGGATTCTCGATGAAGCCGTCAAGGATTTCCTCGACATCCTGAGGCAGCGATATTCCCACCCCGGTCGCCAGCTGCCCTTGGTTATTGAGCACTCCACGATTGATGAGAATGGTTTCGATTAGCCCGACCCAAAGGCCGAGCTCGGCGCGCATGTCGTTCATGGTGTTCCCCGACCCTGTCTTGCTTCTTCAGGCGAAAAGCCGCATCCCGCTTGGTGGAATTCCCCGGCTTCCTCGGCGGAGGTCCTGAAGGTAGCTCAGCACTTTGCCAATCGTGGGCGGATCGATCGGTTTGGAAATTATCCCTACGACGTCCGTCAGGCCGTCTTGAATGGCTTCAGGATTGCCCGTCACCATCACCACCAACAACCCGAGCTAACTCGCAAGATACTGGGCGATCCTCGGACCGGTAGCTTATGATGGATGCGAAAGTCAGACCTAGAGATTGGTAGGTGGCCGGACGAAATAGGAAGTGGGGTCGCCGACGGTTCGCGGCATCTCTTTAGGGTGGCTATGGCCAACGACATTTGCGGCCCTTCTGTTGTTGCCACTGCGTCTTTGCCGTTGAATGCGGACGACGTGTTTTAACTACGCCGTGCGCCGCGAAGCAGCGAGATCGAGCGTTTGCTGCTCTGGAAGGGCCGAAGTCATGAAAATTGCCCAACAGGTCCTTGCTCTCAACGACCATAGTGGATGCTTTTCGGGCCAACAGCCTTTTGCCAATCCATTGCATGCAGGCCCTTGAGGTGCGCCCACGCGCTGGATTAAGCTCGTCATATCATGGGAGGGCCTTTCTTGCAGCTTCGTCATCAAATTCTGGCACTTGCCATTCTTCCGCTTGTCCTGACGATCACCTTGATCACCGCCTTTACGACGTGGCAATCATCGACATTGGCCGAGAGCAGTATTTCCACGTTTGAGCGCAACATGCTCCGTGCCAGGGAAACCGAGCTTCTCAACCTCACGAATCTCGCGCTTTCCGCGATCAAGGATGTCTACGAAAAAGCCGATGCCAACGATGAGAGCGCTAAGGAACAGGTAAAGCGAATCCTCACCTCCCTGGATTATGGGCAGGACGGCTATTTCTTTGTCTATGATTACGACGGCAATAGCATCGTCCATCCCCGCCAGTCTTTTCGACCGGGCCGCAATTGGCTCGCCCTCGTCGATCCGGACGGCGATCAGGTTATTGCCAACCTGATTGCGAAGGCGAAAGAGGGCGGTGGATTGCACCAGTACAAATGGGAAAAGCCATCTTCAGGAGTGATGGCGGATAAACTGTCCTTCGCCGCCGGTCTCGACAAATGGCATTGGATGATCGGGACCGGCGTTTATCTCGACGATGTGTTTGCCCAGACTGCGACAGCCAAGGCGGACTTGAAGAAAAGTATTCGCCGCACGTTTGTCATCGTCACACTGATTTCTGTCCCTTCAGTTCTTCTCGTATTCGTCACCTGCATGTGGATCACATTTCACGAGCGGCGCATGGCGGACGGGAAGCTGAAGCTTTTGACCCAGCGGATTATTGACACGCAGGAGGAGGAACGCGCGAGGCTTGCCCGCGAACTTCACGACGGTGTTTCACAGAATCTGGTAGGGGTTCGCTATTCATTCGATCTCGCCTCGCGAAAGGTAAAGGCAGGGGCCGCCGACGCCGATGCTGCAATCGATCGAGGGATCGATGCACTCAACGATGCGATCAAGGAAGTCAGGGAGCTCTCGCACGAATTGCGGCCACGGATGCTCGATGATCTAGGCCTGACGGCTGCGCTCACCTCCCTTGGCAATCACTTCGAGGAACGGACGGGAATTCCAGTCTCAGTCGTACCGTTGGGCTGCGACACGCTTAAACCGGAAGCCAATACCGCCCTCTACCGCATCGCGCAGGAGGCGCTTGCTAATGTCGAGCGGCACGCCGCTGCCTCACGCGTCACGATCAAAATCTGGAGCACGAAGGGACGTGTGCGGATGGCGATTTCCGATAATGGAAATGGCTTCACGAAGAGGGTCGAGGCAGCGAGCGCGAATTATTCGGGCGGGTTGGGCCTCAGGAACATGCAGGAAAGAATGGCCCATTTTCGTGGAATACTGCTCATTCAGACGAACGAGAACGGTACGACCCTGACGGCAATGTTCCCGAAGTCGGCAAATGCAACGAAGAAGCCCCCGAAGGCAGCATGAACAACGACCGATCGATTTCCGTCCTGCTTGTCGACAATCACCCGCTTGTGCTCGAAGGCTTGCGTGCGGTCCTTGAAACCTACGAGCACATAAGGGTTGTCGGCACGGCCGGCGGCGTAACACAAGGTTTGAAGCTTGCCGCAGTCGAAACACCCGACATCGTGCTCTTGGACATCAACATGCCGAAGATCAGCGGCATCGATGCCATCGAACTGTTCAGGAGTGCGCTCCCCTCGACGAAGGTCCTGATGTTGTCCATGCATGACAGCCGCGAGTACATTTCCGCCTCCATCCTTAGGGGTGCGGCCGGTTACATTCTCAAGGACGTACCCAACGAAGAGATTGTCGAAGCCATCGAAACCGTTGCCGCAGGGCGCACCTATTTTTCCACCGGTGTCTCGGACGTTCTCTTGCAGCGACAGCAAAAAGCAAAAAACGAACTGCTTCCGATCACGCCACGCGAACGCGAGATCCTGGCTCTTCTTGCCGCCGGCCATAGCAATCGGGCCATTGCGGGACAGCTAGATCTGTCGGTCGGCACAATCGAAACCCACCGTAAGACCATCAAGCGAAAGCTTGGTCTATCCACGACCGCGGAACTGACGCGGACCGCCATCGAGCACGGGCTGCTGGAACCCGATTGATCACCATACCCACTACTGGGTAGTGGTCAGACGATTACCTTTTTCCGTTATTGCCTCCCGAAACCACAGTCCGTAGGTCTCCTTGGCGGTCGCTGCATGTGGCCTCGGGAGGAAATTCATGGCCGGACTTCTAGCGATTTCGCGCGCGATAGACGCGATCAACACCTTTTTCGGAAAAGCTGTCTCCTGGCTTCTGCTTCTAGCCGTGCTGATCAGCGCCATCAACGCGACAACGCGCAAACTGTTCAATCTCAGCTCTAACGCCTGGCTCGAGGCGCAATGGTATCTCTTCTCCGCTGCCTTTCTGGTCGCGGCGGCCTGGACGCTGATGAGCAATGAGCATGTCAAGGTCGACCTGGTGTATGGTCATCTCTCCCGCCGGATGCAGCTCTGGATCGAAGTCCTCGGTACGATTTTCTTTCTGTTCCCCTTCTGCCTCATCACCATCTACCTCTCCTGGCCGACGGTGGTCGAGAAATTCTCGACCGGAGAAATATCCAACAATACCGGCGGGCTCATCCTTTGGCCCGTTTGGGCAATGATCCCCTTCGGATTCGGGCTTCTGGCTCTTCAGGGTGTCTCGGAGCTCATCAAGCGGATCGCGATCCTACGAGGCGACATGCCCGATGCGATCGCTCTGGCTGACGCCGAAGCACAGACACTCTAAGGCCCGGGGCATCACCATGTTTGCATTCTTCGCGGAAAATCTCGCGCCGATCATGTTTCTTTCGCTGATCGTCGTGCTCCTCATCGGCTATCCGGTAGCCTTCGCGCTTGCCTTCGTCGGCTTCGTCTTCGGCTTTGTTGGCATCGAAATGGGTCTTCTGCCCGTCAATCTCTTCGGCGCCATCCCCGACCGATTCTTCGGGCAGATGTCGAATGAAACACTGCTTGCGATCCCGTTCTTCACTTTCATGGGCTTAATTCTTGAACGAAGCGGCATGGCCGAGGATCTGCTCGACACAATCGGACAGCTGTTCGGTCCGGTTCGCGGCGGCCTGGCTTTCGCCGTTATCTTTGTCGGTGCGATCCTTGCCGCCACAACCGGCGTCGTCGCCGCATCTGTCATCTCGATGGGCCTGATCTCCCTTCCGATCATGTTGCGCTATGGCTATGACCGGCGTGTTGCCGCAGGCACGATTGCCGCCTCCGGGACGCTGGCGCAGATCATTCCGCCGAGCCTCGTCCTCATCATTCTCGCCGACCAGCTCGGCCGGTCCGTCGGCGACATGTACAAGGGCGCCCTCGTCCCAGGGCTTCTCCTCGTTGCCGCTTACGCCGCCTACATCATCACGATGTCAATTATCCGGCCGCCAAGCGTGCCGGCGCTGCCCGCCGAGGCGCGCACAATTAAAGGCTGGAAGCTTCTGCAACGCGTCATCATCTCGCTCGTCCCGCCGCTCGTCCTGATCTTCCTTGTTCTCGGCACGATTTTTATCGGTCTGGCAACGCCGACAGAAGGCGGCGCGATGGGCGCGGTTGGCGCGCTCGGGCTCGCCGCCCTCAATCGCCGTCTCGATCTGAAGATGGTCAAGTCCGCGTTGTATGCAACGGCGAAGCTTTCCTCGTTCGTGATCTTCATCCTGCTCGGTGCACGTGTCTTCTCTCTTACCTTCTACGGCGTCAACGGCCACGTCTGGGTCGAGCATCTGATGACATCGATTCCCGGCGGCAAGGTCGGCTTCCTCATCGTCGCCAACCTCCTCGTCTTTTTCCTGGCCTTCTTTCTCGACTATTTCGAGCTGGCCTTCATCATCATTCCGCTGCTTGCACCCGTCGCCGATAGCCTCGGCATCGACCTGATCTGGTTCGGTGTGATGCTGGCGATCAACATGCAGACCTCGTTCATGCATCCCCCCTTCGGCTTTTCGTTGTTCTACCTGCGCTCGGTGGCTCCAACGCGGGCCTATAAAGACAGGATCACCGGCCAGACGATCCAGCCGGTTACCTCCGGCCAGATCTACATGGGCGCCCTTCCCTATCTCGGTATCCAGCTTGCCATGGTGATCATCGTCATCGCCTTCCCGCAGCTGGTCACGCACTACAAATCCGGTCAGGTCGCCGTCGATCCGTCCACGATCGAGCTCAACGTGCCGATGCCGGGCGAGGATGGGGCCAATCCCTTTGGTACCCCCGCAGCACCGTTCGGGTCCGAACCGTCCAAGGACGAAACCTCACCGCCTGCGCTCGACACACCGGCGCCTGACTTTGGGTCCCCGACGCCGAGCTTCGGCGCGCCGGAGCAGAACGGAAGCAATCCCTGAATGTCAGGCAACGGACACACACAAGATCGCTGTCGCAATCGAGCGGCGGTGCCATACAACCGAGGAGGAAGACCATGACGACAGACCAAGGCCGCAGAAACTTTTTGACGAAAGGCGCGCTGGCCGGCGCTGCAACCGTAGCCGGTGCATCGCTGGCCGCCCCCGCGGTCGCGCAGAGTGCCCCGACGATCCGCTGGCGCCTGACGTCGGGCTTTCCAAACAACCTCGACACGATCTATGGCGGCGCGGTGGTGATGGCCGATGCCCTGAACAAGATCACTGAGGGCAAGTTCCAGATCCAGGTCTTCCAGGCAGGCGAGCTTGTGCCAGGTGCCCAGGCGATCGACGCCGTCAAGGCAAACACGGTCNAGCTTGCCCATACCTGCGGTTACTATTTCACGGGCAAGGATCCGACCTTTGCCATCGGCTCCACCATCCCGTTCGGCCTCAACGGTCGTCAGCAGAACGCCTGGCTCTATCATGGTGGCGGCAACGAAGCCTATAACGAGTTCCTGTCCGACTACGGTATCATCGGCATCCCGGGTGGTGCGACCGGCGCGCAGATGGGCGGTTGGTTCCGAAAGGAAATCAAATCGGTTGCCGATTTGAAGGGTGTCAAGATGCGCATCGCTGGCGTTGCCGGCGAAGTCATGTCACGCCTCGGCGTCGTCCCGCAGCAGCTGCCTGGTGGCGATATTTATCCCGCTCTCGAGCGTGGCACCATCGACGCCGCCGAATGGATCGGACCCTATGACGATGAGAAGCTTGGGTTTTACCAGATCGCCCAGAACTACTACTACCCGGCCTACTGGGAAGGCGGTCTGACGATCCATTTCTTCATTAACAAGGAGCAGTATGATGGCCTGCCCGATACCTACAAGGCAGCGCTGGATACCGCTTGCAAGGCGGCAAACGTCAACATGCAAGCGCTTTACGACGTGAAGAATACCGCGGCGATCCGCTCGCTCGTCGGCAAGGGCGTAAAGCTGCGTCCTCTTCCGCGCGACGTTATGGATTCGGCCTACAAGGCTTCCTTCGAGCTTTACAGCGAATACGGCCNGAAACATCCAGCCTGGGCAAAGATCTATCCCGGCTGGAAAAAGTTCCGCGACGAGAGCTTCGAATGGTTCCGCGTCGCTGAATATAGCTACGATAGCTACATGTATGCCGCCCAAGCGGCTAAGAAATAGTGAAAGAGTTGGAGCCGGGGTCATCTCGGCTCTTCACTTTTGCAGCTGGCGGCCTGGCGGCGTCCACATTCATGCTCCTGCTTCCGTCGCTCCGCAACTGGTGGCTCCAGCCAAAACTCTTCCGGGCAATTCAAACAAGTTCCGGCACGTCGTCATTCAGATGTAATCAGGACTGACGGCTTATGGCGAATATGCCGGCGCCTTGACAGGAGTCGTCGATGCGGAAATGCGTGCGGCTCTGGGCGAGATGCAGAAGGACAACAATCTAGAAACCACGGGCACGATTACCACCGAGGTGCAGGATGCATTCGGCATCGTGGCGCGATAGTTCTGTTCCTGCCGGCGGACTTCTCTGAATCGGCCCTGCACGGATGGCGAAGATGAAATGCCGATTGGGGCCGTCCTTCCGCCGCGCAGTTCCCTGCCTCAGGCACGCCGTGCATAGCCTTTGAGACTTAGGAAAGCGCCCAGCGCACCGATGACCAGTGCCACCCCTATGACGGCAGCACGACCACTATAGATGGTCGAACCTGCGGCGATTGCGATCTGCGGCAGGACAATCCGGACAACGCCACCCATTGTCATCAGCCAGCCGAGCACGGTAATGATCACTCGCCAGTCCATCTGCCATCTGTTGTGCAGATTTACGATTGTGAGGCCAGCAAGCAGAGACAATACCCCGGACAGGTAGAACGGGATGCCAAAGTGCAGCGCCTCCGCGATCATGGTCTCATACATGCCGACATTGATCAGCATTCCGAGCGAGACCGCCGCAAATGTCGGTCCAAGGAGCCTGGCAACAAGTAATGATCGATCCAAGAGGCACCTCCATCTCCGCTGGACGCTATAGTCCGCAAACCACCAGTCAGTGAGTTATCCTTTACCGTGCATCGCTTCCTCGGACCTATGGTGCGGATCGAGCGTCGCGGCCTACCGCAGAACGCTCACGCGAAAGTGCCTGCGCCAAAACACTTCCAACGATGTCGATCGATGCCGCTGGTGCCGAAGGGCGATTACTGGGATCGAATGCGAGCCCAATGGCGGCAGCCCGGCCTTCCCCCGTTGTGACGGGCCAAAAATCAAAGCGCGAGGCCAACGCCGGGTAGACTCCGGCGCGCGCGACGTTGCCCATCTCCAATGACGATCGCGCCGCCTGTCTGCCTGCTCTGGCTGCAAGCCGCCGACGCCTTTGGCCGAAATCACATTTCCCTCCGCAATGAGCATCACAATGGCGGGAACCTGGAACAGCGTAGCGAGGGCTTGAGACGTGATCGACATAACCTTGTTCATGCTGTCCGCCGCCACGACGTCACGACGATAGCCTTGCAGCAGAGCCGCGTGCCTTCTAAGAGGGGCCGCATCCGCCGCCCTCCTCCTGGAGGTGAAGGCAATGCCACTCACGATCAGTCCGACGAGAAACAGCAGGCAGATCGCCCAAATATTTGCCGGGTCGTCGACGACCAGCGTGTAGCGTGGCTCGGTCAGAAAGAAATTATAGGCGAGAGCACCGAGTACGGCCGAGCAAAGCGACGGGCCAAAGCCGAAGGAAACGCCCGCTACGATCACCGGCACTACAAAAACGAGGGAGACGTTGGGCATCGACAGAGCTCTGTCGATGCCGATCGCCACAACCGCGGCGATGGCGGTCAATGTGAACGAAGCAAGATAGCCAATCAGCGGCGAGGCCTCCCGTCGTCGCGAGTCCAAGAGTGGGTCGGCGTTCGGCATCGGTATAATGTCTGATTCCAGGTTCGATTCAGAATCGGCCATTGGATCACCTCCTGCTCAGGATGCGCTAGCCGCGCCGCAACCATGGAAGCGGCCGCGTCACGCACGTGGCACGTTGAGAGTCAGTCTCGACCGCATAAATATTCCATGTGTCTGGGGACGAGATCGCGAAAAAGTCACTGCGTCGTCAGGATTCCGAGAAGCCAATTCTCAGAGCCAGAGAAGATTAGTAGCTGGGGCGTCGGAATAGAAGACGGGCCGTGCCGCTAATCCGGATAAGCATCGCCATTATGTCATCTAGCCAAAGGTGAGCCCGACCACCTAGAGTCAAGACGATCGTAGGCGCTGTAGAGGCACTGACAGGGGGTAGCGTGCCGAGAAGCAATGGTTTTCGCCATAGAGCCTGAATCGACTCCTCTTTTGAATTCAGTCACGGCAACGTCGCTAGGCAGCTTCCCCGGCCCCTATGTGTTGGACTGCGTCGATGATCTCGCTTGGGATTGAGGTCAAACACGACGCGCGAAGTCTCGATTGCCGCCAGCCCTTGCGCTAGGTGCAAAGAGCGTCGCTTACCTGGCCAGCCCGTCAGCAATGCCTCCGGGTCTGCCCCGGCTACGACCGCAACAGGGTTGGGTGGAGTGATTGGCGAGATCCCAATGTCGCTTGGCATTCAATCGGGGTCTTCCTCAATTTGTGTGGTTAACAGAGTGTTAGCGCCTCGACTGCTATCTGCGGGATGCGAGGGCAATTGAAATGGTCCCCCGGCCCAGGGTCAAGGTTCTGGGTTGTACCCTTCAAAATCAAGAAAACTGCCACTGCGAAACCTGTCGGTATCTGGCCGTATTGTGGAACGCAAAGCCGGCATCGGCACGGCTGGCACAACCGCCGCCTCCAGGTCTGTTCAAGGACGCTCGACCATATAACCGACCAGCCGATTAGTTTGACTGGCACCGCAAGTCGGTGTTCTCGACGGGACGACGACGTCACGAGCTTCTGAGGACATCTTCGGCAGGATCGTGTCCCAGCAGATGGTGTAACTGGCGGGAGATAGCAAAGCCGAGTGCCCGCGCGCTTTTCGTTGCGCTGTAGCGGGTGATCGGCTTTGCGGGCGGCCATCAGTGTTTTCCGCTAGGGTCGGGTTGTTCAAGACCAACCTGACGGAAAGACCACCGATGACCAATGACATGATGAACGTGCGCTCCCTCGTTGAGAAGAGCGCGGATGCAGATTTATTGCGTGAGATGATTGGTTTTGCGGCCGAGCGGCTGATGGAGCTGGAGGTCGGCTCG
>NZ_AZNV01000058.1:0-26683 GCF_000510625.1 Rhizobium sp. IBUN
ACCGTCTGATGATGCACGCCAAGTCGTCGTCCCACCGCAAAGAACGACGGGTTCTCGCGGTAGGCCAGCAGCATGGCTGCCCGCGATACCCGGCTCGCCGGCTCGGTTCGAGACCGCGAAAGAGCTGTCAGCGTTTCGATCTCTTGCTCGCTCATCGCCAGCTCAATGACTCGCCGCCTTGGTGCCATGATGAAACTCCTCATTTGAATAATCTCAAACCAGGAATCCACCAGCGCACGTCAGGTTCCATCAAACGCCGCTTTCATGGAATCGGTCGTCTAGACTGCCCAATCCAAACCAACCGCAGGGAACAGACGTGGCATCTGCTTCGACGAACGATATCGAATTCCGTTCGGTCACCAAGAATTATGGCCCGGTGATCGCCGTAACGGACATCAACCTCAATGTGCCGAAGGGTGCATTCCTCGCGTTGCTTGGCCCGTCGGGCTGCGGCAAGACCACTTGCCTGCGCATGATCGGCGGTTTCGAGCAGCCAAGCCAAGGTACTGTGCTGATCGACGGGCGCGAGATGAACGGTGTGCCGGCCTATCGGCGCCCGGTGAACATGGTCTTTCAGCATTATGCGTTGTTTCCGCATTTCGACGTCCGGCAGAACGTTGCTTATGGTCTGAAGCAGATGCGGCCCAAGTTTGCGGCGACCGAAATCGACCGGCGTGTCACTGAGGCGCTTGAAATGGTTCGGCTCGGCGGCTTCGCCAAGCGCCGCATCCACGAAATGTCTGGTGGACAGCAGCAGCGCGTGGCGCTCGCTCGCGCGATCGTCAACCGTCCGTCGGTGCTGCTCCTTGACGAACCGCTGGCTGCGCTCGACAAGAAGCTACGCTCCGCCATGCAGATCGAATTGCAGACATTGCAACGCGAACTCGGTATCACCTTTGTTCTGGTCACCCATGATCAGGAAGAAGCGCTCTCTATGGCGGATATCGTCTGCGTGATGAGCGCGGGGCGGATTCGCCAGCTGGGCTCGCCGCAGGAGGTCTATGACCGCCCGGCCGATTTGTTCGTAGCCGATTTCGTTGGCAAGACCAACCGGGTGAAGGCGACGATGGAGGCGGATGGCGCGACGCTGCGTCTTGCGGACGGTTCCGCAATCGCCGCGGGGATCCGGGCGGGTGTTTCAACGGGCGAGGCAATCGTCGCGATCCGGCCGGAATCGATCCGCCTGACACGCATGCAGGCGCCCGATATCGCAAGCTTCAAAGGCACGGTGACCCACCGCATCTTCCTGGGGTCGTCGGCGGAATATGCCGTCACGGTGCCGGGGCTCGGTGACTTTCTGGTGACCGCCGACCGCCGCAGCATGAACGAAAGCGATCTGGTCGAGCCCGGCGAGGCTGTCTACCTCGGCTTTGATCCCGGCGCGGCCCATGTCTTCTCAGCATCAAGTGCAGCCTAAAATCAAAACAAGGGAACAGCATCATGAGCAAAGACTATAGGGATAACCTTCCCATTTCAGCCAACGGCTTCATGGACGAGTTCATGCGGCTCAAGCGTGGCTCTGTCAGCCGCCGCCACTTCCTCGGCATCACCGGCCTCGGTCTTGCGACCGCAGTGATGTCGCGCTTCCCAGGTGCCTTGTCGACGCCAGCCTATGCCGGCGAAGACCTCGGCACGCAGATGTCGATCGCGACCTGGCCGAACTACCATGATCCGGCGACATTCGAGAACTTCAAGGCGGCAACCGGCGTGGCCGTCGAAGTCAACGTGTTCGGTTCGAACGAGGAAATGCTGGCGAAGCTGCAGGCGGGCGCTTCTGGCTGGTCGCTTTTCGTGCCGACCAACTACACGATTTCCACCTACCACAAGCTCGGCCTGATTGACGAACTCGACCTCTCGAAGATTGCCAATTTCAGCCAGTCGACGGAGAGCCCGCGTTTCACCAAGGAAGGCCAGATCGACGGCAAGACCTACGCTCTACCGAAGAACTGGGGCACGACCGGATTCTCGGTCAACACCTCCAAGATCAAGGCGAAGCCCACGAGCTGGAAGGATTTCTTCGAGCTCACGCAGACAGAAGCTGATGGCCGCGCCATGGTGCATGACTACCAGCTGACGACGATCGGCAGCGCGCTTGTGTCGCTGGGCTATGGTTTCAACTCGATCAAGCCGGAGGAGCTTGCGAAGGCCGAGGAGCTGCTGATCAAGGTGAAACCGCATCTCTTCGCCATCAACTCCGACTATCAGCCGGCCATGCGCGCCACGGACGCCTGGATGACGATGTGCTGGACGAACGACGGTGCGCAGCTTAATCGCGACATGCCTGAGCTTGCCTACATCCTCGGAACGGACGGTGGTGAAATCTGGACCGACTACTATGCGATCCCGAAGGACGCTCCGAACAAGGCGGCAGGCTATGCTCTTCTCAACTACCTGATGGATCCCGCGAACGCGGTGAAGGAGCATATCGCCAACGGCGCGCCGACCACCGATAGCCGCGTCATTTCGTTGCTGCCGAAGGAGATCACCTCAAACAAGATCGTCTATCCGGATGAAGCATCGCTGACGCCTCTGGAGTTCGGCGCCGCTGTAACCCTGACGGATCCGGGTCGCGCCGAGTTGATGGCGCGGTTCAAGTCGGCGTGACCAGCCTGCCGTCATGCAATGCCTCTTCCCGGTTTCGGGAGGGGGCAAGCCTCCTCGTGGCCACCAACAGCGAACCTCCAGAATGGCTCTGTCACCGGACACCAGAAAACGCCTGATCACCGCGGCCCTCGTTGCGCCGGCGAGCGCGTGGCTATTCGTGTTTTTGGTCCTGCCGTTCATTGCCATCGTTGTGTTCTCCTTCGGCGAGCGGGCGCCGGAAGGCGGTTACCAAGCGGCATTTACGTTTGCCCAATTTGCCAATCTCGGATCCCGTGCGGCCGCCTTCAAGAACACGCTGGTGCTTGCGCCGATTGGGTCCTTCGTCTGCCTGTTGGTGGCCTATCCGGTCGCCTACTACCTGGCGGTGAAGGTAAGCCCGCAGCATCGGTTGTTGCTGGTGTCACTCGTCGTAGTGCCTTTCTGGACCAGTCTTCTCGTTCGCACCTATGCGTGGATGTATATCCTCGGCGCGCGGGGCATCCCGCATCTCCTGGAATTTGTCGGCATCGAGAATGTACGGCTTCTGAACACGCCGGGGGCTGTCCTTCTCGGCATCGTCTATGGCTACCTGCCGCTGATGATCATGCCGATCTATGTCAGCCTGGAAAAGCTGGACCGCCGGTTGCTGGAAGCTTCAGCGGACCTCGGAGCAAGACCGCTGTCGACTTTCTTCGGCATAACGCTGCCGCTGTCGTTGCCGGGCGTGATGACCGGCGTGGCGCTGGTCACCATCCTGTTGCTCGGTGAGTACCTGATCCCGCAGCTGCTGGGCGGCGGCAAGGTGTTCTTTATCGGGAACGCGCTGGTCGACCTCTTCCTGCAGTCGCGCAACTGGCCGTTCGGCTCCGCGATCGCCGTCACCCTCGTTGTCGTCGTCGTCATCGTGCTTCTCGTCGCCATGCGCATCGCCTGGCGCGTTGCGGGTGCCCGCCAGGTGGATCTTGTCTGATGCGTGGGCTTGTTACGGCAGTCTATCTGTTTCTCTACACACCGATCGCGCTGGTGGTGTTGTTCTCGTTCAATGCGGGCCGCAACGCTTCCGATTTCACGGGCTTTTCCACGCAATGGTACGGTAAGGCGCTCTCCAACACCTTCCTCATGGAGGCTCTGCAAAACAGCCTCATCATAGCCCTGACCAGCGCTGCACTAGCGGCGATCTTCGGCACCATGGCCGCGCTCGGCATGGAGCGGCTTGGCGCCAAGACACGGGCCGTGTTCGATGGCCTGTTTGCCGCAGCTATCGTCGTTCCGGGGGTTGTGATCGGCATCGCGACGCTGGTTGCCCTGGTTGAAGTCTTCGGTTTCATCAATCCGGCACTGGCAGCGATTTGGCCCGGCAATCAACCGCCAAAGCTGACGCTCGGCTACGGTTCGATCATCGCCGCACATGGGCTTTTTACCATGGCCCTGGTGACGATGATCGTAAAGGCGCGCATCGCCAGCCTCGGGCGCGATATCGTCGAAGCGTCGAGTGATCTCTACGCGACGCCGCTGACGACCTTTCGCCAGATCGTGCTGCCGCAGATCCTGCCGTCGATCCTGGCCGGTTTCCTGCTCTTCACCTTCTCCTTCGATGACTTCATCATCGCGTTCTTCGTCGCCGGGTCGAACACGACGCTGCCGATCTACGTCTTTGCCTCGATCCGTCGCGGCGTGACGCCCGAGATCAACGCAATCGCCACGATGGTGCTCATCGCATCGCTTGCCCTCATTCTCATCGCGCGTTTCCTTATGCGCGAAAGGACAACAACAACCTAATTGGGAAACACCATGATCCTCAAGAACCGTGTTGCAATCGTCACCGGTGCCGGGTCCGGCATCGGTCAGGCCGGCGCGCTCGTCATGGCGAAACAGGGCGCCCATGTCGTCGTCGCCGACATCGACTTCATGAATGCCGAGGAGACCGTCAGCCGGATCCGTAGGTTTGGCGGCAGCGCCGAAAGCATGGTGCTTGATGTCACCGACGACAAGGCGCTGGAAGCAGGCATTGCCGCGATTGCCGAACATCATGGCCGCATCGACATCCTTCACAACCATGCCGGCGCGCAGGTCGCCGGCGATCTGGAGCAGGTCGCGATCGACGGTTTTGACAAGTCCTGGAGCTTGAATGTCCGCGCACATTTCATGGCCGCGCGCTTCGTCGTGCCTGTCATGAAGAAGACGGGCAAAGGCGTCATTCTCAACACCTCATCCTCATCGGGCGTGCTCTACGATCGCGAGATGATCGCCTATACGACGACCAAGCACGCCGTCATCGCCATGACGCGGCAGATGGCGGGCGACTATGCCAGGTTCGGCATCCGCGTGAATGCGCTTTGCCCCGGCTGGGTGGACACGCCCTTCAACGAGCCCTTCATTGCCCAGATGGGCGGGCGTGAGGCGAT
This sequence comes from Rhizobium sp. IBUN, assembly GCF_000510625.1. Lineage (NCBI taxonomy): Bacteria > Pseudomonadati > Pseudomonadota > Alphaproteobacteria > Hyphomicrobiales > Rhizobiaceae > Rhizobium > Rhizobium sp. IBUN. The sequence continues at coordinate 4,989 of NZ_AZNV01000058.1, forward strand.
CGAAGCCTATATCGCTGAGAAGGTGCCGCTTGGACGATGGGCCGACGTGTCGGAGATCGCCGAGCCGATCCTCTTCCTCGTGTCGGACCGCTCCTCTTACATGACTGGGCAGATCCTCGTGGTCGACGGCGGGGAGACCGTCGTTTGAGCCGGTTGAGAAGGTTGAATTCCTAGGGCAATTGTTAAATAACGGATGGACTGTGACGGGCGCTGTTCTGGCGCCCGCTTGTATTTACAGGACATCCAAGGCCCATGCCCATTCCTGCCCGGATCGAGACCGATCTGCCCTTCCTGACCGGACTGCGTCGCGACCTGCATGCCCATCCAGAGCTTGGCTTCGAGGAGGAGCGCACGAGCGACATCGTCGCGCAGTTGCTCGAAGACGCAGGCATCAAGGTGCATCGCGGCCTCGGCGGCACCGGCGTTGTCGGTACGCTGCAGGTCGGCAATGGCACGCGGACAATCGGGTTGCGGGCGGATATGGATGCGCTTGCGATGCCGGAGATGGCGGATCGTCCGTATAAGTCAAAATTTACTGGCAAGATGCATGCGTGCGGACATGACGGGCATACAACAATGCTGCTCGGCGCGGCACGATATCTGGCGGCAACGCGTGACTTCTCCGGAACCGTGCATTTCATCTTCCAGCCGGCCGAGGAGGGGAGGGGCGGCGCGCGCAGGATGGTCGAGGAGGGTCTGTTCGAACTGTTCCCCTGCGATGCCGTCTACGGGCTTCACAATATGCCGGGCCTTGCCGTCGATGAGATCGCTGTAGTCGAAGGCCCTCAATTGGCATCGTCAGACAGTTGGCGCGTGACCTTCCGGGGCACCGGGACGCACGGCGCCAAGCCGCATCTCGGCAAGGATCCGATCACGGCTGCCGGCACCTTCCTGACCTCATTACAGACGATTGTCGGGCGCGTCGTCGATCCGCTGCAGCCGGCCGTCGTTAGCACCTGCTCGCTGCAGGCCGGCGACCCCAAGGCGTTGAACGTCATACCCGATATCGTCGAGATCGGCGGCACCGCCCGGGCCTATTCGCCTGAAGTTCGCGATCAACTCGAGGAAGAGATCGGCCGGCTTGCGAATGGCACGGCGGCGATGTTCGGCATTGCGGTAGACTACCAGTTCGAACGACGCATTCCGCCCGTGGTCAACGACAGCGACGCGACCGCGCGTGCGCTCGGCGCCGCTAAGGCGGTCTTCGAGGGGAAGGTGCGCACGAGTTTCCCGCCCTCGACGGCAGGCGATGATTTCGCGTTCTTCGGCCAGAATGCGCCGGGATGTTACGTCTGGCTCGGGAATGGTCCTGCCGTCGATGGCGCCCTGCATCACAACACCGCGTATGACTTCAATGATCATGCGATTTGCTACGGCGCGGCCTTTTGGACAACGCTGGTCGAGCGCGAGCTGAAGGCCGCACTTTAATCGGTGGTTCGCGGACCTCGATGACTTAGCCGACCGCAGCTGGGGCACAAGCCCAGCTGCTGCTACTCCTCGTGCTCGAGGGTCTCGATCACTGGGTTTTCGAGCACTTGGCCTGTCAGGACGTCGGCGATCCCCCGATCGGTCTGATGCGGGCCGACGTTGCAGGCAAGCGTTGCGCCGAAGCAGGCCTTGAAGACGAGATAGGGCGGCTTCCAGTCGACGATCTTTTCCATCGCCTTTCGGATCGCCCGGAAGGACGCGGCCGTTTCTTCCAATGGCGCGTCGGTGACCAGGCCGGACACCGGCAAGGGTAGAAGCGCTTCAATCTGGCCATCTCTGGCGACAGCCATGCCGCCGCCCGCTGATATCACCGCGTTGGCGGCGACCGCCATGTCGCGTGCATTGCCGCCGAAGACAGTGAGGTTGTGGCTGTCGTGGGACACCGTCGTGCAGAAGGCTCCGCGCCATTCTCCCCAACCTGTCAGGAAGCCGACGCGCGGCCGACCGTCGACCTTGCCGTGCCGATGCGCGACCGCGATCATGGTGCTCCCGACCGGCGGCACGATGAAGCCGCCGTCGACGCCGGTTTCCGCCTCGCCCCATTGCGTGAAACGGGGGCGGTCAATCGTGGCGACACGAACGCGCTGGCCGGTGGCGGGAACCCTGAAGTCATCTTCCTCCAAGGCGGTCAGCTTGATCGAATTTTGTAGCGCGACGGTATCGAACGAGCGCAACTGGGCGTTCATTTCGCCCGATGTCGAGACGATTGCGCCATTGGCGATGACGGCTTTCGTGGCGAAACCAACGAGGTCTTCGAAGAGCACGATATCGGCGCGTCGGCCGGCGGCAATCAAGCCAAGATCCGAACGATTCAATCGCTGCGCTGCATTGAAGGTGGCGGCCCGCAGCGCCCATTCCGGTTTCATGCCATAGCGGACGAGCCGTCGGATGACATCGTCAAGACCTCCGCCGTCCTTCAGTTCGTCGGGGAAGACGTCGTCCGTGCAGAGCGTGACCGTCGATGGCAGATGGCCGATTCCGTTGAGCGCGGTTACGAACTCCTGCAGCAGATGGTCATGCGAGCCGCGAAGCTCGATGGTCAGCCCGGCGGCCAGCTTTTGCAGCAGGTCCGCGCTCGAGGTCAATTCGTGATCGGAGCTGACACCGGCAGCCATGAAGGCGTTCAGATCAGCGGATTCAAGTCCGCGCGCATGGCCGCAAATGAGTTTTTCCGAAGCGAGGCCGGCATTCACAATATCAGTCATGCGGGGATCGCCGTCGATCACGCCGCGCATATTCATGACCTCGGCTACACCGCCGATGCCAGGCCATCGAAGCATTTCGGCGATGACCGATGCGTCGAAATCGGCGCCGGCGACTTCAAGCCTCGGAGCGGAAGGAACGCAGGAAGGCGCGAGAACAATGGTACGGAGCGGCAGGCACCGGGACGCTTCGATTGCCCAGCGCACGCCGTCCAGGCCATGCACGTTGCCAAATTCGTGCGGATCCCAGACGACAGTCGTTACGCCGCGCGGAACGACGGCTACCGCATAGGCAGCGGGCGTCACCATCGAACTTTCGATATGCATGTGCGTATCGATGAGGCCTGGCGAAACGATGCTGCCTGTTGCGTCGACGGTCTTGGCAGCGTCGGTGCGGCTGCCCGGTGCGTGGACGCTTGCGATGAGCGGTCCAACGACGCCGATGTCGGCGTCGCGGGTCAGGCCGGTGACGACATCGAGCAGGCGTCCGCCCGAGATCAGCAGGTCGAAAGGCGCATCACCGCGCGCGGCGGCGACGGCACGGGCGCGAAGTGCGGGATCGTTGAGATCCTTCCGTTCGGTGGCGCTCATCGGCCGGCCTCATCGATCAGTGCGCCGAGGATCAAGGCGCGGGCCTTTTCAGTGTCGATATCGACGGCGTATTCGGCGTTGAAGGTTGCATGCGTCGCCCGGGTCTCCACCACGGTGCGGCCACGCGTATGTTGACCCTGCAATTCGGCGTCGATGCGCGCCGGGCGGAAAGTAACGATGTCGGGTGCGACGAAGGCGACTGCGGCTGATGGGTCGTAGATCGCCATTCCCGGTCTGCCGCGGCTGGTTCCGATGCCGATGTAGCCGTCGAGCATATCGGCGATAAGGGGCGCGTTGGCGCCACCGGCGTCTCGCACCGGGCCGACGTCGTCAGGAGTCGCGATAACCTTGCGGCAAAGATCGAGATCGACCATGCGCAGCGGCAGATTATGGGCGAGAACGATGGCGAGGGCTTCCGGGTCGGCCAGCGCGTTGAACTCGGCCGATGCCGTGTGATTTCCTGCAGTGACGCCGCCTCCCATCCAGGTGAGTTCGGTGATAAGGGCTGCGAGGTCCGGGCGTGCCAGTGCGAGGGCGGCGAGATTGGTCAACGGGCCGAGAGCCAGGATCCGGTGCGGGCCATTGGTCTCTAGCCAGCGGCAGAGCGCAGCGAATGCATCGCCGTCCGGCAAGGCCGGCGCGGCGGGCAGACCTTGGCCCGATGTCGGAATACCTGTTTCGCCGAGGATCGCCTGGGCGGTTTCGAGCGAGCCGAGAACTGGCATGGCACGGCCGGTGTGGATCGGGAAAGTCCAGCCGAAGGCCTTGGCAGCACCTGATGCGTTGACGCGCACCTGCGGCAGCGGCGTGTTGCCGAAGACAAGCGAGACGCCTGCGATGTCGAGCTTCGCGTGTGTCACCACGAGGATCGCGGCGATATCGTCAAAGCCCATGTCGCTGTCGATCCAGACGCCCATGATGTTACCTGTAGCGTGAGAGCGCCGCTGCTGCGGCAAGCGGCAGGTCGAATGGAAGTGTCGAGCTGATCGCATGCGTCGGCAGTTCGGCATCGACCTCGGCCTTGATGGGGCCAAGCGGCGTGTCAAGCAGATATTCGCGGGTGTTGCCGGCAAACGAGGTGCCGCGCACGGTGCCCTGGTAAGGACCTGAACCAAGGTTCACCATGCGCGGACGCCAGGCCAGGCCCTTTGCGGCCTGCGGCGCTGGACCGGAAAGCTCGACCGATGTGGTGGATGTCGCGAGCTTGCCGTTTTCCAGCGCAAAGACGTTTTCGAAGCCGACGAAATCGGCGACGAAGGCCGAGACGGGCTTATTGTAGATTTCCTCCGGTGCACCGACCTGCTCGATGCCGCCGTTCAGCATCACCACGATCCGGTCGGCGAGAGCGAGCGCCTCGATCTGATCGTGGGTGACGAAGATCATCGTGACGCCGGTTTCCTTCTGGACGCGCTGCAGCTCGGCGCGCATTTCGAGGCGCAGGCGGGCGTCGAGATTGGAAAGGGGCTCATCGAGCAAGAGAACTTTCGGCTCCATGACCATGGAACGGGCAAGGGCCACACGCTGCTGCTGGCCGCCGGAGAGTTCGGCGGGTTTGCGATCTGCAAACTTGGCAAGGCCGACTGATTTGATGCCGGCGCTGACCTTGCCATCGAGCTCCTTGCCGCCGATGCCCTTCAGGCGCAAGCCGAAGGCGACGTTCTCGTAGACCGTCAGATGCGGGAAGAGGGCGTAGGACTGGAAGACGAGCCCGACATTGCGCTTGTTGGCGGAAACGCGGGTGATGTCCGACCCGTCGAGGGTGATGCGGCCGGAACTCGGGTTCAGCAGGCCGGCGATGGAGCGCATCGTCGTGGTCTTGCCGCAGCCGGAGGGGCCGAGGAGGGCGACGAGTTCACCTTTCCTGATCGTAAGATCCAGATCCTTTACCGCGACCGTATCGCCGTAGGCAAGCGTCAGCTTGTCGAGTTTGAGATAGGCGTCAGACATAACGAGAGAATCCCAGGAAGCGTTCGGCAAGGAAGACGATGCCGATGGAAAGGAAGGCAAGCAGCGAGGAGAGAGCCGCGATCGACGGATCGTACGTGGTCTCCATGTAGCCCAGCATGTCGATCGGCAGGGTGCGGACGCCCGGACCGGAGAGGAAGAGCGAGACCGGAACCTGATTGAAGCTCGTCACGAAGCCAAGGACGAAGGCCGCCAGGATGCCGCCGCGGATATTTGGCATGACGACGCGGAAGAAGGCGCCAACGCGTGAGGAACCGAGCAGGACGGCAGCTTCTTCCATATCCGAGCGCAGGTTGTTGAGGCTGGCTGACACGACGCGCACGGCGTAGGGCAGCACGAGCGCCGTGTGCGCCATGAACAGGGCCAGCGTGATGTTGAAGCCGAAGGGCACCACGAGATAGCGCAGCAGGGCCAGACCGACGATGATTCCGGGTACGATGATTGGCAGCGAGACGATGGTGCGCACCGTTTCGCCGAAGGGCAACTTGTAGCGCGACAGCGCGTAGGCGGCGGGAATGCCGAGCACGAGCGCTGTCAGCGTGCCGAAGACGGCAAGGAACATCGACATGGCGAAGCTCTCGCGGAAGCTGTCGATGGTGAAGACCTTGGCGACCCATTTCAGGGAAAGTCCCTGCGGCGGGAAGGCGAGTGTGTCGCCAGCCGAGAGCGATGCGGCGATGATGATCAGGAACGGGCCGATCAGGAAGATCAGCAAAAGGCCGAGAACCAGCGGAGAGAGAATACGGGCCGTCATCGCTTGTTCCTCGCCGTGGCAAGGCGCTTGAGCAGGATGTTGGCGGCAAAGCTCATGACGATCAGCATGAAGGCGATGACGCTTGCCGAGACGAAGTTGTTGGCCACCGACACCTGCTGATAGAGCAGCGTTTCCAGCATCAGCACCTTCGAGCCGCCAAGCACGGCAGGCGTAATGTAGGCGGTAAGCGATCCGGTGAAGACGAGCGTGCCGCCGACGACGAGGCCTTCGCGGGTGAGCGGCAGGATCACCTTCCAGAACACCTGGAACCAGTTGGCACCGAGCACGCGGGCGGCGGAAATGGCGTCCGTCGGCATGTTCTCGAGGGCGCTGATCAGCGACAGGATCATCAGCGGCAAGAAGAGCTGCAGCAGACCGATGAAGACCGCGGTTTCGGTGAAAAGCAGGCGCAGCGGGCCGTCGCTGAGGCCGAGGCCCTGGATGGCCTGGTTGACGATGCCGGTGCGGCCGAGGATGACGATCCAGGCATAGGTGCGGGCAACCGGCGAGATCATCAGCGGCAAGGTGACGAGGCCGATCACCCGGCCCTTGCCCTTCGGCGGCAGGTTGACGATTGCGAAGGCGGCGGCATAGCCGATGACAGCCGAAACCGCTGTCACCTCAAGCCCTAAGCGGAAGGTCCGCAAAAAGACAGTACGGTTCAGCGACTCGGAAAAGAAGCCGGTATAGGCGCTGAGCGTCCAGCTGCCGTCGATGCGGAAGCCTTCGGAGAGGAGGACGACAACGGGCAGCAGGAAGACCAGCGCGGCAAAGACTGCTGCGGGCAGGGCAAGCGCCAGGGCTTCTGCGCGGTTTTGAAACATGAAGCGACTTTCGACGGATGGAAGGGCTGGCTCCCGCAAGCCTGGGAGCCAGCTTGGAAATTACTGACCGACCTTCTCGTTCCATTCCTTCAGCCAGGCCGCGCGGTTGTCGAGCGCGGCTGCTGACGGGATGAGCTTCAGGCTCTTGGCGGTTTCTTCGCCGTAGGTCAGGTTGTTGGCGGCTTCTTCGGAGAGCTTGACCTCCTTGTTCGCCGGGCTGTCGACGAGCTTTTCAGCAAGCTTCGTCTGGATTTCGGTGGAGAGCCAGAAGTCCATGAACTGCAGGGCGAGATCACGGTTCTTCGAGCCCTTGGTGACGACCATCACGTTCATGCCGCCAGTCTGGCCTTCCTTGGGCGTTGCCCATGCGACGGGAACGTCGAGCTTGGTGAAGCCTGCCCAGGAAAAACGGCCGATCGGGGCGGCCCAGATTTCCTCCTGCTGCATCAGCTGCACGAGCTGCGAGGACTTCTCATAGAAAGTGACGATCTCGTCCTTCTTCTCGCCGAGCGCCTCGATCGGCGCCTTCAGGTCCGGGTGGTCGCTGCCGAGCGCCTGGCCGAGCATGAAGAGCGCCGGAGGGCCCTGGTTGGTGGTGACGTTCGGGAAGGCGACATGGCCAACATATTCAGGCTTCAGCAAGTCTGCCCAGGACTCGATCTTCATCTTGTCCGAGCGGTAGGCGATCGACGTGGCGTAGAAGGTATAGCCGACGCTCATGCCGTCGCCATTCGGATCCTTGGCGAGGTCGTAGAGCTTCCCGAAATTGGAGAGCTTCGAAGTATCAATCTTGTCGATCAGGTGCTTGCGCGAGGCTGAAAGAGCATCGGCCATGGAGACGACAGCCATGTCGATGACGGGGCTCGCCTTGTTGGCCTCCATCTTGGCAAGTCGCTCGACGCTGTTGCCGGTCTCGACCACGAGCTTGCAGCCGCACTTCGCCTCGAAGGGGTCGTAGACGATGGTCTTGAAGTCATCCTGAGCGAAGGCATAGACGGAAATCGTCAGCGTCTTCTCCTCTGCCTTTGCGGCGAGGGGCGACAGCGCCAATAGCGCGGCCGAAGCGATGAGGGCATTCTTCATGTCAGCTGTTCTCCGCCTGTCAGGATATTCGTGTTGGGTCCGCCGGCCCGGAGGACTGGCGAACGATCAGTTGCATTGGAACTCGGTCGGCCTCGGACGTGACAAGTACGCCCTCGCGGCTGCCTCGCGTCTGTATGGTCTGCAGTAGCGATGAAATCGCGATCTCCGCGATCGTGTGCATGTCCATCGCCACCGTCGTCAGGGATGGCGTGATGACCGGCGACCAGATGAGATCGTCGAAACCGGTAACGCTCGCCATGCTGGGCACATCGATGCCGTCACGCTGCAACTCTGTGAGGGCTCGCAGCGCCTGCAGGTCTGACAGTGCGGCGAACGCCGTGTAGCCCTCACGCACTTTCTCAGCGAGGCCGAGGCTGCATCCGCTGCCGTTTTGCCGTTCCAGCGTCTCGATCCAGAGGGTTGCCGAACTCATCCCGGGACGGAGACCTGAACGGATTCCTCCCACGCGATCGTTCTGGACGTTTGAGCCGGGATTGTTGCCGATGATAAGGACACGCCGGTGCCCAAGCTCGGCTAGATGATTGGCGATCGCCCAGCCGCCTTGCATGTGATCGGCGGCAACGGTGTTGCCCGGCGTGGACGCTGTATCAATGACCGCGACGGGACAGGCCGCGGCGGAAATTCGAGTGGCCCGGCGCGGTATGATCACCATGCCCTCGACGCCACGCTCGATCAGTCGGTTGATTGCCTCGGTCTGCGTTGCAACGTCGCCTCGGGAGTCGGCGATCAGCACGCCGTAGCCCGCCGCGCTGGCCGCGAATTCGATGGCCTGCGCAAGCTTGGGGAAAAGCGGGTTGGCGATATCAGGTAGAACTAGGCCAAGGACGCCGCTGCGGCCGGTACGCAATGCACGCCCTGCCTGGCTAGGGACATAGCCGAGTTCGGCCGCATGTTCCTTGATTTTCTCAGCCAGATGTTCGGAAACACGTCCCTTGCCCGAGAGCGCATTGGAGACTGTCGCGACGGAGACGCCAAGCGACGTTGCAATCCTGCTCAGATTCGGTCCAGGTCGCGTGGGAGGCATGCTTTCCGACGTGTGTAGATTAATCGTTTAATCATTTCGTACATCACGCCATTGGCCTTGTCGATTCCAAAATTGCCGCCGCGGTCAGTATTGATGCGGTGACAGTAATAAAAAAGCCCCGCTGTTGGCGGGGCTTGATGTCTCATGTGGCTCAGCTTGCCTTTGGTGGCGCGGTGGTCCGCGGTGCGCCCGGATTGTAGCCGCCGCCGATGGCGACGTTGAGGGCGACATAGTCCTTGGCCATCTGCTGGATGGCTGCAGCAAGACTTGCCTGGGCCAGCGACACCTGGCGCTGCGCATCGAGCACATCGAGCAGCGAAGATGCACCGTCCTTATAGCTGGCGGTCGACAGTTCCAGGGTTTCCTGCGTCGTCTTCACCTGGGCGCGCAGCGCTTCCACCGTCTGGGCGTCGCGGCGCACCGCCGAGAGCGCGTTCTCGACCTCTTCGACCGCGCTCAGCACCGTCGATTTCCAGGCGAGATACTGCGTCTTGGCATCGGACTTGGCGATGTCGACATTGGCGCGCAGGCGGCCGCCGTCGAAGATCGGCAGCGTCAGGGTCGGGCCGAAGGACCAGCTGGTCAGGCTGCCGCCCGAGACGCCGGCCACCTTGACATAGCTCGGCGAGATCGAACCCGACAGGGTGATCGTCGGGTAGAGCTGCGAGATGGCAACGCCGATATTGGCGGTAGCGGCGGCGAGATTCCGCTCGGCGACGCGAATGTCGGGCCGGTTGCGGATCAGGTCGGCCGGGACGCCGGAGGCAATGCCGCCGCGGAAGATCGGCTGTGGTGCGCCCTTCAGGAGCTCACCGAGCAGTGAGCCGGCCGGCTGGCCGAGCAGCGTGGCGATGTGGTGGGCGGCGACGCGGATGTTGGTTTCCAGACCGGGGATTTCGGCCTGCGTCGACTGCACCAGTCCTTCGGCCTGGACGACGTCGAGGCGTGAGGCGGCGCCGGCTTCGAGCTGGAACTTGGTCAGCTCGTAGGTTTCCTGGCGCGACTTCAGGTTGGCGCGCGACAGTGCCAGGCGCTCCTGGAAGAAGCGCAGGTCGATGTAGGAGTTCACCAGATCCTGCAGGAGGGTGAGCTTGGCGACGTCGGCGCTGGAATAGGCGGCATCAAGGCTTGCCTGTGCGCTTTCCTTGGAGCGGCGATACTGGCCGAAGAGATCGAGTAGCCAGGAGACGTTGGCTTCGCCGGCGCTGATGTTGGTGGCGCCGCCTGAGACGCTCCGCTCACCCATCGTGCCGCTCGTGGTGTGGCTGGCACCGACCAGCAGGCTCGGCAACGAACCGGCGCCGGCCACGGTGACGCCGCCAGCTGCGGCGTTGATGCGTTCTAGGGCCTGCTGTACCGAGAGGTTCTGGTTTAGTCCCTCGCCGACCAGACCGTTCAGCCTGGTGTCACGATAAGCCGTCCACCACGCTGCCGTCGAGACGTCGCCTATGTTCTTGGCGCCGCCCTCGCTGAACTTCGCCGGAAGCGGCATCTCCGGAGGAACATGGTCCGGGCCGCTGACACAGCCCGCGAGCAAAAGCAGAAGCGCCGGAGAGGCAAAGCGAAAAGATGCCATTAAAAATCTTCCTGTAACTCGACCAAATCTATTCTTGTCAGAAGCCTTCATGCTTCGCTATCGGCCGCGCTTCGCTCAAACGAGAAACACCATCCCGAAGCAGTCGGCGGCAATGTATCAACGAGTCTCCTCTTCTCACAGTGCATTTATATCACACTCACGCTTCATTTTTTTGCGTCCGCGAGAAGATCCGGCGGATGACAACGAAGAATGAGGGGACAAAGAAGATGCCGAGAGCCGTTGCTGCGAGCATGCCGCCGAGCACTCCGATGCCGATCGCGTTTTGCGCTGCAGAACCGGCGCCGGTTGCGATTGCAAGCGGTACGACGCCTAGAATGAAGGCAAGCGATGTCATGATGATGGGGCGTAGGCGCAGGCGCGCTGCCTCGAGTGTCGCCTCTAGCAGTCCCATTCCCGTTTCCATTCTGTCCTTCGCAAACTCCACGATCAGGATCGCGTTCTTCGCGGCAAGACCTATGGTCGTAAGCAGGCCGACCTTGAAGTAGACGTCGTTCGCCTGGCCGAAGAACGTTGCGGCAGTGAGGGCCCCGAGGACGCCGACCGGTACGGCCATGATGACGGAGAACGGGATCGACCAGCTTTCGTAAAGCGCTGCCAGGCAGAGGAAGACGACGAGGACGGAGATCGCGTAGAGCATCGGTGCTTGCGAACCCGACAAACGTTCCTGGTAGGAGATACCTTGCCAGGCGACGGTGTAACCGCCGCCCAGCTGCGCGGTCAAAGCTTCCATTTCGTTCATCGCGTCACCCGAGCTTACGCCCGGTGGGGACGCGCCGTCGAGCGGGATGGCGCTTACTGCGTTGAAGCGGGCGAGCGTCGGGGCGCCCTTGACCCATTCTGTGCGGGTGAAGGCGGAGAAGGGCACCATCTCCCCGCTCGAGTTGCGGGCATACCAATGATCGAGATCGTCAGGCTGCATGCGGAATGGCGCATCACCCTGCACGTAGACGGGCTTGATCTCGCCGTTCAGCGTGAAGTCGTTCACGTCGCGGCCGGTAAAAATCACCGAGAGCATCGAATTGACCGCGGAAATATCGACGCCCATCGCGCCGATCTTCTCCTGGTCAATGATGATCTTCATCTGCGGCTCGACTTCCTTGTTGTTGCTGCGGAGGGCAACGACCTTGCCGCTGGTGTTGGCCATCTGGATCAGCCGCTTCGAGGCAGCATCCAGCGCATCGGTGCCATGGCCGCCGGTATCGACGAGATACATCGAGAAGCCGCTCGAGACACCGAGACCCTGGATCGCCGGCGGCAGCAGCGCGAAGACCTGCGCCTCGCGGAAGGTGAAGAAGGTCTTGAGCGCCCGCGTCACGACAGCCTGGGCATGCAGGTTCGGATCCGTGCGTTCCGAGAAATCCTTGAGCTTGGTGAAAACGATGGCGCTGTTCTGGCCAGAGCCATTGAAGCCGAAACCAAGCGCGCCGAAGACGGACTGGACGGCTTCCTTCTCGTTCTCGCGGTAGTATTTCTCGACTTTCTCGACGACAGCTTGCGTCTGCTGCGTCGTCGAACCCGGAGGGGTGGTGACGATTGTCAGCAGAACGCCCTGGTCTTCCTGAGGAAGGAACGAGCTTGGCAGGCGATTGAAGAGATAGGCGCAACCGACGCCGATAAGAAGGAAGACGAGCATGACGCGGATTGGCCGCTTCAGCAGGTACCCGATGGTTCTCACATATCCATTGGTCGAACGCGTGAAGTTGCGGTTGAACCAGTCACCGATGCGGTGCTTTTTGTGCTCGCTCACAGGCTTCAGCATCGTCGCGCAAAGCGCTGGCGTCAGCACGATCGCGACGAGTGCAGAAAGCAGCATCGCCGAGACGATCGTCACGGAGAACTGGCGATAGATGATGCCGGTCGAACCGCCGAAGAAGGCCATTGGAATAAAGACGGCGGTGAGGACGAGCGCGATACCAACGATCGCGCCGGTGATTTCGCCCATCGACTTCTCGGTCGCTTCGAGCGGCGACAGCTTCTCTTCCGTCATGATGCGTTCGACGTTCTCGACGACGACGATCGCGTCGTCGACGAGGAGGCCGATCGCCAGCACCATGGCAAACATTGTCAGCGTGTTGATCGAATATCCCGCCATGGCGAGAATGCCAAAGGTCCCGAGCAGAACCACCGGCACGGCGATCGTCGGAATAAGCGTTGCCCGAAGATTCTGCAGGAAGATCAGCAGCACGATGAACACGAGAACGATGGCTTCAATCAGCGTGTGCACGACCTTCTCGATCGACAGCTCGACGAACGGTGTTGTGTCGTACGGATAGGTGATTTCCACGCCTTCCGGCAGGCCGCGGCTGATGGTGTCGAGGGCAGAGCGTACGCGGGCGGCAGTATCGATGGCGTTGGCGCCGATGGCGAGGTTGACGGCAAAACCGCTCGATGGCTGACCGTTGTAGCGGGAGGAGCCGCCATAGCTCTCCTGGCCGATCTCGATGCGTGCCACGTCGCTGAGGCGCACGGTGGAACCGTCCTTTTCGACCTTCAGAATGATGTGCTCGAAGTCGGAAACGGTAGTGAGCTGGCTCTGCGCCGTAATGGTCACGTTGAGCTGCTGGCCTTCAACTGATGGCTGGGCGCCAAGCGATCCAACGGAAACCTGGGTGTTCTGTGCTTCGATTGCGGAGGTCACGTCGCCTGTCGTCAATTGGTACTTCAGCAGCTTGTACGGATCGAGCCAGACGCGCATGGCGTAGCCGGAGCCGAAGATATTGATGCTGCCGACGCCTTCCAACCGCTGGATCTGATCTTCGATGGACGTCGACATGATGTTGCCGAGGTCGACGGAACTGCGCTTGCCGTCGGTCGAAACGAGCGAGCCGACGAGCAGGATGCTCGACGTCGAGCGGGTGACGCTGATGCCGGCGTCAATGACATCGCCCGGCAGCTTGGACTGCACGAGCTGGAGCTTGTTCTGGACCTGAACCTGCGCGATGTCGGGGTCGGCACTGGTGCCGAACGTCAGCGAGATGCTGGCAGAGCCGGTCGACGAGGTCGAGGTCATGTAAGTCAGGTCGTCGAGGCCGGTCATGCCGTCTTCGATGATGGTCGTCACCGATTTCTCGACCGTTTCGGCACTCGCTCCGCGATAGGTCGCGTTGATCCGCACCGTCGTCGGCGCGATATCGGGGTATTGCGAAATCGAGAGCGTAAAGATCGCGAGCAGGCCCGCGAGCATGATCGTAATCGCGATGACCCAAGCAAAGATCGGGCGTCGGATGAAAAACTTGGCCATTGGCTTACTGTTCCTGTGCGGCTCTGATCACGGTTCGTCGCGAATTACTTCGCGGCGGGCTTCTGCGCTTCACCGGATGCGGCCTGATCAGCGGGCACGACGATGCCCTTGTCATTGATTTTCATCGGCATTGGCTTGACGGGCATGCCTGCCGTAATCGACTGCAGGCCACTGACGATCAGCTGGTCGCCGTCCTTGATACCCTCGGTCACAAGCCAGGCGTTGTTCGAAGGAGATGCGTTTTCGAAGATGCGGGTTTCGACCTTGCCGTCGGCTGAGACGAACTGCGCGGTCAGCTCACCATTTGCATTTCGGCTGGTGGCAAGCTGCGGCAGCGCATAGCCTTGCTCCGCGCCGAGTTCCAGCGTCGCGCGGACATACATGCCGGGCAAGATGATGTGATCTGGATTCGGGAAGCGCACGCGGATGATAAACGTCCCGGTCGTCTCGCTGACCACGGACTTCGACATGTCGAGCGTGCCCTTCTGGTCATATTCCTTGCCGTTTTCGAGGATGAGGCGGAAGGCGGCATTGCCGGCGTTGCCCTTGACCTCGCCGCTGCGGATCGCGTCGCGAAGCCGCAGCAGGTTGGTGCTCGACTCCGTCAATAGAATGTAGACCGGGTCCAACTGGCGCACGGTGGTGAGCGCCGCCGTCTGGTTGGCCGCGACGACGTTGCCGACGTTGTATGCCGTCTGGTCGATAACGCCGTCAAACGGCGCAGTGATCTTCGTGTGGTCGACATCGATTTCGGCGGCAGTCAGCGCTGCCTTCGCGGATTCGACCTCGGCCTGCGCCTGCAGAAGGTTGGTGCGTGCGGTCTCAAGCTCGATCTGCGTCGCGCCCGAGCCGACTAGGCGCTGGTAACGATCGAAATTACTTTGCGCGCTGGGAACGCTGGCTTCGGCCTTGGCAATGGCGGCGCGCGCTTGTGCAGCGGTTGCCAGGTAAGGTGCGTCTTCGATCTGATAGAGGACGTCGCCCTTCTTGACTTCGCCACCTTCCTTGAAGGGGATCTCGCGGATGATGCCGCTCACCTGCGGGCGAATGTCGGCGATCTGCGAAGCCTCGGCCCGGCCAGGCAGGATCGTGGTGACGGGGAAGGTGGCCTTCGTCAGGGATATCACGCCAACCGGCGCGGCTTGCTGGGCGGCGGCTGCACCCGCGGCCCCGGCCGCGCCCTGCTTGTTGCCGCTGTCGCTGCATGCGGCGAGGACGCCGCCGATCGCGAGGGCGGAGGAAACGAGGAAAATGCGCCGTATCATAATGAATTCCTTGTGCGGTGGCGTCCGAACCAGTGACCTTCTTCAACAAGCAAGGCCGACCGTCGATCCAGAATCAAATGCCACTGATCCGAATTTAAGAAAGACTTTACGAAGTGACGTAAGTTATGAATCGTCACTTAGCAAGCGCTATTTTGCAGTGCGGCATCCACGAAAATGACGATCTGCTTTGCGCGCTGGACAAGTGTGTCCTTATCATCACGGGCGATCAGAACGGGATGCAGGACACTCGCCAGGACATCGGCAACGGTGTTGGCGGCATCTGCGGCGCTACTGCAGTGATAGCGACCTTCGGCGACACCTGCTCGTATGATTTCATCCAGTTTCCGGACGATGCGCTCCCTATATCGATTGCCGGCCTCGAGCTTGGCCTGCACCGTCATCAGGACCATTTCAAAGATGTAGGGGTTCTGCTGGATATCCTGTAGGTGACTGTCCAGCAGGCGCAAGACAAAGCGAAGCAACTGCTCATTTGGCGGTAGCGCATCGTCAAAGGTCGCGAAGCGGTCAGCTACATCGCCCAGATGGCGTTCAGCGATCGCATCGACGAGGGCGGCTTTCGAGCGGAAGTGCTTGAAGACGTTGGCAGGCGACATTCCAAGCGCGGCAGCAATGTCGGCGATCGAAACGGCGACGAAACCGCGTTGGCGGAACAACAATTCCGCCATGGACAGAATGTCTTCACGAGTCTCTTCGGCCTTACGTCTTGGCCTGCGTGCCATCCATTCCCCTGCCGGCACGAGGCCGGCCCCCAGTTTTCCAGATGCTAGCGCTAAGGACGGAAAGCCTGCAAGCTAATGTTGCAGGCTTTCTATCGCGCGACTTTAAGAGAAGTAGACGGACAGATTCTTGCGGACGCGCTCGACCGGCGTCGCGCAGCTGTCGTCGGGAACGAAGCGTTGCGCCGTGATGCTCTCGTAGGCCTTGATGTAGACCTTGGAGGTCTGCTGGATCAGTTCGACGGGAATCTCCGGTATTTCGTCCTTGTAAGGATCACAACGCTCGGCGACCCAGGCGCGAACGAAGTCCTTGTCGAAGCTTGTCGGGCGCGCGCCTGCCTCGAAACTTGACTGGTAGCTGTCGGCAAGCCAGTAGCGGCTGCTGTCGGGTGTGTGGATTTCGTCCGCGAGAATGATGTTGCCGTTCTCGTCCGTGCCGAACTCATATTTGGTGTCGACAAGGATGAGCCCGCGCTTGGCCGCAAGTTCCTGGCCGCGGGCAAAGAGAGCCAGCGCGTAACGCGAGAGCGTTTCCCATTGTTCCTTGGTCAAGAGTCCGCGCTCGACGATCTCGGCAGGCGTCAACGGTTCGTCGTGGCCGCCATCGAATTCCTTGCTGGTCGGCGTGATGACTGGGGTCGGGAGTTTCTGGTTGTCGCGCATGCCGTCCGGCAGTCGCATGCCGTACATCTCGCGCTCGCCCTTCTTATAAAGAGTGAGGATCGAGGTCCCCGTGGTGCCGGCGAGATAACCGCGAATGACGATTTCCACCGGCAGGATATCGAGACGCTTGCCGATGACAACGTTCGGATCGGGATAGTCGAGAACGTGGTTGGGGCAGATGTCCTTCGTCGCCTCGAACCAGTAGCGGGCCGTCTGCGTGAGGACCTGGCCCTTGTAAGGGATGCAGGTGAGGATGCGATCGAAAGCACTCAATCGGTCTGTGCTGATGATGATGCGGCGCCCATCCGGCAGGTCATAGTTCTCGCGAACCTTGCCACGGTAGTAATTGGGGAGCTCTGGGAAATGGGCTTCGGAGAGAATTCGCACGGGCTCGACCATCCTTCTGCGTTGATCGGGAACTTTTCCCCTGCTCTAGTTCCATTGCCGGGGATGTCAAGCAAACCGGCTCTTAAAGCCAGAAGAGATAGATAAGAAGTAGGGTAAGACTATAGCTCAGCACGGTCAGAGGCGCGCCGGCCTTCAGAAAGTCACTGAAGCGGTAGCTTCCGATCCCCATGGCAAGCGTATTGTTGTGGTGGCCGAAGGGTGTCAGAAAATCCAGCGAGGCGCCCGCGGCGACGGCGATCAGATAGGCCGATGGAGAATGATGGCCGGCTGCTGCGAAGGCAACGGCGATGGGGCTCATGACGATTGCGACAGTCGCGTTGTTAACAAAAGGCGTCAGGAGCATCGACAGAAAGAGAACAAGCGCCACCCCCACGGCGGGTTCGGCCAGCGACACCATGGAACCCAGCGCCGCCGCGATGAGTTGGGCGGTGCCAGTTGTCGCGACGGCGGAACCGATCGGGATCATTGCGCCGAGCATGATGATGATCGGCCAGTTGAGATCAGCCATCGCCTGGCGAATGTTGAGGTAATTTAGGAGTGCTAGGACAAGCACGACGCCTGCAAAAGCAATATCAGGCGTCACGAGTTCGAAGGCCGTCGCGGCAACGCCTGCGGCGAAAATGGCAAAAGGCTGCCAGGACGATGCGGACATTCGGGACGGCGGCTGCGACGCCAGCGGGAGGCATTCGCACTCCTCCAGCGCTTCGGCGATCGCCCTTTGCTCGCCCTCCAAGACCAGAATGTCGCCGATCGACAGTTGCAGATCGGCGAAGCGCCCCTCGATCCGTGGCGAGCGCATGGAGAGTGCCGATATCGTAACATCGCGGCTGCTGAACACCTCGAGAGAATGTAGCCGCGAGCCGACCAACGTGCTTTCCGGCATTACGACGGCCTCGACGTAATCGAGATCGGCAGAATCTGCGCTCGGGTGGCGCTCCGGAAGCAGGGTTCCGGACGAGTAAAGCCTATCAAAGACCGTCTCGTCTGCTTCGGCCAATAGCAGGTCGCCCGCCTCGACAACCAATTTGTCGGGCGTGCCGAAAACAAACTTGCCGTCACGCACGAGCGTATGCGGCTGTAGCGAGAAGCGATCCGGCAGGTCCGAAAGCCGAGCACCGATCAGCGAGGAGCCCGGTGGGATATGTCGTTCGGTGATCCTGCGTCGCGGTGGTGAAACCGGCTCAGCGGAGAGGGCCTCTCCATCCTTTTTCGGAAATAGCCGTGGTGCAAGCCATGCGGTTATGATGATGCCGACAACGGCGACCGGTAGCCCGACATAGGCAAAGTCGAAAAGTCGAAAGCCGTTGCCGTTTGCTTTTGCCCAAGCGTTGCTGACGAGCATGTTCGCCGGCGTACCGATCAGCGAGACGATGCCGCCGAGGAGCGCGGCAAAGGAGATCGGCATAATCAGCTGTCGTTTGGGAATCGAGAGCAGGGCACTCACGCGCAGCGTCGCCGGCAAGGCGATCGAAAAGGCGCCGATGTCGTTCATGAAGATGGAGATGAAGCCGGTCGCGCCCGACAATGTCGCGATGACGGCGATATCCGAAAATTTGGCTCGCACGAAAAAATCCGCGAGCTGATCAAAAAGCTGCGCCCGTGCAAGGACCTGTACGATGAGCAGGATCTCGACGACCGTGATGACTACCGGGCTTGCAAAACCGGAGAAGATCTGTTCGGCGGAATAGAGGCGGAGGGCATAGCCGGCGAGCAGCCCGGCAATCGCGACCACTTCGATATGAAAGCGCTCCAACGAAAACAGGATGAGCATCGCAAGCAGGAGGATTAGCAAGGATGCTTGCTCGAACGTCATGGTTTGCCCCGAACCTCAATCCATCACGAGACTGTAGCGGTTCGGCTCGCGCTGTATAGAGCGAAATATTGCAATCCGCGCTCCACGCGACCGTGCATTCAGACTGCGGGCCGGCGCCAGGTGCCGGTCTCGGTCATCTCCAACATCGGGGTAGAAAAGACGCCGACTGTTTTTTCCCGCCATTGCGGTCCGACGGCATCGAGCGTTTCGCACCAGCGGCGGGACTGCAGCATGGCGACACCGATAGCAACAGGCTCAATGCCGCAGCCGGCAAGAAGCTGCAGCCCGGAAACGATCGAAGTGCCACTGGAAATGACGTCGTCGATCAGCGCAACACGCCGGTCCTCCAGCAGTGGCAGCATGCGTGGATCTATATAAAGACGTTTCTGTTGGGTGGGGGTGGTAATCGAGGAGAGCGCCACGGACAGGTCGTCGCGGTACCAGAACTTTCGGGACGTACCGAGCGGCACATATCGTGTATGCCCCAGCTTCTGCGCCACGGCGGCTGCGAGCGTCAGGCCAAGGGTCGGTAGGCCGGCAACAACCTCGACCTCGAAAGGCTCCAGCTTCTCGGCAAGCGATCCAGCCAGGACATCGAGAACCTGGAAGCTTGCCTGATTGATGATCAGGGAGGCCAGCGCATGCTGCCCGTCTGCCAACACGCGTACAGGCAGGCGAAGCTGCCGCCCATCATCCAGTTCGGCGATATAGGACGTCGAGACATCGCCGTCGCTTCTAAAGGTGCCTGGGCTGTGGATCTCCTGCCAAAACTCGTGCGCCGCCAATTCCGTCATGCACTCAATTCCGTCTTGCCGTTTCCACGCCGGAACTCTGGCGCAAGTCTCTTAGTTCCGCATCCGTCAAGGCACGCACAGCACCCTTTGGCAGCTCGCCGAGCGCCAGGCCACCGATCGCAACGCGCACGAGGCGGAGGCATTCGACATCCAGGGCTTCCAGCATGCGGCGGATCTGGCGGTTGCGGCCCTCATCGAGTTCGACCTCGATCCAGGCATTCCTGTCGCCGCTCCTCAACAGCGTCGCCGACGTCGCCTTCAGAATTTCGCCATCATGGCGGACCCCATAAGTCATCTGGGCCAGCATCTCCACGTCCATGATCCGGTTGACCTGGACATGGTAGGTCTTGGTGACATGGGTGAGCGGATCGAGCAGCGCCTGCGCGAAGACGGTATCGTTGGTAAAAAGCAGCAAGCCTTCGCTCGCCTTGTCCAACCTGCCGACCGGCGAGAGGTGCGGAGCCTCGAAATCCTTGAGGCAGTCGTAGACGGTCGGCCGGCCCTCGGGATCATCGCGCGTCGTGACCAGCCCGCGCGGCTTGTTAAGCATCAGGTAGATCTTTGCCTCGGCGACCACTTCGGTACCGTCGACGCGGATCTTCGCGAATGCCAGGTCTACCCATGCGGAAATATCGGTGACTTTGCGGCCATCGACCGACACGCGACCTTCCAGGATTAGCCGTTCGGCCTGCGTGCGCGAACAGTGCCCGAGCTTGGAGAGCGCACGCGGCAAAGTTACCCGCTTGCCGGATGTCTCCCCGTTCGGTCTGGCGCGTTCGCGCGATTTCTGAGGTGAGCGCCGCTGCCTCACACTGTTTCTTCCCGTCATTGCCGTTGATCAGGTTCTGACATGAACAGGGTCACGATGCCAGCAAGCCATCGACAAAACGCGGGGATAATAACGGGTTCAAAGCGCTGCGTGACGAAAGCGAAAAAAGCGAGATGGCGCTTTGCGCGCCATCCAATTCGTCTTGGGGAGAGGGCAGAAAGCCTCAGTGGCTGGCCATGTAACCGGCGAGTTCCTGACGGCTGATAACGACACCTGCTGCTGCCTTGGCGGGGTCCGGATGGGTGTAGGACAGGGAAGGCAACTCGGGCAGTTCGAGAGCTTGACGCGTGTTCATGATGCCGACAGCCCTGCGGCCGTTGACGCCATCAACGCTGACTTCGACTATAAAATGGGCTCCCTTGCACTCCACGAATAGTCCTCCCTCTTATTCTAGCGGCCCTAGTAACGGCAAAACTTGGTTTTTCTAAGACCAAAGTATTACGAGCCGCATTAAACTTCGGATCACTGCGGCTCGCGATGAATGCGGGGCGTTTCCGCTGTCACTATATCAGCGCCACCAATGACGTGGTGGCTCTTGACTGCCGGCCAAGAGATAGCCGGCTAGAAAGCCGATCGCACCGGCGAGCGCCAACGCGGTCGTCGTCGCAGCAGGATGCTCGCGGGCGGCGCCTGCGGCAGCCACACCTTCTGCCCGGATCTGCGCTACCGCGCTCTTCGCGCGGGGAAGGGCGTCCTCATAAGCCTTGCCTGCCCGGTCACGCACCTCATAGTAAGCCTCTGCGCCCTGCGCCGAGATCATTTTCTGCAGGCGGGACACTTCTTGCTGGAGCGCTGCGATATCCTTGCTGACGGATGCTCTGATGTCATCGGTAGTGGCAGCCATGTCTTTCTCCTTTTCCTTTACACGAACGAGAACACGAAAGAGCTGCGATAGGTTCCGCGAGATTTGATCCGTAAGGGGGCAGATGATCCAGTTTCGCGGAGTTTCAACCCTCCAGCGCCGCTTTTGCGCGAGCGGGAAGGAACAGAACTTCGCTGATAGGGCGCTACACGACCATCTGATCGAGGAATTTGGAGCCCCGCTGGAGGGCCGTTCAAGATCCCAAACGCGGTCTCTAGAAAATCCCCCTTGAGAATCAATCTGTTACAAAAATGTCAAAAAACTTTGTCTGGCGCTGTTGACTTAGAAAAGGGGTAGGATCTATAAGCCCCCTCACTGAACGAGGGCGGCGGCGCTGCTGGCGATGAAGTCCTTCGCTCTCAAGTTTCTTTTAAGATTGGCTTAGCTGCTGATTGGTTCCTTGGACTTTTTGGTTTGAGGCGAGGAAATTCGACCGGGGTATCTGGTCTGTTATTTGACAATTGAAGATGAGAAGAAAGAGAAACGTGGGCGGCGGAGCTTGCGGGACCGGAAGAGATTTCGGTTCTTTGAAAG
>NZ_AZNV01000059.1:0-26131 GCF_000510625.1 Rhizobium sp. IBUN
AACCGACGTCTTGCTCATCTTCAGCCGTTCAGAAACGGCGCGTATCGACAATCCCTGCTCGAACGTCAGCCGCAGGATCGATCGGATGTCCTTCACGTCAGTATGTCTCGCTTGCTTCCGTCTGGGCATCATGTCCTCGCTCAAAACACGAGGGCAAAGTGCCAGATCGGCGCTCACGAAAATCGATCTAAATCCGTCGCCGGGCCTGTCCGCGACTTATTGAAATCGCTGTCCCGTACTTACTGTCCGCAACTTACTGAAATCATTGTCCGCGACTTTGTGAAACCCGCACTTAACGGGGGACCAGTTGAAAAGCGAGCTGGTAGGCCACCCAATCCATTGGAAGTCCAAGACGCAATCGGGTATCACAACTTACAAACCAGACGGAACAATTGAAGCGACTGTCGATGGGGACAAGACTGCCTACAAGGGCACATGGAGCATTAAGGGCAACAAGATTTGCGAGAAGTTTGACAAGGAAAAATGCGCAACGATCAATTCGCTTGGAGGGAAGAAGTACTCCAAGGGGGGCGGAACGCTCACGGTCGAATAGCCTTGTTTCCGCCACGCCGGCGACATCTGACCGTTGCATCGCCGTGCTACTTCACACCCCAGTGAAGGAGAATGGCCATGCCGGACCTATCTATGTCAGACGTTTTGAAAGATCCTCTGATCCGGCAAATGCTGCGCGCCGACAAGGTGAGCCTCGGTGCATTCGCCGTACTGCTTGAGAGGGCGGCTCAGGAACGTGGACGCAGATTTGCGGCTGTCGATTGGGAAGCGTTTAGGAGTGCGGCTGCTTCAACCGCTCAACGGTACCCGTCAGCGGAGTGAATTCGATACATTTCCCCGCCTGCCCTGGCGTCGGTTAGGGCACGCCTGAGGCTCGCTGTAGTGGCGAGCCTTTTTTGTGAAACGCTTACCAGCGGTACGTCAATTTTGCAGTTGCAGCATAAGCAAGGTCGTCGGTTGAGAACGCAGCGTTGACTGCGAGACCAACCGACATGTTGGCGCTTGCGACAAAGTCGGCGCCGGCATCCAAAAGCAGCGCGTTCCGGCCGGGCTCCGGGCCATTAACGGTAAAGCTGGACGTTGCCAGGTTTTGAAAGCTCGCTGTGACGGCGCGCGCTGTTTCCGCATTCCACGCCCAAGCCACGCGCCCTGTCAGACGAACGTTGCCGCTTTCTGTCGGGAGAGTGCGCTCGAATCTCGCGCCAAGTTCGGTTCGGAGAGCCGTTTCCGTGTCGGAGTCGTAGTTGGTGGCGAACGTTCCATGTCGACGCGTGGATCGCCTCACAATCGAAGGCGGTGCAGATCGCCTACGAGTATTCCGGCACCTTCGTACGCACAGAGCCGATGATGGCCGATGGCTTTGCGGCCATGGCTTTACGGAAGAGCAGATAAACGGGTTCATCTTGGCTGCTTCGACGCTTTAAGGATCGCGCAATTCAATTACAGGAAGAACTGGCAGCCAAACGAAACGACTGCAATGGCCAATGGCATCGTTAGCGCCATGACCACGCTCTGCCAGTCGATTTGATACGCTTCAGCGCGCGCTTCCAAGTTCATTCGAGTTACTCCCCACATGAGGAGGAACCTAGCGAAGTCGGGGGCAATGTCGTCTCAAAATAAGTTTCTGGCTGTAACATTCAGCAGCGGGCTCAAGGCCGTTAACCCTTTCTGACCTCCCACAATCTGGAGCGTCCTATGGACCGCAAGCATTTCTTCGATGCTACGCGAGCGTCGATCTTTGGCGGCTCGCTTGGCCAGTCTCAGGTGTTCGGCATGGAAACGATACTGGATGCCCGCGCAGAACAGCAGGTATCCGACTGAGCCTTCTGCTATCCGCTTTTGTCGGAAGAAGTCGGCATCACTGCCGCGACCTTGGAAGAGGTCGCTGCGGCCGTGAACGGCGCTTATCAGCAGTGGCAAATCATCGGCGCGGCGATCGAAGCGGTGCGTCTGGGGGACGAAAGCTGCAATCGAGGCGGCTCCGACCATATCCGATGCGGAGGGCGCGGCCGCCGCCGCAGTGTGGCCTTAGAAGGGACATGCAAGGATGACGGGGTTCCGAGGATCACCCTCGCACAGCCCCTCTCACAAGCAACGCCTGCCTGCAAGGTTGTTTTTCGAGCATATCTCTTCCGCTTGAACCGGGTAATGACCTCGTTCGCGTTATCAGATCATTCTTTTGAAGGGTCGCTCAGAACCGCAAAAAGCCCGCCGGGGAGGCGAGCTTCCTTTTGCATACTATTGAAGCTGACCGCATCATTGCTGTCGGGCTCATAGGGACACAACTGGCCGTAGATAGCACCTCATCCAATAGAGGTATGCGGCCCAACCTCTACGCGAGGCGAACTTCTTCGCACGCCTGACCTCACAATCTGGAGCTTTAAATGGATCGTACAGCGTTCTTCGCTGCAAGCAGGGCTACCTGTTTTCCTTCAATAGCAAATCGCCCGGTTTCCATGCCGCGCGGAATCATCCAAGAGAGGTTGGGACGAAAGCGCGCCCTATCCGTTTTGGGGTCGGGTTTTGCTTAATCTCTCCCAGCAAAGCCTCAATGTTCCATTGCCCCGCAACCGCGACTGCCGGGTTCAAATACAAACTCCCACCCCGCTTCCTTCAGCGGGGTTTTTTCTGTTAGCGGCCTTGCGTGGAACTTGGCCTCGCTCGGAGGCCGACAAAAATTGGGAGGTCGTACGCGGGACTTTTACGACAGTGGGCGGCCTTGAATAGAAGCCCGTGTTCGCTCGAAACTGGGCGGCGAAATTGGCGACATTATGCTGCCAAAGTGCCTCTCGAGTTCCATAGTCAGATCTTCTTCTGATGTCATGCCACGGTGAAAAAGTCCGACGAGCAGTTTCGCTGCGACGTTATAGCTTTTGGGATTGGAAACGCTGCTGGCCGGGCCGTAGCCAGCCGCATCCAATACGCCTTGCAGCATGAGGAGGTCTTTTGATTTCAGGACGACGTGCAGTTCGGAAGACATCTGGTCCTCCTTCTTTTGGGGCGAGGGCATTTTGCCCCGAAGCAGCAGCGCCCGTAAAATAGACTGCTGACCTACAGACCATGCTCCACGCTCTTTCCTCACGCAACTTAATTCATGCAATCAATGTTTTTATTCGTCCTTTATAACAAAACCAAAGATTGATGTTGCGTTACATGCGAGGAGTGTCTATATGGCGGCTATCGGCATTGCTGATGAGCGCTGGAACATGTCTGTCGCTCGCAATCGCCGCAGTTGCTTTCTGCTTTTGACCACGGATGTACTGGCATTGGTATGAGTAGCGATGTGAGGAAGGTCGGTGCGGTTTAGCCCCGGCCTTTTTTGTTTGCCGAGATAGGCGCCAGGTCTCAGCGCTCACTCCTGATCGTTTCAGTCGCGAGGAAAAGCAGGTGCCCCGCAAGGGTTCTGGCGAACGCAGCCCTTCGGCAGTTTACAGTTTGGAAAGTGAAACGACGCAGACCTGAATATCTTGCCGTCCCATCTTTTCAGCGAACAACTTTGAGCTTTGTTCCGAGCAACCAATGTCGCGCATGGAAAAGATCCTGATAGCGATTTCCCTCATATGCATCGCCATTGGCGTGGCTGACTGAGCGCTTTGCTGCAGTCACAAAACCGATTGGGCGAGATTCGGCTAGGCGAGCCGGAACACTACCTTTGCATCGAGAGCCGCTGCAAGGAATGCGGACTCGGCTTCTCTCTGTGTTACTCCTCCTGCCATGGTACCAGCGCAGGCCTGCATAGCCGAGAAGAAGGCGCGGCCTTGTGTCACCGGCCAGTTCGCAAATAGCATGTCCAGGGCTTCATCTGCGGATGCAATGGTGTGCAGCACATGGTTGCGTTCAACGACTAAAACGACCCAACGTGACGACACAAGGTCTCCGATTCCGCTTCAAAGGGATACACTGATCGATCGGCAGCCACTCTTTAAACCCCGCCCGTGACACGTTGTTCCCACTATTCCGCGGGTAGACGAAGAAGGAGCAATTCCAGCAACTCTCGGGGCGTGAGCGTCGAATTCGACGACATGAGCTCGATGGCGACATTTGCGGCGCCCCGAGCCTGAATGCTTTCAGGATCGGTTCGGGTCGCCGTGCACCAATTCTGGACGCAAGTGGCCGCCGTTTCCAGATGGGCATCGGTTAGATCGATGTCTGTGAGGAAGTTCATCTCACGGTTCCCGCTCAAGGCAAGAGCACGTCGTATCTCTCAATCGGCTCTGCCTTGGAAAACAAAAGGGGCCGACTAGAAGTCGATACGACAATTCATAGACGCATGAAAGGAACGAAAAGTTTACACCGCCCCGAGCGGTTCTTGACGTACATGCGGTCACACATTGCCTCAGCTCATTTTTCCGTCTCGCGACAAATGTCTTACCATCAGGCAAGCGCCCTTGTGCCCCCGCTTGCACCGCATGGGGCCGGCAAGTTGACCCAGCGTCAATCCCTTCCCAACCTTCCACCGCTTGAACGCTCTAGTTCAGACCCACCTTTCCAGTCACACAAACTCCGCCCCGCTTCCTTCGGCGGGTTTTTTTCTGTTAGCCGCCCTTCCGGATCACACGTTGTGCTATCGGAACGCTTTAACCGGCACCCCCGCCCGAAAGCAGCCATTCGGGAGTCGCCTCCTGGACGTTCGATGTAACAAGGAGAGATGCCGTAAATAACGCGGGCTCCAACATCATTTGTACCACAATGTGGGGTTGAGTGATCGCTTTCCTCGATTCCCGTCAAAGTGGGGGCGAACCCTACCGGAAACCCTCCGATAGCTTATGGATTTCCCTCATGCGGTTCTCGGCGGTCTTAGCAATCTGTGCAATTTCGCCCGACACGTCCTGGCCGCCTTGCGCATCGGCAAAATAGTCTCCGAGGATTTCCATCGGGCTTATATTTAACGCCTTGCACATGTGAACTAGCGTGGATGCAGCCACCCTGTTTGTTCCCTTTTCATATTTTTGAACCTGTTGGAACGACACGTTCAGGGCTACCGCAAGATTCACCTGGGTGATTCCGCGCAGTTCTCGGAGGCCGCGAATGCGCTTTCCGATTTCAATGTCCATGTCGGGGCTGCGCGAAGTGGTTCTTGGCATGCCCATCTCCTTGCGTTCATGGAGATTTTCCAGAAGCGCAATTGGCATGTCAATTCGCGAGTAAGTGGTAGTGGTAGGTGGACGCAACGTCGCAGGTAAACGCTACATCACTTCACTCGCCCTTCATCGCGTGCCTCTTCTGTTTTTCTCAATGGATTGAACTCTTGCCCCGGCAGCTCGCCGGCGTCGGCAAAGCTTCGTGTGCCTTCGCCAGCCGCTCCAACCACGTAGCCAGTTCGGCCGGAACTTCTTCGTTGCCGGCTTCCAACGCTTCGATCCATGAGAGCTCGCACTGCAGCGCCGATGCGATATTGATCGGGGTCCATCGGATGTGGAGCAGACATTCGCTAAAACGTTCAGGGCTCATGGTTTGCACTCCCGTGGTGGTATCTCGGAGCTAGCCTGTTCATATAGGTTGGTGGAGTCAATCGGAGCATTGGTTAGCTGCCGCCCTTTTGCGTTACCGCTGCAATCACCAGAGCGTCGGGCCGCACCTATGGCGCCATGTGGTCTCTTGGAGCGTCGTCTCGAGCTTGGCACAATTCCTCAACGTAATTGGCCAGCACCGGATCATTTGCGAGGTGCAGTTGAAACTCTTCGTCGTCGATTTGTCCCGAACGATATGCATCAATCAATCTCTGTTGCTCTTCGTTTAGAACACCTGTGGTTGGCCAGATGGCGTCCAGCTCGGCCAGTTGGCATTTCAATCTGCCAGGGGTGCTGTCGGTGCTATGGGTCGGCATGCGGCTCTCCTTTGGGGAAAAACGGATCAAAGGCCTTCGTGTTCCGAGTGCGCTTCGATGCTCATCGTGACAGGTGCCTCACCCAACAGCGGCGGCCATGGCGTCAATCTTCATCGGAACACTCGGTGTCGGCTTCGTAGGCGGCGAGGAGGGCGTCAGCACGAAGGCGTATCGCGATGTGGTCGGAGCCCCCAAGATCTGGCTCAGTCAGACCAGCGGTGTGAGGATAGATGACACTGTCACAATGAACGAATGCAAGACTATGCTCGGTGACGCGCTCGTCGAGTTGGAAGGGATATGCGCGCCTGTCTCAATGTTCCCGTTTGCCACGCTACGTGTACGACGGCGACTGTGACGGGCGGGATATCGTTACGCCCAACTCTGCTGGACACGGAAATACGACGGATACCGTCATGGCCACTGGGTGGTGCGACAAAGGAAAGTTTGCGATTGGGGTTGGGCACTGCCCGTTGGCGTCGAGCTCTTCGATGGAAACGAATTGCATGCGAGTGTCCGGGCTGACCGGGCCGGGCAGGTGCACCGGTCCCCAATGTCTCGAAGGTAGATCACAGCGTGGTCCACCTCAGAGGTTTTAGAGCGCCGCCGGTGTGCCGCCAGGATCGAGGCGCCTCATTTCGAGCATAGCTTCGCAGGACGCACCGGCCAACAGAGATAACTGTTCCGGATCACGTACTCCCTGGCGGTAAATCTCAATGACAATGGCCGCGAGATGAACTCTGTCGTTCTGATCGTTGATCAAATGTTTTTGCGCGACGTCCTTCAGGATTTCATCACAGATGGACAAATCGTTCGATGTAAGCGCTTCGTCGCGTTGTCGCATTGTGTGGTTCCATGCCGTTAAACATCGCGGTACTCAAACATGAAAAGGGCTTTCCGGGTCGGCGGGACCGGGAAAGCCCTCGATCCTTCGTCGCTCGTCGAGGTCTCGGGCGCGTGCGATTCGGATCAACCACAGATTGCCTTTTGTTCTCCACGGAAGAAATAGGACTGAAGCCTGATCCTCACTTGGACCTTGGTCTGACGAAGTGGCAAGCAAGACTGAATGCGCCTATCCTGGGGCTGTCCGTCGAACGCGAATCGTGTGCCTTCGCGAACACCCGTTGTGTGACCCTGAGGATGGATCAAGCCCTATAGCCACTCAGGGTCCCGCATCGGAACGGATTCGTTCTCAGCGACGCGGCCAGGCGGAAAGGCGAGGCTGAAATAGCTATTGAGCCGAAGGTGCCTTTACTGTGTTCCGCATCGTACTCGATACGGCGTCGCAGCGCCTGATCCTGCGCTTCCTTCAATATCTGGTAGACGAGGAACGTGAGAAGAGCGGCGGGTCGAGCCTCCGGTTGCATCCATATGTGCGACCTTTGTGTGCGGTCGCACAGGACCGCTGGCCAAGATGGCTTCCTGACCGGATGCCAGGGACGGTCGGTGCCGGGCGCGATATCTTGGGTAGCACGCCGAGGTGTCGACCGTGTGGGTGTTTACCGCCTGAACCTGTGGATCCGCTTGAACCCGCGTCCCTCGCGTCCTGCTGCGGCTTTCGGTCCTGCCAGGCTCGCACTGGCCGCAACGGCGTTGCCGTCCTCCACTGGCGTTTCGGCCCTTCGGGTGCCGGCCAGTGCTTGAAGCCCGGCTTTTGGACCGCCGTAGCAGGTCGCGATGGTCGCGACCCCAAGCGGAGGTTCCAACATGACAAGGCAGCAAACCAGCCAACGATCCGACATCCACGACCGCATCACCGACAAGATCATTGCCGCTCTCGAACACGGTGTCCGTCCCTGGATCCAACCCTGGCATAGCGCTTATCCATCCGATCCGGTCTCACGACCGCTGCGCTTCAATGGCGCACCCTATTCCGGGATCAACGTCATTCTCCTCTGGTCGGAGGCAATCGCCCGCGGCTTCTCGTCCTCGACCTGGATGACATTCCGCCAGGCGCTCGAACTTGGCGGCGCGGTTCGCAAGGGCGAAAGCGGAACGACCGTCGTCTTCGCCAGCTCGATCATCCGTACCGAAACNGCTGATGGCGGCGATGACGTCGAACGCTCCATCCCCTTCATGAAAGCCTACACCGTCTTCAATGCCGATCAGATCGATGGCCTCGGTGCCCGGGTCCAACCAACAGCAAGCCCGTCGGATCCATTCGACCGCATCGGTGAGGCCGGTCGCTTCTTTGCCAACACCGGCGCCATGATCCGTCATGGCGGCACATCCGCCTACTATGCCGCAGCCCACGACTATATTCAGATGCCGCACTGCGACGCCTTCCGGGACGACGCCTCCTACGTTGCCATCCTCTCTCACGAATTGACGCACTGGACATCGGCCAAGGGACGGCTCGATCGCGATCTCAGCGGCTATGGGAAGGATCGCAGCGAGCGCGCCCGGGAAGAGCTGATTGCCGAGCTGGGCAGCGCATTCTTATGCGCCGATCTCGGGATCGTTCCGGAACTTGAACCGCGTCCCGATCATGCAAGCTATATCGATAGCTGGCTGACACTGCTTAGCGGTGACAGGCGCGCGATCTTCACGGCGGCTTCACAGGCGCAGCGTGCCGTCGATTACCTGCATCACCTGCAGCCAAGCTTCGTAGACGAGGGGACGGCGTGAGCCGCCCTTTCACAACTGACGAAGCCGCATGGAAAGCAGGACCCCGCCCAATCCGAGCGGGGTCTTCCCATTTACTTGTTCAGTGCATCCTTCAGCGCCTTTGCCGGCTGGAAGCTCAGCTTTCTGGCAGCGGCCACCTTGACGGTTGCACCGGTGGATGGATTGCGTGCCTCGCGCTCAGGCGTCGTCTTCACCTTGAACTTGCCAAAGCCGGGCAGGGACGTTTCGTTGCCGGCGACCGCTGCGCTGGTGATGGAGGCGATCACGGCTTCAACGATTGCCTTGCCCTGAACTTTTGTCAGGCCATGTTCGGCGGCGATCTTGTCAGCGATTTCGTTGGTGGTTGTCATTGTTGTTTCCCCATTCGTTAATTCGAGAATCCCTGCCATCCCCTTCACGCGTTGTCATCGACGCACCGCAGCTAAACTATTGATTTCCACAGATTCTGATCAAAAATCGCGAGCGATGACCACTTGTCGCGGTAAGCTCAGATGTGCCGTCGGCACATCACGGCAAGCTTAAACCCCAATCGTCCCACCGCGAGTGACAGGATAAAAGCGACCGGCCATGCGACAACGAAAGCCTTGGCCCATTCAGCAACCCACGCCAGAATTGAGGTCGCGTGGATAAAGCCGAAGAAGCCGGTCATGAGGAATGCCATCATTCCTGATATAAATAGTTGAGCGAAAATAATTGTTTTCGTGTCGTGCATGGAAATCTCCACTTGATAAGGCGGAGCGCTGGAACCAGCACCACCTTGATTGAAGGTCGGTGCCGTGGGTTCGCATCAGCGACTTTCCCGAGAACGGGGGCCGGAATAACCACACCGGCCTGAAACTTTTCGACGCTCGTTCCTGACCTCAGATGCGTCGGGTGTCAATAGTCTGATTGAAGAGCTGGACTGCCTTTCTACGCTGCCTGGTGAAGTACGCAGTGAAAGAGTTGCTCCGGTTCGCTTCCAAGTGGAAGCTCGGTCGAAAGCAGCATGTCGATCGGACCTCATCCACAGGGCAGGTATGCAATCTTTCTGGCAAGCCAACAGCCGACGGTGAGGCCCGATACGCTACCATCGGCGTCACGGTGGACCTGGACCGTCCAGTCGCCGGGTGGAGCGGCGTCCATCGACCGTCTCGTGGTGATGACCCAGACATCCACGGCGAGAGCATACATGCGCTCCACCGGGCCGGTTCCGAACATGCCTTCGAAGCTGGCATAAGCGGCGCCGCCGCGCGCTTCGATATCGAGGTGAGCTTCGAGTTCTTCCGACCAGTAGCGTCCGGCGATGCCTACGCCGTCGGCCCATTCGACAGGGGTCAGAGGACGAGCCGTCACCTCAAGGTTTTCACTCTCACGACGCATGACGAGCATCTCACCTTGTTTCTTCAGGGCGAGCGCGTGGCCGCGGGCGACACCGTCCGGGGAGAGGGTAAGCCGCGCCGCGGAAGGGGCGTAGTGGAGCTTGATGCCAGCGGTGTCTTGAACGGTCCTAAGGATGAGACCCTGGTCATTGTCGAGCCACAACCCGTCCCAGCCTTCGGGGCGAACGGTTTCGATCGAAGCTTCGCGCCCGAGCGCAGCGTCGAGAATTGCGGTGGCAGCTGTAAACGAGCTTGCATCGTGGTTGAACATCACAACCACCGAAATCCGCTCCTCTGCTGCGTGAAGCCGAAACGAGCTGAAACCGCGCAGGCCGCCGCCGTGGCCAGTGATCCTGGCGCCGCGCCAGGTATCCCGGCGCAGGCCAAAGCCGTAGCTTGCCGGCGTTCCGTTTCGGTAGGTCACCGGACCCGATATGCGGTTATAGAGGCTGTCAGGCTCGTCGCGCGTCTCGTCGATATGGCATTCCCAGGCCAGCAG
This sequence comes from Rhizobium sp. IBUN, assembly GCF_000510625.1. Classification (NCBI taxonomy): domain Bacteria; kingdom Pseudomonadati; phylum Pseudomonadota; class Alphaproteobacteria; order Hyphomicrobiales; family Rhizobiaceae; genus Rhizobium; species Rhizobium sp. IBUN. Next base: position 10,322 of record NZ_AZNV01000059.1, read on the forward strand.
GTCGTCGAGCGAGGCAACAATGCCGGCGTCGCCAAACCAGTAGATGCCGTTTTCCGCCGGAAGAAAGCCGACGTCGTCGTTGCCCTCATAGCCGACCACCTCGTCGGGGGGGTAGCGGGTGTCTGGCGCGAGCTCGGCCGTCTTCATGCCGGCGGGTGCAAAAATCCTCTCCCGCAGAAGCTCGCCGAAGGAGCGGCCCGTGCCGTCCTCGATCATCTCGCCGAGGATGCGGAAATTGCCGTTGTTGTAGGAGTAGAGCTCGCCTGCCGGGAAGTGACCGGTCTTCGAGCGCGCAAGCAGCGGGAGTGCGTGCTCGCGCGTAAACTCCGCCTCGGGCTTGGCACCCTGCAGAACCGTCAGCGCCCAGTAGTCGCGCAAGCCCGACTGGTTGTGGCAGAGTTCCGCAACGCTTGGCAGGCTGTCGCGATAGCGCGGAAGATATGCGCTGACCCTGTGGTCCAGCGCAGCTGGATCGCCAAACTGATCGAGCAGCAGCGCGCAGGTGAACTGTTTGGAGAGCGAGCAGATCGGCATGCGCGTCTCGGCCGTCATCTGTACCTTCCGGTACATGTCGGCGAACCCCCAGGCGCGACGGGCGACCACCTTTCCATCCTTCACCACCCCTGCAACGCCGCCGGGTCCCTTGTAGCGGCCCGGCAGGAGGTTGAGCATCCGCTCTAGCGCGGTGGTGTCGATGCTGGTCATGACGCGTGCCTTCAATTGTCGCGATCTATGGAAGGGGGGATAGAGCGCCCGAAACGGGCGCGTTTTTTCAGGATGGGTCGATGAAGGCAAAACCGCCATCGGCAAGATGTCAGCTCGCCTCGGAAAAACGCAGATGCGTGGAGGGCTCAGCGGCGGCAAGGAAGGAAAGCAGATCCTCACGTGAGAGCGCCGCGCAGCCCGCCGTCGGAGAGTAGTTTGGCCGGGCGATGTGCAGGAAAACCGCACTGCCTGCCCCCGCCACCGGCGGGTCGTCGTTATGCCCCAGGACGACGACGATGTCATAGAGGTCGTCCTCCATCCACATCTCCTCGTGGCTCGCGGCGAAGGGTAGCTTGACCTGGCGGTTGTAATCCGGGTGCACGGGGTCGTCACACCAGCCGTCGAGGCGGTCGATGGTGCGGCAGGGAAAAGGCGATACCGGCTTACCGATCCGGTCGGCGCGGTAGAATAGCTGGCGGATCGGCCAGCGCCCGATCGGGCTCGCACCGTCACCTTCGACCTTTTCGTTGGCGGGACGCATGCCGCTGCGGCCAATGGCACAGCGCCAGCGCTTATCTCCATAGGCGGCCTGCCAGCCGTCGCCGTTGCGCGATACGATCAGATCCAAATTCGAACACCTTTCTTGACGTGAAATCACTGGTCCAGTGGAAAATGGCATGCGACCGTGTGGCCGCCGCGGTCCGACAGCGCAGGCTCCTCGTTCCGGCAGATCGCCTGTGCAAAGGGACAGCGCGTATGGAAGCGGCATCCGGACGGCAGGTTCATCGGGCTCGGAATGTCGCCGGTGAGCAGCGGCCGTTCGCGGTTTCGCTGATGCGGATCGGGACGCGGAACCGCCGACATCAGGAACATCGTATAGGGATGGCGCGGCTTTGCGAAAATTTCCTCTGTCGTCCCGACTTCCACCATCCGCCCGAGGAACATTACCCCGACCCGATCGGCAAACTGGCGTACCACGCTCAGATCGTGGGTGATGAAGAGATAGGTTAGCTTCAGTTGCTCCTGGAGATCGCGCAAGAGGTTCAAGACCTGCGCCTGGATCGAGACATCGAGTGCCGAAACGGCCTCGTCGCAGACAACGAATTCGGGATTGTTGGCAAGCGCCCTTGCAATGCCTATGCGCTGCCGCTGCCCGCCGCTGAACTGGTGGGGATAGCGGCGCAGGAGCTGTCGGCGCAGCCCGACCATATCGAGCAGCTCGCCGCAGCGTTCTTCGATTTCGGCTCCGGTACCATATGCGTGTGCGCGCAAAGGCTCGGCCAGAATATCCTTGACGCGCTTGCGGGGATTTAGGGAGGCGAATGGATCCTGAAAGACGATCTGCAGCTTCTTGCGCATGGCTCGCATTGCGGCCTCGTCGAGCGCGTGCAAATCCTGACCGCGATAGTGCACGGCCCCTTCAGTGCGCTCGATCAGCCGTAGCATCACGCGGCCGAGCGTCGTCTTGCCGCAGCCCGACTCCCCCACAAGCGCGAAGGTTTCCCTTTCGCGGATCTCGAGATCGATGCCGTCCACGGCGCGGATCACCTTGTGCTGAGAGCGGAAGAAGCCCGTGCCGACAGGGTAGTGCTTGCTCAGCCCTGCGGTGGAAATCAGAACGTCGCTCACGCCTTTGCTCCCTCTTTGTCATGCAACCAGCAGCGCGCCTTGTGGCCATTGCCGAGATCCGTCAGTTCAGGCTGCTTCAGCTTGCAGATTGGCATCGCATCGCCGCAGCGGGGGTGGAAACGACAGCCCGCTGGAAGTTTCGCAAGATTCGGCACCACACCTGGAATGCTGTTCAGGCGTTCCGCCGTGCGTTTTTCCGTCGCTTTCGGGATCGAAGCGAGCAGGCCGCGCGTATAGGGATGCGAAGGCCGGTCGAAGAGGTCGAAGACATTGGCCTGTTCGACGATCTGGCCGGCATACATCACGTTCACCTCGTCGCACATCTCGGCGATGATACCGAGATCGTGGGTGATCATGATGATTGCAGTGCCGGCTCGGTCGCGCAGTGCCATCATCAGCCTGAGGATCTGCGCCTGCGTGGTTACGTCGAGCGCCGTCGTCGGTTCGTCGGCGATCAGGAGCTTCGGTTCGCAGATCAGCCCCATGGCGATCATCGCCCTCTGGCGTAACCCCCCCGAAAGTTGATGCGGATAAACGTCGAGGCGTGCCTTTGGCTCTGGAATGCCCACCGTCTCGAACATCTGCAGCACCTTTTCACGGATGGCGCGCTTGTTGAGGTTGGTGTGGATGGCAAGGGGCTCGCCAACCTGCTGAACCATGGTCTTCACCGGATTGAGCGAGGTCATGGGCTCCTGAAAAACCATCGAAACCTCGCGACCGCGCTTGCGCCGCATCTCGTCGCTGTTCAGCCGCGCCAGATCGGTCCCGTCAAGGATGATGCTATCGGCGCTCACCGTTCCCGGCGGCGAAGGCACCAATCCCATCAGCGACAGCGCCGTGATGCTCTTGCCGGAGCCGGATTCCCCGACCAGACCGACGATCCGGCCGCGCCCGACGTCGAACGACACACCGTCAACAACCCGGACGGGGCCGTTCTGCGTCTTGAATTCCGTGCGCAGGTTGCGCACGCTGAGCAATATGTCTCGGTTTGTCATCCTCGCGCCCCTCAGTCCTTCATGTAGGGATCGAGCGCGTCACGCAGTCCGTCGCCGACAAAATTGAACGCCAGCACCGTGATCAGGATCGCAACGCCGGGCATGATCGCAACCAGGGGTGCGGAGAAGAGATATTCCTTGCCCTTGGCCACCAGGAGACCCCAGCTGGCTTCGGGAGGCTGGACGCCGACGCCGAGGAAGCTGAGGCTCGATTCCCACATGATCGCGTCGGGAATGCTGAGCGAAAAGAGAACAATCAGTGTCGGAACGACGTTGGGGAAGATGTGGCCGACCATGATCGCCACCTTCTTCGTACCGTTCGCGCGCGCCGCCTCGATGAACTCCTTCTCCTTGACGGCGAGTGTCTGTGCGCGCACCACGCGGGCCACTCCGGCCCAGCCAACGAGGCTGAGCGCGATGAAGATGTTAAAGAGGTTCGCCCCGAGCGTGTACATCACCACCATCGCCAGCAGGAGCGACGGGAAGGCGATCATCATATCGGCCAGCCGCATGATCACGAAGTCGACCCGACCGCCGTAGTAGCCGCTGACAACACCAAGAACTGCTCCAATCATCAGGGAGATGAAGCTCGGCACGATACCGACGACCAGAGATATCCGGGCGCCATAAAGTATGCGGGTCAGGAGATCCCGGCCGAAGTTGTCCGTACCGAGCCAATAGGTGGTGGACGGCGGGCGGAACTGCTCGTTCAGCGCTACGCGGTAGGGATCATGCGGACTGATGAAGGAAACGAACAGCGCCACGAAGACGAGACACCCGACCATGATCAGACCGGCCATCGCCATTCGGTTCCTGCAAAAGATCCTGATGCCGTCGCGCAGGAAACTGTCGTTACCCGCATCATCCGCAACGTCCGGGCTGATTTCGGCGATCTCAGTCATTTCGAACCTCCCTTCATTTCGGAGCGAATGCGGGGGTCGAGAACCGAATAGAGGATATCGGCAACGAGATTGCCGAAGATGACGAGGACGGTGGCGAATAGCACCGAGCCCTGCAGAAGCGGCATGTCGCGCGCCTGGATGGCGCTGACCGAAATGCGGCCTACGCCGGGGATGCCGAAGATTGCTTCGGTGATGACTGCGCCCGACAACAGCCCCGCGACCTGGATCGCCATGATGGTCACGACGGGGATAAGCGCGTTCTTCAGCGCATGCCGGCGGATCACCATCAATTCGCGAAGGCCCTTGGCGCGAGCCGTGCGGATATAATCGTGGCGCATTACCTCAAGCAGGCTGGAGCGGGTGAGGCGGGCGATGACGCCAGCCGAACTCCATCCGAGCACGATCGCTGGCATGATCACATACTGGTATCCGTAAAAACCGGACACAGGCAGCCATTTCAGCTTCAGAGCGAAGACATATTGCATCAATAGGGCCGACCAGAAGATCGGCATCGAAACCCCAAGAAGCGAGAAGCCCATGAACAGGTGGTCGAGCAGCGAATCCCGCCTGACCGCCGACAGCACGCCCACCGGAATGCCGATCACCCAGGACACAAGTGCCGCACAGATCGTCAAGATGAGCGTGCTTGGGAATGCATTGAGGATGAGCGTCGTCACGTCGCGATTGAGCTTGATCGACACGCCGAGATCGCCTTGAAGGGCGGCGAAGAGGAACCTGAAGTATCGCGTGATCAGCGGATCGTCGAGGTGCATCTGGGCGCGCACGCGGTTGATGACGTCGGCACTGGCATGCTCCTTCATCAGAAGTGCTATGGGATCACCGGGTATCACGTTGAGCATGATGAAGAGCAGCGCCGTGATGCCGATCAGAACTGGGATCGACATCGCGATGCGCTTTATCACGAAGGTCAGCATCGAAAGTGGTCTTTCATCGAATCTCGCCGGAACAAGGATCGCCGGCAAATGGATCCTGCGAAACCGCAGGGAAACAAGAGGATGGCGGGCCCCTTTCGAGGCCCGCCACGCCGGTACGTCCTATTCGACTTCCATCTTGTAGTAGCTCATGTCGCTCCAGCCGTTCCACGGCACCACGAAGTTCTTCACCCGGGGCTGAACGACATAGTTGTGGTCGAGGCTGAATAGCGGCACCCAGGCTGCATCGTCCTGCACGATCCGATCCGTCATCTTCTGGTACAGCGCGCAGCGTTCCTCAGGGTTGGTCATCGAGCGCGCCTTGTCGAGCGCCGCAAAGACCTGCTCGTCGTTGTTGTTGTAACCGCGAACCGACGTGCCGCTCTTGCTGAAGAACGTGTAGAAGAAATTGTCCGGATCATTAAAGTCCGCCGACCAGTTTTGCGTGTAGTTGTCGACGGTCCCCGCCTTGCGGGCCGCAAAATATGCGGATTCGTCCATCGTGTTGATCTCGGCGTTGAAGCCAGATTCCTTGATCTGGGCCTGGATAATCTGGTTCATATCGGACCAACGCGAGGACCAATTACTGGCCTGGGTCAGCTTGATGTCTACGCCGTTGGGGTAGCCAGCCTCTGCCAGCAGCGCCTTGGCCTTCTGCGGGTTGTACTCGATCGGCTTGGCCTCGGCATAGCAGGTCAGTCCACGCGGCATGACGCCGTTTTCCAACTTGCCCTTGCCATAGAAATTCTTGTCGAGAATTTCCTGGCGGTTGATGGCCATCTGGAACGCCTTGCGGACGCGCACGTCGTCGAAGGGCTTCAGCGCCTGATTGATGTGGTAGTAATAGATGCCGACGCGTGGGCCGGATCGGATCTGGTCCTTCCATTGGTCACTGCCGGCGAAATAGGGCAGCTGCGACGATGCGTAGTCGATATCGAACACATCCAGCTCGCCTGACTCGAAGAGAAGTCGCAGTGTTTCGGCATCGGCGACCACGCGGATGACGATCTGGTCGAGCTTCGGGCGACCCTTGAAATACTTGTCGTTGGCCTCAAGGACCTGACTGTCGTTGAGGGTGTATTCCGTCAGTTTGAACGGCCCGGTTCCGTTGGTCGTTTCCGGCGTAAGGCCGTACTTGTCGCCGAGCGGTTCGGTGAATTTGCGATTGTAGATCGACGCACCGGGGCTCGCCAAAAGGGCGATGAAGGCCGCGTAAGGCTCCTTCAGGACGATCTTGACAGTATATTTGTCCACCGCCTGCAGACCGGGGACCGTGGTGGCGGATCCGTCCAGGCGCTCGGTGGCACCATCGACGAAATTGAGAATATCGGTGCTCAGCGCCTTGGTCTTGGGGTCGAGCATGCGGTCGAAGGTGTAGACGACGTCATCCGCAGTCAGCTCCTCGCCGTTGTGAAACAGAACGCCTTTGCGCAGGTGGAATATGTAGGTCTTGCCGTCCTGCGAAACTTCCCAGCTCTCGGCAAGCCCGGGGGTGAGCTGCGACTGGCCCGGCCCGCTCGTTTCGGCCTCGACGAGCCGGTCGTAAACGTTGAGCGGCAGTGTGTAGAAATCCTGCGTCATCTGGACGTCGACGGTCTTCGGATCCTCCTGATAGGCGATCTTCAAGACATGGTCGGCCGCAAGACTGGTCGAAGCCATCGCAAGCGTAATGAGGCCCGTCGCCATCATAAACTTGGCTTTGTTCAGCATTTAAAATTCCCTCTTTTTCTTGTTTCCCCATCCGGGGCAGCGCTTGTCGCTTCCCCGTTTTGTCCGGTTCCCGGTCCAATTATTGTTCAGCGTCTGCCAATTCCCTCCCGGTGCCTTTCGTGCCCCCGTGCAAGACAGGTTCGGCCATCACTCTTCCGCCCGGTGCAGGACGCTCCCAGGCTCCCCCATGCTCGAGTTGTAGCATTTCTTGAATGCCCTGCCTGCGGCGGATTGTCTTGAACCGATCGCCGTCCACAAGTACCTCGGCAAGAAGATCGCGTGAGTTGTAGGTCGATGCCATCGACGCGCCATAGGCGCCGGCGAGATCGAAAGCCAAAAGCTCACCGGCCCGCAGTTCACCGAGCCCATCGTAGCGTCCAAATTTGTCGGAGCTTTCGCAAATCGGCCCGACGAGACTATAGGTGCACGTTGCAGCGTTGAGTTGCGGTTCCTGAAGGGGAAGAACGGGGTGGTGGGCGTCGTAGAGCGCCGTGCGCATAAGGTCGTTCATTCCCGCGTCGAGAATGCCCATGCATCCGTCCTGCATGTCCTTGAGGTAAAGCAACTCGCTCACCAGCAACCCCGCCCGCCCGACGAGCCAGCGGCCCGGCTCGACGGCAAGTTTGCAGCCGAGATGGCCAACTGTCTCGGCGATGATCGCGGCATAGCGCCCAATGTCTGGGCCTGGCTTATCGCCGGAGGCAATCCCAATGCCGCCGCCGAGGTCGAGGCGCGGCACGGACAATCCCCTGCCGCGCATCTCCGTTACCAGCTCGGCCATTGCCGAAAAGGCGCGCCGGAACGGCTCCATGTCATGTATTTGCGATCCGATGTGGACGGCGACGCCAACCGCTTCCAAATCCGGTACCGCAGAAACCTGCGCGTAGAGGTCGGCCACCTGGCCGATCGCGATTCCAAACTTGCTGTCCTTCGTCGCGGTGGTGATTTTCGCGTGCGTCTTGGCATCGACGTCGGGATTGACACGCAATGCGACCGGCGCGCGCTTGCCGAGTGCACGGGCGACCTCGGCGACCACGCTGATTTCGGCCGCCGACTCGACATTGATCTGGTGAATGCCGACCTCAATTGCGCGGGCGATCTCCGCGCGGGTCTTTCCGACGCCGGAGAAGATGATCCTTGACGCAGGAACGTCCGCTGCCAGTGCACGCTCCAGCTCTCCTCCGGAAACGATGTCCATCCCGCATCCGAGTTCTGCAAGCAGGCGAAGGACGGCGATGTTGCTATTGGCTTTGACGGCGTAGCAGATCGCGACGTCGATGGGGGTGAGTGCTCGCGAAAGTGTCCTGTAAGCCGATCGGATGGCGCCGGCGGAGTAGCAGTAAAAAGGCGTTGGAACGGCGGCGGCAACCGCGCCCAGCCGCACATCCTCGATATGCAGAGCGCCTGCTCGATAGGCGAGCCAGCGCCGGTCGTCATCCTGCCAGGTCTCTTCTTCGACGTATTTTGTCATCGCCCGTCACGCATGTTTGGGTTCCGGCAGCGATAGTTTCAGACCCTGAATCCTGAGGGAAATAATTGATAGGGCGCTCTTATTCATTTCTGATATATGAGAGGCTTCACCTGCGCTCTCGTCAGGAGGGGAAAGGCACCGAAGCGAAAGGCTCAGACCGATGAGGCTCAACCAACGCCAGATTGAGGTCTTCAACAGCATCATGATCAGCAAAAGCGTGACCGCGGCGGCCGCGGCACTGGGAACGTCACAGCCGACCATCAGCCGAGAGCTCAGAGAAATGGAGCAGCGAATCGGCTTCGACCTTTTCGTGCGCTTCGGCAAGCGTTTGACACCCACGAATCAGGCACTTTTGTTACATGAAGTCGTTCGCCGGTCCTTCCTCGGCATGGAAGAAATCAGCCGTGCTGCGTCGGCGATCCGCATGCACAACGCTTCCAACCTAAGGATCGCCACGATCCCGGCATATGCGGATTCCATCATCCCACGCGTGGCGCAAAAACTTCTGAAGCATCGCCCGGCGGTTCATCTCTCCCTGCATTCGTTGGAGGAGGTTTCGCTGCAACATGAAATGGCAACAACGGTCTTCGACATGGGGGTGACCGAAGGCCGGTTCGAATATCCTGGCGTAGCCTCTCAGCGGATCGACGTTGGCGATCAAGTATGCGTCGTGCCGATCGGTCACAGGCTTTCGCAAAAGAGCCTCCTCGAACCCGCAGATTTCGACGGCGTCCCGTTTGTCTATTTTTCGCAGGACGATCCCTATCGAAGAAAACTTGACGACATGTTCCTGGCTGCAGGCATTTCGCGCAGTTATGCTGTCGAGACGACGACGGCCACCAGCGTATGTTCGATGGTTGCCGCCGGTGTAGGTGTGTCAATCATCAATCCGCTGACTGCTGCAACCCATGTCGACAAGGGGGTGGTACTGCGTAGGCTAAGCGTCAGCGTCCCGTACACGCTTGCCGTATGGCGCCCGGTTCGAAGGACGCGATCGACGGTCGTTGAGAGGTTCCTCTCGGTCCTGACCGAGGCTGCCAACGAGATGCGGGCAACTTTGCACTCCGCGCTGGATAGAAAGTAAGGCAGACCACGCCGCGGGCTTGAACGCCCAGCTTCTTGGCTGCAAGGCACGCGCACACCGTAGGTCGCGCCATGACCTAACGCAGGAAGCGTCTGAAACGACGCAGCGCCAGCCAGAAAAACACGCTCGCGATGACAAGAAGCGCCAGAAGCTGTGGCCAGACCACGTCGAGCTGTGCTCCTCGAAACAGGACCGCCTGCGCCAGAATGACAAAGTGCGTGTTCGGTGCCAGCAGCATGATATTCTGGATAATATCAGGCATGCTCTCGCGCGGCGTCATGGCGCCTGACAGCACCTGAAGCGGCAGCAGCACGAGGATCAGGAGCAAGCCGAACTGCGGCATCGATCCGGCAACTGTCGCCAGGAAAATCCCCATCGATGTCGTGGCGAAGAGAAACAATGCCGTGCCGAGAAGGAAGATCGTCAGCGACCCCTCGATCGGAACCCCCAGAAGCCCCTTGACGACGACAAAGAGGGAAAAGCTCGTCGCCAGTAGGACGACCAGCCCCATTGACCAGATCTTGCTTACCATGATTTCGATCGGCGTGACGGGCATGACCAACAAGTGTTCGATGGTGCCATGCTCCCGCTCCCGAATAAGGGCAGCCCCTGTCAGGATGATCGACAACATCGTGATCGACGTAATGATGTTGTTGATCGATCCGAACCAGGACTTGTTCAGCGACGGATTGAAGCGGTTCCGCAGCGTCAGGTCCACCGAGACATTGTTCGCACCGCGGTAGCGATCCATGAATTCATTGACCTCGCTCGTGACAATGCTCTGAATGTAGCCGCTGCCGGTGAAAGCCTGACTCATTCGGGTTGCATCGACGTTGAGCTGGATCGTTGGTTGCCGACCGGCAAGTACGTCACGCTGGAAATTTGGTGGAATGTTAAGGGCAAACGTGTCCACCCCTGCATCCATACGCTGGTCCATCTCTGCAATCGAGATCAGCTTTGGCGGCACGAAATATGGTGGGGTGAAAGCGGTGGTAATGCGCCCGGAGAGTGGCGCCTGGTCTTCATCGACGATGGCGATCGCGGCGTTGTTGAGTGTTTCGGGAAGCGCGCTGGAGCCTGTGTATATTTGCAGGCTGAAGGCATACACGATCAGCAACATCAGCATTGGGTCGCGTGCAAGCCCTCTCAGTTCCTTGATGCCAAGCTGGACGATGTTGGACCAACCCATATCAACTCTCCTGCTTCTTCAGCAGTACCGCGCCGGCGACGACCAATATGGGAATTGCAATCAGCAAAGGAACGAACGAGCCAGCCAGGCCCGAAAAATCGAGCGCCTTTGAAAAGGTACCGCGTGAAATCGTCATGAAATAGGTCGCCGGATAGATCTGGCCGATCAGGGCGCCCGCGCCCTTCAGGGAGGAAACCGGATCGGTCATGCCGGAATACTGGGTCGCGGGGATGAGTGTCAAAAGCGCCGTTCCGAAAATCGCTGCGATCTGGCTGGACATGAAGGTCGACATGAAGATGCCGATCGAGGTGGCGATGATCACGTAAAGCACCGCGGCCGCCGCATAGGTCATGAAACTGCCGGTGAACGGTACCCTGAAAACGAGGGTTGCGAAGGCAACCAGAAGCAGGAAGTTTGCAATGCCGAGCATCACGTAGGGCAACTGCTTGCCGAGAAGGAATTCCAGCCGCGTGACCGGTGTCACATATAGATTGATGATAGAGCCCAGTTCCTTTTCCCTGACCACGCTGAGTGCGGCGAGCATCGCCGGAATGAGCAGCAGAAGCAGGGGAATGACGGCCGGAACCATGGCAACAAGGCTTTTGACGTCTGGATTGTAGCGGAAGCGGGTTTCAATGCTGAATACGCCCTGGGTCGCGGCGGTCCCATAGAGCTTCTTTGCGCGTGCGGTCAGCCAGTTTGCATGCATTCCCTGGACATAGCCGCCGATCGTCTCTGCGCGCTGTGGCATGGCGCCATCGATCCAGGCGCCAATCTCGACCGGATCGCCGCGCTGCACCTTTCGGCCGAAGCCAGGCGGTATCTCGATCGCGAGGCTGATCTCGCCGTCGCGCATCCGTCTGTCCATCTCTGCGTAATCGCGGATGGGGTCTTTCTCAATGAAATATCGCGAGCCGGAAATGTCGAGCACATAGTCACGGCTAATACTGGAATCATCACGATCGAGGACCGCAAACGTAAGATCATCCACGTCCATGTTGATGCCGTAGCCAATGACGAACATCAAGATGACACTGCCGAGCACTGCGAGAGTGGCTCGAATAGGATCACGCTGTAGTTCCAGAGCCTCGCGCCTTGTATAGCTGAACATACGGCGAAAATCGAAAACACGTCGCCTGCCGGTGATCTGTCCATGACCCGAGCCCAGCAGTTTCGAGGTATCGGTCGTCTCTGCGGCAGCACTCTTGATGACGGGTGATATGCCGGCCGCCTCCTCGAGATATGCGACAAACGCGTCCTCCAGTGTGGGGGAATTCCTGCTCTTGGTGATCGCCTCCGGGGTATCGCTGATCAAGACCTTGCCGGCGTGCATCAACGAGATGCGGTCGCAGCGCTCCGCCTCATTCATGAAGTGCGTCGAAATGAAGATCGTCACATTGTCCTTGCGCGAGAGATCGACCAGGATCTGCCAAAAGGCGTCTCGGGCGATGGGATCGACGCCGGACGTCGGTTCGTCGAGGATAAGGACGTCCGGCGCATGTATCATCGCAACCGCCAGCGACAGGCGCTGACGAATACCGAGTGGCAAGCCGTCAGGAAACGCATCCATCACACCTTCGAGGTCGAAGCGGTTGGCCATCTCCTCGACGCGAGCCGATATCGTACTTGTCGGCAGCTTGAAGAGGTGGGCGTGCAAATCGAGGTTCTGGCGAACCGTCAGTTCCGTGTAGAGCGAAAATGCCTGGCTCATGTAACCGACGCGACGACGCACGGCCATGTCGCTTGCATCAACGGTACGACCAAAAAGCTTGGCCTCACCTTCGCTGGCTGCAAGCAGGCCGGTCAGCATCTTCATCGTTGTCGATTTGCCGCAGCCGTTGGATCCCAGGAAGCCGAAGATTTCCCCACGCGGGATCTGGAAACTGACATTGTCGACAGCTGTAAAATTGCCGAAGCGCATGCTGAGGTGGCTTGCCTCGATCGCATATTCCTCGCCCTCTATTTCCTGTTTCGGAGGGATGACGACGTCGACGTGACGACGCCGCTCGGCTTCGGGCAGTAGGGCGATGAAAGCGGCATCGAGATTGCCGGTGCCGGTGCGCGACAAAAGCTCGGAAGGCGTTCCGGTATCGAGCACCTTGCCGGCATGCATCGCAACCAGCCAGTCGAAATTGGCTGCCTCCTCCATATAGGCTGTGGCAACGATGACGCTCATCCCCGGCCGGCCTGCGCGAATCTGGTCAATCAGGTCCCAGAATTGCCGGCGTGACAAAGGATCGACACCAGTTGTCGGCTCATCGAGAATGAGAAGATCCGGATCGTGGATAAGCGCGCAACAGAGGCCGAGTTTTTGCTTCATCCCACCTGAAAGCTTTGCAGCCGGCCGGTCAGCAAAGGGGGCGAGCCCGGTGCTGTCGAGAAGTTCGCGGATACGTGTCTCGCGTTCCTGTCGATCATGGCCGAATAGACGCCCGAAAAAGTCGACGTTCTCAAAGACCGATAAGGTGGGATAGAGGTTCTTGCCGAGGCCCTGCGGCATATAGGCGATCCTTGGGCAGGTCTCATCACGATGGCGGGCATCGGACATATTTCCTCCCAGCACCTCGACATCGCCTTTCTGCACGGCGCGCGCGCCGGACACAAGCGACAGGAGGCTGGATTTGCCCACGCCGTCCGGTCCAATCAGCCCGACCATGCAACGCGCGGGAACATCCAGGGACACGTCCGATAGCGCAAACGTCTTGCCAAACGCCAGCGTGACATTCGCCAGCCGAGCCACGGTTGCGTGACCGTCTGCGGGAGCGCTCATGCTTGCAGGTGCCCCACTCATGCTCCCCACATCACTTCACGAGGTTGCGTTCGAGGTGTTCGGGCCAGGCTGCTTGTGGATCGAGCCGGACATATGCCATGCCGGGCAGTCCAGTCTTGACGTATCGAACATACTTCTGGAGCAGCTCCTGCGGGATTTGCGCCCGCACACGGAAGGTGAGTTTCTGGCGCTCCTCCTCGGTCTCGACGGTCTTCGGCGTGAACTGGGCGACATCAGCGACGAAGGAAACTTTCGCAGGGATCGTATATTGTGGTGCTGCATCGAGCACCAGACGGACGTCTGAGCCAATCGATGCGAGGCCCGCCTGTTCCGTTGGCAAGAAGAACGTCATGTACACATCACCAAGATCAACGAGGTTCAACACGCGACCACCCGCGGACAGGACCTCGCCGGGCTGCGCGATACGATACTGGATGCGGCCGTCGCGTGGCGCGACGAGGGTGCTGTCGGCGATATCGGTTTCGACGCTCTCGATCTGCGCCTTTGCCGCGTCCACGGCGGCTTCAGCGTCGATCACTTGCGCTTTGGCAGCGTTGATCGCCGCGTCTGCAGCGGCAAGCGAGGCTTCCGCCGATGCGAGCGTCGCACGCGCTGCCTGTTCCGCCGCTTCACTATCGTCCACCACTTGCTGCGATACGGTGCTGCTGCTCAGGAGCTGTCGCGAGCGGGCATTGGTCTTCATTGCAGAGTCAAGCTGCGCTTTGCGCTGCTCGATCACGGCCAGCGCGGACTTCCTTTCGGCTTCGCGCTGAGCAACGAGACTGTGGGCCGTATCGACGGCGATCTGCGCCCGGCGCAACTGCGCCTCGGCCTGGCGCTTGCTCGCTTCGAGCTGGGCGGTATCCATCCGCGCCAACACCTGACCCGCCTTGACGAAATCGCCCTCACGGACCAGCAGTTCCTTCAGCCGGCCAGCGGTCTTGGTCGAGATATCAATCTCCACCGCTTCGATACGACCATTGCTGGCAGCAAATCCGGCGGGCAGACCGTCATTGCGAAGGACGGTCCATGCGTAATACCCAACGCCGATTGCAACGAGGGCCACTACGCCCCAGATCCATCCCTTTGCGGACTTGATCATTAGCTCTCCTTGGCAACGGACACTGTCTCCGTCAGCATAATCCCGTGATTTCAAGCCAGTATGAACGTGGGTTCTGCGCCTTCACAGGTGGGTCACAACCACAACGTTGCCGACGCGGAGCGGCCATCATGTTTCGAATATAGAGTTCCATTGCCCGCCATCCTGCCAGACGACAAGCGAAAGTCTATCGAAAATGCACGCAGATGTTTTTGTTGTGGCTGCTGCACAATCGTCACGTGCCAAGGGGAACTGAAGCCAGACTGCGATTTCTCAGTTGATGGGGGGACGGGGCCTAACCGCGGCTACTTGATGATTGACTCTGGGACGTCACCTCGATGTTCCAGCGAGTACCCGAGCGCCATCAAGCCATCTGCCAGACGCCGTGGCGCGTCTGCGGAAGGAGGCATCGTGCGCATATCTTTCTGCCCCGGCTGGAAACCGATCCGATCGAAGAGGGCGGCAAAAGCTTTCCATTCCAAGGGTGCCATTGGAAACGGCTCGGGAAAATGAACGAAAAGGGTACCATCGATCGACTTCCATTCGATGATTATGACGCGGGGCATCGGTCCTCACTCGTGTTCCAGGGTGCATGCCGGTCCACCCATTGTTCCGACGATGTAGTTCGAAATTTGAGCTCGACCAGCGACGCGATGGAAGCAAGGTGCGAGAACGCCGGAAGAAATACTCTCTCGGCGGCGTCAAGGCGCCTGTTTTAGCTCGCCTGGTTAGCCGGTCACCGCAGGTGTCCCGGTGGGTCTGCGCTTTTCTCAATTCGGCCGGCGTCCACGAAGCGAAGGGCTCGACAGAGTATTGTCGTAACAATCGTCGAATGGTCTTCCTGGTCGCCGATTTCAAACCTGACATCCGTGTCCGGCTCAAAAGTGGCCTGGATCTCGTCTGCGACCTCCCGGGCATTGTCGATCATGCGCCGGGCTGCCCGCAGATCCTGATATCCCGTGTTAACTCCCGCCGCGGCCTGCCAGCATCCGTTTGCAGCGGGAACAAGACTAGCCAACACCTATTCGTCTATTCGAAAGCCGATCGTGTCCATTGGAGTGGTGTAGCTGACGGCTGGTTGCCGTGCTTTCCGACGTCGGGTCGGAGGGGACATCAGCGTGCCACAGCGGGCAGACTGATTTGCGGATCATCGCTCATTTGGGCCATGGTCTCAAGGGTCATGTACCGGGCGCGTTGGACGGCCCATTCGTCATTCTGTTCGAGCAACAGTGCACCGACGAGGCGGACGATGGCTTCGTCGTTCGGAAAGATGCCGACGACCTCGGTGCGGCGTTTGATTTCGCCGTTAAGACGCTCAATTGGA
>NZ_AZNV01000060.1:0-26069 GCF_000510625.1 Rhizobium sp. IBUN
GATATGACGAACGGAGAGCCAACACGCGTGCGAATGACGCTGAAGCGACCGGCGGCTTCGATGCCGGAATTCGATGTCACGGGTGTCACAACCGATGTCGCACCGAGAAAGTTCGCGGCGATCAGGCCGAGCAAATCGCCNCGCAGCGGCGTCCCNGTTTCGTCCGCCACCAACGGGCGATCGCCATCACCATCCGCAGAGACCATGGCGTCGAGGCCATGCTGTCCTGCGACCTCCTTGAGCTTGGCGATCGTCTCCTCCGAAACCGCCTCGGTGTCGACGGGAATGAATGTTTCCGAGCGGCCAAACGGCACGACCGTTGCGCCGAAGTGTTCCAGGAGATCTACCAGCAGCTCACGGGCGACCGTGCTGTGCTGATAGACGCCGACCTTCAGGCTCGCGAGCGCTTCCGTGGGAAGAATATTGGCATTCCGTTCGCGGAAGAGCGCCAGGCATTCGACGGATTGGTTTTGCATCCCGGCACTGCGGGGGACAAACGTAAAGCCGGCACGGTCGAGTTCTGTCGCGACAGTCGTGATCGCTGCTTCGTCCGTCTTGTCGATTTCTCCGTCCGGCCGGTAGAACTTGATGCCATTGCGATCGGCGGGGATGTGCGAGCCCGTCACCATGAGACCCGCGGCTTTTTTCTGAAGTCCGTAAAGCGCCAGCGCCGGTGTTGGCACCGTGCCGCAGTCGCGGACCTCGAATCCAAGGCGATCAAGTGCATCGGCACAGTTTGCAACGATCTCCGGGCTGGAATCCCTGAAGTCATGACCGATCAGGATGGTGTCACCGGGGCGGGTCATTCCACGGTCGAGCAGATAGCGGCCAAAGGCTGTGGCATAAAGCGCCGAAGCCCGGCCCTTAAGGTCGACAGACAGGCCGCGAAGCCCACTGGTTCCGAATTTCATCACACATCAATCCTTCAATGTGCGTGTCTCAAGGCCGGCTTCTCCTCCTTCCGGAAACGACACAACAATCTATGATGCACAACTTTTAGTTTGTGTTTTGCCGCGTCTTTTCGCGCCAAACAAGGAAAAGAACGCCCCCTATGTAGCCAAACTGCATAAGAAATATGCAAATAACGCTATAGTATAGCGTCAATGTTACCGATCTATAACGCAGGTATGTGATCAGCGAGAACGCAAGTGTAGCGACCAGCATCCGCAAATAGATGCCAGGTGTGCGCATTAATTGGACGAAACGCGTCATGGTTATTTCCAGTAATTGCATCGAAGGTTTCACGGTTAGCAGAACTTTGCAACAGAAATGAATCGCTGTCACCACTGCAAAATCGACGCTTCCGACGCTTTATGTTGTCCGGCCATGGCGCGCTGCAGCATTCTTACCTTTTCACAGCGAGCCGGCGCGTTGTGCTCGGAGGATATGAAATTACACGAAAAATCAGTTATATAATCCGCAGTCTGTGGCGTTATCAGGCCAGAGACAATAGGTGGAAGTGTTGCAGCTTCGCCATCATTCAAAAGTTTAGTCTGTGTTTCCTATTTTTTTGTCGCAGTGCAATATGTGGCTTTGCAAATACTGGCTTCCGGTCTATTGTGCGTCGCAGCGTAGTATTCATTATTACTGCAATGCCAGCGACAGGAGTAAGACCATGTCGATCGAGGAGCGGTTTGCGAATGGATATACCTCTGGCTTCGACTACCTTAGGGTGGTGCTTGCGGTCGCGGTTTTATGCATTCACAGCTTTGCGGTCTCCTATGGCAAAGCCGGTGAAGTCTTCCTGTTTCAGCCACCGCTGCGCGGTCTGATAACATTCGTTCTGCCGGCATTCTTTGCCCTTAGCGGTTTCCTTGTCAGTGCCAGCCTCTTGCGGACGCGCAATGTTGCCCGTTTCCTCGGTCTGCGGGCACTTCGCCTCATGCCGGCACTTGCGGTGGAAGTAACATTGTGCGCCCTTCTTCTGGGGCCGGTCTTTACGACGTTGCCGCTTGCCAGTTACGTTTCAGACCCGCAGTTTTCGACCTATTTCCTGAATATCGTTGGCCATATCCAATATCTGCTGCCCGGCCTCTTTCGTGACAATCCCTACTATCAGGCGGTCAATGTATCGCTCTGGACAATTCCCTACGAGCTGGAGTGCTACGTTGCGTTGGCCGTGCTTGCGGTGATCGGCTTTGTTTTTCGACCGGTCTTGCTGATCGGCGTTGTTGTAATAGCCCAGCTTGCCGTGATTGGACGGGACCTCATGCGCGGAGCGACCGACCTGCCCATGGACGGGGCCCTTCCTGGTCGCATTCTTCTCTTGAGCTTTTTGGCTGGTGTTGTTTTGTTTGTCTGCCGCGAGCACATCAAGGTGACGGCACCTCGTGCGATTGCTGCCGCAGTGGTGTCGTTCGTCATGCTGAACCTCCCCTACGCACCGTACTTCGCCGCCTTTCCTATCGCATATGTTACGGTTGCGATCGGCCTCACGAGACCGCCAAAGCATCCGTTCATTGCCAGTGGTGATTACTCCTACGGTCTCTACCTCTACGCGTTTCCGGTACAGCAGACGGTGGCACATCTCTTTCCACAACACCGCGAATGGTATCTCAACATCGCGCTGGCTCTACCGGCTACGATATTACTTGCCGTTTTTTCGTGGCACGCCGTCGAGAAGCATGCTCTCAAACTCAAGGGCCTGATCGCAGGAAAGAGCGGCAATGCGCGGCAAGCCAAGCCAGCAATGGTCGGTGCGCGGGTGAGTGTGGCTGGCGATGGGCGTTGAACCGGTCGGCATATTCACGATCGCGCTCGGCATGTACTGCCTGGCGCTCGGTCAGGATGCAACAATCAAAGCCTTCGTGGCATTGACTCTGCTTGGCGCAGCTGCAGCCTTTGTGCTGGGTTCCTCCAGCGTCCAGCCGGCTCATCTTTTCCTGCTGTTCGTCGCTCTTTCCATGTTTCGCGGCAGACGGCAAACAGCGCCACTCTTTGATGGCCTGCACTTTGGTCGTCCTGGCTTCTGGTTGGCTTGTCTTGTCCTTTATGGCGGCCTCTCAGCTTACTTTCTGCCGCGGCTGTTTGCCGACGCAACGACAATCATTCCCCTCGGCATCGCCGATCAGCCGCTGACGAGCGGTGTGGTGTCGCTTGGACCGGTTTCGAGCAATCTGACGCAGACGGTCTATCTGGTAGCAGACCTCGTCTGCTTCCTGCTGGTCACGGCTGTCGGCTCAACAGCGCAAGGTTTCCGGGCCATAGTCGTTGGGCTAATAGTTTATGCCGCACTGAACGTGGTCTTTGCCTTCCTTGATGTCGTCACCGGTGCAATCGGTGCCCAGGACATGCTGCAGTTCATTCGCAACGCGCAGTACACCTTCCATGACAATGACAAGGTCAACGGCATGAAACGTATTGTCGGTTCCTGGCCAGAGGCTTCTGCCTTTGCCGGTACCACACTTGGCGCGTTCGGATTTACCGCGACACTGTGGCTTTGCCAGCGGCATTCAAGATGGACCGGCCCACTAGCCGTCATCTCTCTGGCACTGATTGTCCTGTCGACGTCCTCTGCGGGGCTTGTTGCCGCGCCAGTCTGTCTGGCGATCTTCTACATTACGGCAGTGCTGCGCAGCGGCGTTGGTTCAGGTACAGGCAACAGCAGCTTTGTGACCGTGTTTGCGCCATTGGTTGTCTTGCTCACCGGACTGATCGTCCTTTTGCAGGAAGACATTTTCAACACAGTCCATAATTACGTAGACCTGCTCGTTCTCAGTAAATCGACCTCGAACTCGGCCATAGCCCGTGGTTCCTGGAACAGTTACGGACTGCAGAACTTTCTCGATACCTATGGCTTGGGTGTTGGCCTTGGAACGGCAAGAACTTCGAGCTTCCCGGTGGCGGTGCTGTCAAACGTCGGCGTTCCCGGGGCAGTCTTCTTTCTCCTTTTTGTTCTAACGGCACTCGGTCCTGGTCGCGCGCCTTCCAGAAGCTTCGTCGCCGATGTCCACCTTGCGGCACGCAATGGATGCCTATGCTTGCTTGCCGGCTCGCTCGTCGTTGGTCCGACAGTCGACCTCGGCCTGCTGTTCTTCATCTTGGCGGGTCTGGCCGCCAGCCGTCCGGATGTTATCGCCGAGGCTACAGCACCGTTTATCCCGCTACGCCGCCAGAGCGAGCTGCCAGTACTGGGAGGCTCGAGCTAGATGGCTGCCGCGTTAATAGGCCGAGAATGCTGGCATTGCGCCGCCAATTTAGAAACGACACGCAAGGGGTGATGGGCATGCCAATGATTGATCTTCAACCCGGCGACACTGTCGTCCCGTTGCTTCGTTGCGATGTCTGCATTGTTGGCTCGGGACCGGCGGGCGCAACACTAGCGCGTGAACTGTCGAATTCAGGGCTGACTGTTGTGCTTCTGGAGAGTGGTGGCGAGCGCCGTGAGGCCGAAAATGACATGTTGAACGATATTGAAAATATCGGGCGCCCGCGGGTTCGCGACCAATGGTCCGTGCGCAACCGCATCCTTGGCGGTAGTTCGCATACCTGGGGCGGTCGGTGCGGCCCTTTCGACGCCATCGACTTCGAACAACGCGACTGGGTTGGACATTCGGGATGGCCAATCGCCATGCACGATCTCGACCCATACATGGATCGCAGCGCCAATCATCTCGGACTTGCACTCGGTAACGGCTACAGCGACCAGCGCTTCTGGTCGATTGCAGGACGCAATGCGCCGAAGAAAGAGGTTTCCGCCAACCTGCTACTGCCCTTCTTCTGGCAGTTCAGCAGGGATGACGCGGAGTCTTACCCATTCGAGTATATGCGGTTTGGGCGGCACATAGCCAAGCACCTCGGACCCAATGTCACACTGGTAACAGGAGCGACTGCGCTGCGGGTGCTGGCAAACGAGGCGCGCGCCAAAACGCGTGGCCTTGAGTTTGCCACAGGCGACGGACGAAAGCATAGCCTTGTTGCAAGCTCTGTAGCGCTCTGCGCTGGAGGCATTGAGAATGCTCGCATTCTCCTCAATTCCCACGAACAGGATCGCAAAGCGCTTGGCAATGATCGTGACCGCGTCGGCCGCTACCTGATGGACCATTTACGTGGTCCAACTGCGTCTTTCTCCTTAAGCGGTTCGAAAGCGTTGCGTCGCAGATTTGGTCGCTACAATGTTCGTGGTCGCTTCTTCCGTGCCGGACTGAGACTGAGCCCGAAAGTCCAGCGAGACGAACATTTGCTAAACTGTGCAGGCTGGCTCGGAGAAGTCCTTGCGCCTGATGACCCCTGGGATGCATTGCGGCGTCTGGCGGCGCGAAAGCCGAGGCTGCCCGCAGATGTCGTCAGCGTGGCGCGCAATGTCCCTTTGATGGTTCAAGGAGCTGTCGATTATTTCGGAGCGCGAAATGGCCTGCCGCGCAAGCTGCAGGAGCTTACGCTCGACTGCATGTGCGAGCAGATGCCCGATGAAGACAGCCGCATGAGCCTGTCGGAGCGTCGCGATCGTTTCGGGATGCGCTTGCCCAAGGTCGACTGGCGCAGCCATCCGGATGAGGCGCGCACCATGCACCGCATGGCCGAACTGGTCGCAGCCGAATTCTCCAGAATAGGGTTTCCAGAGCCTGTTCTGGCCGACTGGGTGCGCGACAAGGCGCCCATCCCTGCAAGTTTCGTGGATGTCGCTCATCCGACCGGTACAACGCGCATGTCAAGCGATCCCGCCAAGGGGGTTGTCAACGTCGATTGCCAGGTTCACGGCGTCGAAGGCCTCTATGTATCCGGGAGCTCGGTATTTCCGACCGCCGGACACTGCAATCCGACTCAGATGATCGTCGCCATGGCAATTCGTCTCGCCGACCATTTGAAGGACAGGTTGGCGCGTCCAATCCTTGCGGAGGTGACCGCGCATGCAGGGTGAAATCATTCTCGTAACCGGCGCGACGGGCCGGATTGGTCGCTTCGTTGTCGCCGACCTGCTTGAACGCGGCTATCGCGTGAGAGCGACCACGTCGCGAGAGCCGCCCCGCGACGACCAGGGGCTTGAATGGCGTCAGGTTGACCTTGCCAGCGATGAGGATCTCAACACTGTCGTCGAAGGCTGCGCCGGGGTGATCCATTTGGCCGCCGAGATCGGCAAGAAGGATCGCATGAGACCGCTGAATGAAAGAGCGACCGAGCGGCTGGCGCGAGCTGCCGAGAATGCGGGCGCAAAGGCCTTCTGTTACACGAGTTCGATCGCCGTCTACGGGAGCGGTCTCGCCGTTGAGATTTCGGAGAGCTCACCGGTTCTATCGGTTGATCGCGATATCGCCTCGGAATACTGGGCGCTGGATTACGTGCGCGAATATGGCCGCACCAAGCTTGCCGGCGAGATGGCGCTCATGCGGGTCGCCAGCCGCATGCGATGCACAATTCTGAGACCAGCCGTCGTTGTCGACGTCGGCCAGATCATCGGCGTTCGCGACTGGAGCCTGTTCAAGCGCATGCTCGCATCGCACCGTCACGCTCATCACATTTATGTCGGCGATGTTTCCGACGCTCTCATCTGGGCGATCGAGGAGGGGCTGGCGGGCAGAGGCGAGGCTGGGCGGGTCGAGATATACAATATCGCGGAAGACGATCGCGATTTGCCGAGGCATATTGATTTCATGCGCAAGGCTTTCGCGGTAAGCGGTGACCGTCGCTACCATGTCGTTAGTGCTCCATGGGTCATCGATTGGCTCCATGACTTCTTACGCTTCCGCACCCTGCCGATCAGAAACCCGCTGTGGCGAATGCGCTTTTCCGGCGAGCGCCTCAAGCAGGCCGGATATAGGCTGAAATTCGGGATGGCAAAGGCTGAACAGCTCGCGCTCGCCAGATTGGCGAAAGAGGCCAAGACAGGGGCACAATCCGACTTTGCCCGACGGCGCAGCCCTGTTTGAGGGTATGCCACCAGCCGTGCGAGAACAATGTCCAGTGCAAAATTCAAGCAATTGCACGACCTGGCCACGATGTTTTTTGGAAACCCGCTATCAAATCTGCCGGTCAGTCGGCATGATATTTTGATTGTGCCTGTTGGGGAGCTCGCTTTTCGGCGTCGCTTTCCGGTCGCGTATAGAATGAATGCAGGAGCACGTGGGCAAGGACATAGCCTGCTTCCAGCACGACCGCGAACACAAAGCCCCAGGCGATCGCATGCATGAGAGGGCTGCCATTGGTATAGCTAACGCCAGCATAGGCGATCATCACGACCAGAACGATCAGCGCGAATATGAGGACAGGCACCCGCAATGCGCAGATTGCGCCGATCAGAAACGAGACTAATAGCGCCCAGCCCATCGGTTGCTCCGACCTCCCAATCGAATTCCCCCCTAACCGGATATAATCGTGTATCTCCTATGCTGAGGCAAGCCCAAATTGCGTTCCTAGGGCAATACAACGACCAAAAGCTCAGTTGCTGCTGACGTCCGTTGAGACAGCCATTGGCTCTTCCCGCTGCTCGACCCTTATCATGTCGCCCGGCATGACCGGATCATTGTCGCTGACGACAAGTGTCTGCATGCTGCCATCGATTACCCGGTTAACCGTCATCAGGAAGCTGTAGGGATCCTTTCCCTCAGCGAGGGAGGCCATTGCAGACGGTGCGCGGACCTCGAGGTTCTTCAGCTGGTCGCGTGCCGTCTTGGTTTTTTCAGTGTTTGACGCAAATCTGTCGCGCAGTTCGGCTGCCTCTGTCAGCGCGCTGACACGATAGCGATTGTGCACGTCGGCAATATCCTGGTCCACCTTGGCAAGATCCTGCTCGGTCTTGAGCATCGCCAACGAAACGTCCAGATTGCGACTTTCGAGTTCAGCGACATTCTGGTTGGCTCCCAGCTGGCGGGCAGAGACCGTCAATCCTTGTGAGACAAGCTTGTTAACGGAGTTTAGATCCTTGCTCGCCAGATCGATCTGCTTTGCAAGTGAGACAGCTTTCTCCTTCAAGGCGTCGATCTGGTTGTTGGCGAGCACCTTGGCGCGATCGAGCGCATCGATCTCTGTCATCAGCGAGCGCTGGCGGGTTTCAAAGAGCGATTGTTCCTCTTCCATCATCTTCGAGAAGCGTGGTTCCTTGGCCCTCGACAATAGCTCTTGAGGAAAGTCCACCGACGCGCCCCCGTTTAAAACGGCCTCAACGCGAGCCTGTCGTGCAATGAGACCAAGTCTTTCGGCCTCCAGCTCGCGCACCTGGCCCCGGCTCGACAGGGCATCGCGTTGCAAACTGATCATGCTGGCATCGGTCGAACCGATTCCGCCTGCCATACTGAGCGCCTGTATGACGGTAAGACCAGGGCTGTAGTTATACTTGCCTGGACTCGCGACCAGCCCGGTCACGAAAAGCGGGCGGTATGACGAGATTTCGACCGAGGCACTTGGCCGCTTCTGCAAGCCGACTTCATTTTGGAGGCGCAGTCCGATCGTTTCCGATATCTGCTCGAGTGTCTTGCCTGCCACAGGAACGTTACCAATGATCGGCAGCGACAGGTTGCCGGCCGAAGAGACGACGAAATCTCCAGTCAAAGGGGCCCATTCGAATGCGGTTCCCGTGCTTGGGCGCCATTCGTAGACGCGTACCTTCAAAGTGTCCTGAGGTCCTGGGACATATTCCTCGCCGGCTTCGGCGCTGGCCGCAACAGCAATCGCCAGAAATGCAGCTGAGGCAGCTACCTTGCGGTTTCGCCCTTCTTTGCCGCGTGCCCGAAGACCTCGTCCTTGGACCCATTCACATAAGGAGAAAAGCAGCATCCTGTTACTCCAGTTGAAATTGTCTTTGCATTTCGTCGCCCCTGTCAGGCCGACACGGCCAATGTGGCGCCGGTCGCTCTCGCAACGTAGCTCCGGAAGCGATCCACGAAGACGTCCCGTCGAAAATCAGCTGCGCGAGACACGGCATCTGCAGGGTTGAAGTCCAGACGCTCCATGCGTTCGACTGCATCAATCAGCGCCTCGACTGTCTGCGTCTGAAAGAAGACCCCTGTCTTGTTATTGACGACAGTTTCAGTCGCGCCACCGCGCCCAAAGGCGACGACGGGTCGCCCGCTTGCCATAGCCTCGACAGGCACGATCCCGAAGTCTTCTTCGCCGGGGAATATCAGGCCCTTGCATCGGGCGTAGTGATGGCGGAGCGCATCAAACGGTTGCGCGCCGAGGATGGTGACGGTCGGACCTGCAATTTTCTTGAGATGGTCGAGCATTTCGCCGCCACCAATCACCACCAGCTTGGTTTTCATCCGGTTGAAGGCTTCGACCGCCAGATCGGGCCGCTTGTAGCTGACGAGTTCTCCGACCATCAGATAATAGTCCTCGACATCGGTGGCCGCGACTGGTCGGAATGCCGTAGTGTCTACCGGAGGATTGATGACAGTCGCCTCGCGGCGATAATAGCTCTTGATCCGTTGAGCAACAGTTGTCGAATTGGCGACAAAATCATCAACGCGATTGGCCGTCGCGACGTCCCAGGTCCTTAGATAATGCGCCATCGGGGGCATCATCATGCGCGTCATCAGACCGGAACTGTCGTAATATCTGTTGTACATGTTCCAGATGTAGCGCATCGGCGAGTGGCAATAGCAAAGATGCAATGCCGGTGACGTCGGTATGATGCCTTTGGCCGGTCCGGATTCGCTGCTTATGACGAGGTCGTAGGCGCCGAGATCAATCTGCTCCAGCGCCATGGGCATCAACGGTAGGTAGCGTTTGTACATTCGCTTGGCATAGGGCAGACCGCCAATGAAGGTCGTCTGTATCTTGTGTCGCTTGATCTTGTCCGAAATGGCCGCCAGATCACACACGTGTGTATAGATGTCGGCCGTCGGGAATATATCGCACAGTGCTTCGAGAACCTTCTCGCCACCGCGCATCCCAACGAGCCAGTAATGAATAATTGCTACTCGCACGCCAAATCCCTCGAGATACAACAATCGAAATTATCGTGGCGTGCATTGCGGGTGTAGTTCTTACCATTGTCTTGATTAAAAATCAGACTATTGGCAATTACATTAGGCAGTTAAGACAGAAATATGATCAACAAGTGACACTCATATCCCGCGCTGCACAGTTATATAGTGCAGCGCAATAAAAATATTGTCAAATCGTTTAATACTTGTTAGCTTTCCTGTGCGTGCCATGACGGCATTGTCTGCAAGTGCCCGAAGTCTAGATGTTTACGAGGGGAATACGCAGATGAGGGAAATTGATCTCGGTCGAAATTTCGACAGGTTCAACAATGCAGCGCTGCACTCTCGCAGAGCGACCTCCCGAAAATCCGATTTGTTCGGACATAATAACAGATCCGCCATCCTGGACGGTGTCAAATACGCGATTGATGCAACAATTGCGAGCATTGGGCTTTTCGTCCTTGCGCCAATGATCCTGATGCTTGTCGCAATCCTTCTGATCGTACAGGGGCGACCAATATTCATCGCCCATCGTCGGATCGGAAGGTACGGTGTGATGTTCCCGTGCCTGAAGTTCAGAACGATGGTCAAGAATGCCGACGAGGTTTTAAGGCGGCATCTGGCGGCCAACCCTTCGCTAAGGGCGGAATGGAACGCAACCCGCAAACTTCGGGATGATCCGCGCGTAACACCGCTCGGCGCGTTCTTGCGCAAAAGTAGTGTCGACGAAATTCCCCAGCTCTTCAATGTCATTCGCGGCCAGATGAGCCTCGTCGGACCGCGGCCGATCGTTGCAAGCGAGGCTGAACTCTATGGTTCGTACTATGCCGATTATATCAGGGTTCGTCCCGGTGTTACTGGCTTGTGGCAGGTCAGTGGGCGGAGCGACACGAGCTATAACGAACGCGTCCAACTCGACGTTCGCTATGTCGAAGAACAAAGTGTTCTTGGCGACATGTCGATCATGCTGAAGACGATCCCCGCAGTGTTGCGCTCGCGCGGCAGCTACTGAATCCTAGCGGCGCGTTATCGCGCCCTCCAATGAATTCCGGTGTCGTGGCGCGTGCTCAAATGCAGGTGCGGTTATTTGCGCCCGGACGTCACGTGACACAAGGCAGAGACACAAATTGATCTGATGCACTTCAATCGGCCCGCACAACGATTTGGCGGTGGCCAGGAGAAATTTGGATGAGCGCGAGAGAATTCGCAATCAATGGCCGCTTTCTCACGCAGGGCGTAACCGGTGTCCAGCGATACGCGCGTAATGTCCTCGGCGCGATGGACAAATTCACGGGGGCGGACGGGGCAACCCTAATCGTGCCTACGAAGACGCCAGAGCCATCGCTGCAGCGAATGAGGCTTGAGAAGGGCGGTCAACTGAGCGGTCACGCGTGGGAGCAAATTGAGCTGCCGTATCTGAGTAACAATCGCCGGCTCCTCAATCTGTGCAACACAGCCCCGGCGCTAAAGGCCGATCAGATCGTTTGCATTCACGATGCGAATATCTTCGCCGCGCCGCAAAGTTACAGCCGCGCTTTTCGCGCGCTTTATCACAATCTTCAGCCATTGCTTGTGCGGCGATCTCTCCGGGTCGCGTCGGTCTCCCATGCGGCTGCACGACAGATAGCCCGACATCTGCCGATCCGTCTGTCTGATATCGCGATCCTTCCAAACGGGCACGAGCACGCGCTGAGCTGGAACCCGGACTTGGCGGAGCTGGCGCCGAAGGCGCTTTCTTCGATCACGGCGGATCGACCGTTTGTCCTGGCTTTAGGGTCGCGTGCGCGTCACAAGAACCTGTCGCTCTTGATCGATATCGCGCCCGAACTCGATGAAATGAACCTCGATGTCGTCATTGCTGGCGGGGGGGACGGTATATTTGCCGAGCAAACGCTGCAGCGCCGGCCCAATGTTTATTTTATCGGGCGCGTATCCGATCACGACCTTGCCTACCTGCTCGATCGGGCGCTGTGTCTTGCCTTTCCTTCGCTGACGGAAGGGTTTGGATTGCCAATTGTAGAGGCAATGGCAAGATCATGCCCCGTCATTTCGTCGCACTGCGCCAGCATGCCGGAGGTGTGCGGCAATGCCGCCATGACAGCTTCCCCATTTGAACCGCGCGAGTGGATCAAGGCGGTTCGCACCCTTGTTGCTTCGGTCCACCTGCGTAGCGATCTGGCCGGTCGGGGACGCGAGCAGGTTCGCCAATTCTCGTGGGAGAAAACGGCAAGCGGCTATATCGAGCTTCTCGACAAGCCAAAGGCTGAGCTGAGAAGTCACAAATCTGTTGCTCCGACCGGGCCGCACGCCTGCGTCATTTTCGCAACCCGGGGCCGCCCGGAGATCGTGACCGCAAGCGTTCGACACTTCCTTTCGACCCAGAGCCTGAAGCCCGACGCCGTCATCGTCTCCTGTGTCGATGCTTCAGATGCCGGTGACCTGACGAGTCATCCCGACGTGACGATCGTCACAGGTCCGCCTGGGCTTGCCGCACAGCGCAACACCGCGCTGAAGCATGTGACATCCGGAACTGAAATAGTTGCTTTCTTCGATGATGATTTCATCGCTGACAAAGACTGGTTGGCGACCGCAATCCAGACGTTCCGCGACGAAAGTCAGATCGTCGGCTTTACCGGGCACGTCGTGGCTGACGGTATCAAGGGGCCGGGCATTTCGTATCAAGACGCAGTTGATCTGGTGAGGGCTGGCCAGGCGGATGCGACGTGGGCGGAGCCGTTCAGCCCCTACGGCTGCAACATGGCTTTCCGGTTTTCTGCAATTGGCAGTGTCCGCTTCGACGAGCGTCTCGTCCTCTACGGATGGTTGGAGGACCGTGACTTCGCAGCAGCAATTGCAAAGCACGGAGGTCGGCTCGTCAAGTCGGCTCTCGCCTTTGGCGTCCATATGGGCGTCAAAAGCGGCAGGGTCAGCGGCGAACGGCTGGGATATTCGCAAGTCATCAACCCGCTCTACATGATGACCAAGGGCACGATGAGCCTCCCCAAGGTCGTTGACCACATCTTCCGCAACACTGCGAGCAATTTTAGTCGAGCCGTCTGGCCCGAACCTTTCATCGATCGGCGCGGTCGAGCCCGGGGCAATATCATGGCCGCCTTCGACGCCCTGCGTGGCAGGCTCGAACCGGAACGCGCGGCTGCGATAGCAATGCCAAAGCCCGCCACCAGAACCTCTTGAACGCTAGGAGCACGAATGATGTTCAACAGACCCCGCCCTATTGATGTAACCTCGAGGCTTTGGCGGGTAAACGAGACGCAATCCGATGTTGCCGGCGATGGGCCGATCGCTCTCTTGCGCGCGTTGATTGATCTTGGCACACGCCATAAAGTCGCTCTTGCGGCCTGCAGCGCAGCCGGTCTCGTCGTTGCTGCGCTCTATGCCCATTCATTGCCGCCAACCTATCAGGCAACGGCAACACTTCTGCTCGAACCGCGCCAGTCGGCAGTCTCTGGAGGCGAGTTTGGGGCCCAACAGACGCTTGATCTCAATCGTGCCGATAGCGAACTTCAGACCATAAAGTCGGAGCGGCTTTTGTCAGCCGTGTTTGAAAGCCTGGACCTCAAGGATGACCCTGAGCTTGGTCGCGGGCAGCCGGGCCTGCTCGTCAGGTTGCTGCGTGGTCTGCCATTGCTCGCGGGGCAACGCGGTGGCGAGAGCGCAACCGTCGGTCGCGCGCAACCGGGTGTGGCCAACACAGCCATCGAGCTTGCTGACGAAGCGGAGCGGGCTGCCTTCCTGAATTTCATGTCACGTCTCAACGCACGCCGCGTTGGTCAATCCTTCGTCATCGAAATCGAGTATTCCTCGTCGAATCCGAAACTGCCGGCACGCGTCGCCAATGCAACGGTCTCTGGCTACATTTATCAGACGGTGGCCTTCAAGGAACAGATTGCGCGCGCGGGCACGGAGGCCTTGCAAGGTCGACTGGATTCGCTTGCGCGGCAGGTTGATGCCGCGCGCGAAGCAATGCACGCGGGTGCGCTGCCCGCAATAGCAACGCCCGATTCCGATGCGCGCATCATCGGCGCTGCCTTGCCCCCGCTTGGACCGTCGGCTCCGCGGAAATCTCTTATCATTGCCCTTGGCGGCGTACTTGGACTACTCGTCGGGTTCGGTGTCGTTGTCGTGCGAATGGCGCTTGATCGCCGCGTTCGCAGCGCCAAGGAACTGGCACGCGAAATGGAGGTTCGCTGCCTCGGTTCAATTCCTGATGTTCCAGGCGCAGAAGGTGTTCCCTGGCGTATTACGAGCCCACAGCAACAGAAATTCGTCGCCGCCATTCGCGACCTGCGTACCTCCGTCGAGATTGCCTGTACGAGCCTGCGCAATGAAAAAAGCATTGTAATTGCCGTTGTCGGCTGGACGCCCGGTGCCGGTGTTTCGACCTTGTGTGCCAGTCTCGCGCAACTCGTCAGTCGCGGCGGTCGTCAGGTAACCTTGTTCAAGGCTGCTGACGGTGAGGATGAACGCGCAAGCGGTGACAATCTGCCGGCGGTCTCGCTAGCAGGTGCCGCATTTGCCGGACTGATGCCAGAGCAGCTGTCCTTCGAGGACGTCGGCGGGGTGGCGGTCCTGCCGATTCACTCGAGGGACACAAACGCCAATCTATTTACCGACTTTCGCAATCCGCGTGTAAGACGCATCTTCGAGGCCGCACGCACACGCGGTGATGTGCTGCTTGATCTCCCGGCGCTTCGCCATTCTATGGATGCGCTTGCGCTTGCAAGCTATGCGGATGCCGTCCTCGTTGTCGCGCGCGCTGGCCATACGACGATCGAAGAGGCTTCGGAGTCTGTTCAGCTGCTGCGTCGAGCCGGTGCGAACGTGGTTGGAACAGTCATTAACCGCACCCGTGGCTGATGGTCCCTTTGCCTTGCCCGGTCGCAGCGCGGATTTTCTGGCAAAGGTTGCGCCTTGCGATGATCTGCTGGAGCCCGAGTTCAGCGCTCAACCTCTTTGCTGTGGGTGGCAACAAGCAAGTTTGGCCATCGTGCGGTCCCTGGACTTCTCCAAGCGTCAACGATCAAAGAGCTCCAGACGACCTCGTCCGGCAATCAGCCTTACGCCGAGCAGCAACAAAGTGGCGGCATATGTTGCCGCCCCGGCGGTAATAGCAAATGCAAGCTCGACCACATGTGGGTAGTTTTGACCCTCCAGTTCCTCACGCAAAAGCCAGACAACCGCGGCCATGGCAACGACAGCGGCTGCCACCTTCCAGAGGTTTTTTAGCTGCGAAAGAAATCCGAGACCAAGCAGGCGGCGGGCTTCATTGAGGTAGAAGATGAACATCAGCGTCGACAGGGCAATTCTCGCGATGCTCACACCTGTGACCGAACCCAAGTAAAACCCGAGCGAAATCAGAACCACGCGAAAACAAAGATCGACTGTATTCAGCCGGAAAATCACATGCGGTCTATCAAGCGCCACGCTAACCGATGAGAGCGTCTGGAAATAGGGGATTGGCGCAACAGCAAGCGCAAGCAGGCTAAGCAGGGGAGCCGCGTGTTCCCATTTGGCGCCGAGCAGGAGGTCGGTGGCAAGGTCTGCCGTCAAGGATATGCCCACACAGGCAGGCGCGGAGATAAGCATGGCAAAACGGGTCGCCTTCAGGAATGCCTGGCGCACGCGCGCGCGATCCGCGTTGATCTGCGAGAACGCAGCCATGACTGGCTGCAAAGCCGGGCCAATCAGGCTTTGTGTGGGGATGACGGCAACGTCGCTTGCCACGGCATAGCGTCCGAGTGTCGGACGATCAGCTAGCGCCCCGATTAAGAATCTATCGAATTGCCAGTTGAGCGCCGACACCAATTGGGCTGACGAGAACCAGCCGATGAAGCCGGCAAAGTCAGGCAGGCGCGCCAGGGAAAAGGCCGGACGATAGGGCGCAAGAATGTAGGATACGACTGTGGACGCAAAGGAAGCGATCACGAAGTTAGCAACAATCGCCCAATAAGCTCCACCGCTTAAAACGACGAACATTGCGATAATGGCCGCCGTCAGTTTGCCTGACGACTCCAGTATAAACGTCTGGCGAAACCCCAGCTGACGCGCGAAATTGACCATCGCCGGGCTTGTCATCCCCCTCGAAATAGGTCCAAGCGAAAGGACGGCAACGAGGACGACCAGGTGGCTGTCGTGGTTGATCCATGAATAGGGCCATGCGGCCGCCAGAAGGATGATTCCGATAACGGCGCCTCGCATGAGACCAACTGTAAAGCCGGTATCAAGATGGCTCTTGTCGATGGTCGGGAGCCGCACGAGGGCCTGGGTCACGGGAACCTCGAGCATCGTGTCGACAACCACAACCAGGGATGTTGCTAGCGCAGCAAGCCCGAAATCGGCAGGCGTTAGAATGCGAGCAAGAACAAGCAGGGTGAAGAAGTCGATTATTCGCCCGACAAAGCGCGAGAAAACGAGCCAACCCGCTCCCTTGATTGTCTTTACCGCAAGCATGTCTTACTCCGAAATCGCGTGCTCCAGCCAGATCGCGACGTTGAGCCGCGACCCGTGTTCTTATGCAAGGCCGCGGAAGGTTTTCGCGCCCTTGAACCGAAGTCATCCTCCCGCGTGATGTCTGCTTGGAGCCGGGTCTATCCGGCAGCTGATCCCACAACGTTCCTCCACGTCGAAGCTCTGCTATTTGAGGCGGGCCGACACTCCCCTGACAATGTGGGCCATCTCCAAGGCAGGTAAGAGCGCCGCCTTCAGGAACGGAAAATCGCGGGCAATGGCACCTTCGCGCCAAAGCTGCGATTTGACTGCAGTCAGCCGCTTCCCAAGTTCCGGGGCCGCGGATTGCTTCAGGACGTAGACGCTCTCGGGGCGGCCAAAATCGACAGAACGGGCCCCGACGCCCAATGCCATCATGTCGAATGCGCCAGGATTGGTAATGGCTTGCTTGAGGCGCACCCAGGCGAGATCAGCATCTGACATGATCTCGGCGCCACTTCCGATCCGTTCAATGTACTTGAGGACGCCCGCAAGCAGCAGATTTCCGTCAGTCGGATCAACCTCGCCATAGGCGATATTGCCGGCATTGCAGTAAACAGTACCATCGCCCGATTCACTAAAATGCCGAACCGAGGGAATTGCGGGTTCAAATAGGCTCTCGATAATCTGCCAGTAACGAAGGATGACTGTCTCGACCCTCAGGGGGTTATAAAGATTTTCCTCGACAACCAATCCTGTGACCTGTGGGAAGTGATCCTCGCTTAGGCCCTTGTAGTTGCACCTCGCAAACTGGATCGTTTCGAATGTCCGCTCGGGAAGTCCTGCCGCGACAAGACGCTGCGTACTCCCGTAAAGGCCGGTGTCACAAAGAACGATACGAGAGGCATCGCCCGCAACGACGTCCAAGTGGCGCTTGAACAGCTCGTTTTGTTTCGCAATGTCGTCGAGCACCACATAGCCTTCAGGGGTGTCGATCATCGCAAAGAAGTGGCTTGGGTCGAAGGGAAGTTGCCAAGGCCCGGAAAGGTCATAGGTGCGGCCGCCGAGTGCATTGGCAACATCGGCAAAGGTATTTTTCCTGAACTCCCGGCCGAGTTCATCGAGGACGGCAGGGCTTTGCTGCATGAGGGCTGCGCGTGCCGCCACCAAACGCGAGATGAGGATGTTTTCGCGACGGATTTCAAGTGGCAGGTCAAGCTTGGCAAGCAACTTTTCGAAAGCTTCCCTGATGCCGATACCGCCGCGTGCGCAAAACAGCAATGCGCAATTGCCCCGCGTTTCCGCTTCCCTGGCATAGAGCCATATGTAAAGGCAAAATTGCGCAACTATCGGCCCGAATACTTCTCGCCCGAAGGCAGCACGGTCGTCCAGGTCAGGCAGGCGCCCTGATGTGCGCATGACCCCTTTGCGAACGCCACGGATGGCCTCTGCCCGGGCGCCATCGGCGCGGGCGGCAAGCCGCCTCAGGCGTCCCTTGGGTAGGTGTAGAGCATTGATGCCCATGTTTCTCGGCACGGCGCAGTCAGCAAGATAATCATCACCGAGATGCAGCAAGCGTGACGGTGCAACGCCTTCCTTGTCGAGGACCCGTGAAAACAGTCTTCCGAAGCGCTTGCTTTCTCCAACGTCTGCGCTCGAATAGACGTTGTCGATCAAACCTGGACCGTGAAAGTAGTTGATCAGTTCCGTCAGTTGACGTGTCGGCAGTGCCGTGTCGGAAACGGCCACGACGCGAATACCGGTCTGGCGGTGCAGGCGCAAAACTCTGGCGAGCTTTTCGTTTGCCGATAGCGAAACCTTTTCGATCGCCATTTCCAGCGCGATGCGCCGCTCCAGCAGCCGTTCAGGCAGGCCAAGCACGGCAAGTTGACGCTGGATAATGTCGACGAGCCGGACTTCGCCAACACCGCCGCCAACGTTGAGCGCACGATAGGCAAACCGCTCGGCCATTTGCCGGGCTCGAAACAGATGATCCGCACGGACCAGAATTCCCTCATCCCGCAGCAAACGAGCAAAGCGCTGCTCGGCCTGCATCACGCGCGATCTTTGCGATCGCGGTTGGCGCAGCAGCAAAGTGTCGAAGACGTCTGTCGAGATAAGATCTATGCCGTCCAACGGACCTTGAAGGAGATGGGCGAGGCTTTGCCGCAGCACTGGATAACCCTTTGCCGTCGATCAGCCCTGCCTGCCCTTCGACAGTGTTGTTGCAGTGAATGCACTGCAGCAAGGCTGGTTCCTTGAATTCGCAACCGCAAAAAGTCTGCCGCATTATTTGATGTACATCAAGTGAAAAGTTATATTTTATTTTGCGGTGCAAAAGCGTTGCCAAAAATACTCAGGTGCCTATTGTTTTTCAGACTTTGTGCTTGAGATATCGACTCTTTTTTAATTGCATTATACTGTCTCGTTCTACCGGGAGGACAGTTCGGAGGCGACTAAATGGATGACGCAAGCCATCATACCTCGCGCATGTCTGCAGTGCAGCAATTCGATGTTATCGTGCTCGGCGCAGGCATTTCCGGCCTCGTTGCAGCGTCGATCTTTTCTGCTCAAGGGAACCGTGTCGTCGTCGTCGACGAATACGATCATGTCGGCGGAAACCATATGGACTGGTCTTCGAACGAAGGCTACACGTTCGACGTCGGGAGCCTGATCTTTCAGGACGACTCCCCTTTGCTTCGGCACTTCCCAGAGCTTCTTGAACATTATGTGCCGATCAAACCGACGTGGGGGAGGCTGAACCCGCAGGGGAAGATCACTCTTTATCCAATTTCAATACGTGATGACATTCTTGGCGCAGGTCCACTCGGTGTGATCCGGATATTCGCCTCGGTCCTTTACGCGCGCATATTCTGTCGCCAGATGGCGAACGCAAGGGATTTTGCGCGCTACTGGATTGGGGCCTATCTCTTGCACAGGTCCGGGCTTGGGACCTACATGCGGCGCTTCTACGGCATTCGTCCCGAAGAGATCGATCTCGATCTCGCACGCAAGCGCATGCTTTGGATTGCCGAATATGCCTCGCTCATCAATCTCTCGCGCCGTTTGCTGAAGCGCAAACGGGCGACCGGACCAAAGAACCGCCAGATGGCGCGCCCAAGAGAAGGTTTTGCTGCACTCTATGGCGCAGCGGTGTCCAGGCTTGAGAGCTGTGGGGTCGTCTTCAAGCTGTCGGCCGAGTTGCGCCAGCTGCATAAGACAGATTGCGGTTACGAGCTGTTGCTCGGTGATGACTGCTTGGGCGGGACTAGAGTTGTCTCGACGGTGCCGATCAGCGTTGCTGAACGGATATGCGGCAACGGACAAACCTCGCCTCTGAAAACCATTACACTCATCACTCTTTACTTCAGCTTCGCCGGTGAGCGGGGCTTTCCCCAGGCGATCATTTACAACTTCTCTCACGAGGGCTCGTGGAAGCGTTTGACCGTTTATTCGGACTTTTACGGGCGCGTCGCTGAGCGAGAGTATTTTGCTGTCGAGGTCATCGCTGGCGCGGTTACGTCGGCCGAAAGAGCAGAAGCCGATTTTCGCCACCACGCGTGCGCAAATGGGTTGTTTCGTGGCGACCTGAAACTCGAGGGCAGCCACATCCTGACAAACGCCTATCCCATCTACAGCAAGGGAGCGGCACAAAATGCAGCAAAGGCGATCGCCCGCTTGAAAAGCTTCGGAATAGAATCGATCGGCCGGCAGGGCGGCTTCAATTACCAGCCGACAGCCCGGGTTTCGACGATCGACGTGGAGACAGCAACCGCTGCTCCTTGAAGACCACAAACAGCTTACCGTCAAACGCACCTGGAAGGCGATGGGCATCGCCACAAGATGACGAGAGGTCGATGATGCGTATTCTGCATATTCTCAATCATACCCGGCGCCTGAATGGGCATGTTCACGCAGCCGTGGATCTCGCCTGCGCGCAGGTTAGGATGGGACATCGCGTCTATCTTGCGAGTGAAGGGGGAGACTTCGATACACTTCTAAAGTCAGAAGGCATCGAGACGCTTTTTGTCCGTCACCAGCGGAAGATCCCGAGCCTCATTGGGGCTCTATCGCGCCTGAATTCTCATCTCAAGACGTACGACATTGACGTCGTTCACGCGCATATGATGACAAGCGCGGTGATCGCTTTTCCGGTCTGCAAGTTGCGACGTGTTCCACTCATCACGACAGTCCACAATGAGTTCGAAAAGAGCGCAACCCTGATGGGCCTAGGAACACGCGTGATCGCCGTCAGCGATGTCGTCGGGGCCTCGATGCGCCGGCGCGGCGTTCCTGCGTCGAAGTTGAAAGTGGTGTTGAACGGCACGATCGGGTCAAGTCGATCGGAAGGGCGCAGTGAAGAGCCGAAACCGCTTCGCTCACCGAGTATCTTGTTTGTCGGTGGTCTTCATCCACGCAAAGGTCTCCTGGACCTTTTTGACGCGTTTGAAACTGTTCACAGGTCCTTTCCGACAGCCCACCTCTACATTGTCGGCGATGGCCCTTTTCGCGAGGAATACAAGGCAAGAGCGGCGGCACTGGAAAGCGCGTCGGACATCACCTTTGTCGGATCGACAAGGGATCCCTACCCATACATGCTGGGGGCGGACATCTTCGTCCTTCCATCCCATGCCGACCCGGCACCGCTCGTATTGTCTGAGGCGCGCGAGGCAGGCTGTGCGGTTATTGGTTCTTCGGTCGACGGAATTCCCCAATTGCTTGAGGACGGCGAGGCCGGGCTTCTGGTCCCGCCCCGGGATCCGGCGGCTCTTGCCGGAATGCTTGGCCACCTCTTGGAAGCACCGGAACGGATTGCAGACTGGCGACGGAAAAGCCAATTTCGCATCGAACGTCTGACGATCGAGCGCGTCGCCAGAGAGACGCTCGAGGTCTATTACTCGGCGATGCCACGCAGCAAGGCGGTTGCCCTGGCCACGTGACACCCCATCCTCATATTGGTGCTAAACGGAAAAGGCCTGTTTCAGGCGGGACCGCATCTGTCGAGACCGCGACGGGTCGATCCGGATCGCCGCCAACTGCTGTGCCATGCCGTTTGGAAGCACAAAGAGCGCAACGGCAAAAAGGCAAAGCGCAAATCGCTTCTTACCGGTGTTTTCGCGCATCACCGAGCCCATGTAAGCTGCGATCTGGCCAACACTTGGTCGCTTGCCGTCAACGACGAGGCTCATCGTATTCAGTTCCATCACGTAGGCGTAGTCGCTGCGGACTTCGACCATGGGGGTTGACGCGCAGCGTGCCTGAACGAGCTCCGCAAGATGATTGAGACGTCCCATGAAGCGGTCGACGTAGCCTTTCATCCGCTTTGATGTCAGCACGGAAAAGGACGACTGGTTGGCGTTGTGAATCCTGTACTTGCCGAGCGTCTTCGGAATCGAGATGACCTTGCCGACGAAGGGCGCAAGAAGATAGGAGACACCATCGATGCCGCGCTCGTAGGCCATTTCCCCGAGGCCCTCGTAGACGTCACGCCTGTAGATGTTTCCAGAGGTCGGCGGCGTATTGTAGTAGCCTCTTTCGCGTATCGATCGGATCAGCGGTTCGGAGTCGTCCGATGGCTGAAGAGAGGGGAACGCATTGCCGATCGCGTTGCCATCCTTGTCGATTGGCAGAAGCATGAACTGTATCTTGGAAACATCTTGCCTGAGATAAGAAGCAATTTCAGGAAGCGTGCCCTCACCAAGAACGTCGTCGGCATCAAGGAAGTACACGAACTCTCCATGCGACAAAGACAGACCGTGCAGTGACGTCTTCAATTGCCCACGATTTTCCGTCCGCACGGCAATGATCCGATCTCCGAATTCCCGGATCCTGTCCCAGGAGCGGTCCGTCGATCCGTCGTCGACCACTATTATTTCCAGGTTGTCATAGTCTTGCGAAAGAACGCTTCTGATACATTCCGAAATGTACATTTCATAGTTGTAACAAGTGATTATGATGCTGAGAAGCGGTTGGACTTTTAACATCTTGCAAACCTTCTCTACTCAGATTATGTTGCAAAGCAGCATACCAAGTGCAGTGCAAGACGTCTATAGAAATAACCCTGTGGCGCTGCAACATAGATGGCCGAAGTGGCTATAAAACTACGCGTCCCGAAGTATTTTGGGGCGAGCTAAGTAGTAACTCGTCGGCATTTTTCGTTGCTTCCTGGATATCACCTGCGGTGATTTTGCTGGGAGTTCCGTTGGATCCGCTCACCCTATACTGATCGCATCCGATGCGATTTGCAGTTGATTGAATGCTTGTCCCTTTTGGCGTCGGTGCTGTGTGTGCCGGCACATGGAGCCCTGTTGCCTTCTGGTCCGGAGGACGAATGGAAATGCAAGTCGGCCTGCCATTTCGCGATCGATCCCAACGTCGCATAAAGATCCTTTACATCCAGCCGGGAACAAGCGCGTTTGCCGGAATAGAGCGGGTTGTCGATGCTGTCTGCACGATGCTCGCAGATCGATTTTCCGACGATTTCGAGGTCGACGTGCTCTACACCTCGGTGCACAAGAACCGACCGATGGAGGCGCGTGGATATAATGTCATCGACCGCGTCGCTCGCGGGCGCCTGGACTTGATGCGAATTTTCCGAAGCGTCATCAAGTCGAAGGACTACCGCCTGGTTGTCGTCCCGCAAATTGAGCCGACGGTTATTTGCATGGCGGCTTGTATCGGATTGAACCGTCGATTTGCCGTCCATTTGCACGGAAATCCAAAGCGCGAGCGCAGCCATTTCAAGGCAAAGGTCCTCTTCTTGTTGATGCGCGCCTATTTTCTCTCGAGGGTGTCTTATGTTTTCGGAACGTCGCCGAGACAGCTCGACTCTTTCAAGGAAATGTTCAACAGCAAGGTACCGCAGGTCTGGGTTCCCAATCCTGTTCGCGCCTTTGACCTGTCCGAAACGCCGCTTTCCGACGCACCGCCTGGAACCGTCACATTTGTCAATGTCGGTCGCTTTGCCTTTCAAAAGGGGCAGGATATCCTCCTTCAGGCATTCTCCGAGCTCGTCAGGATCCGACCGAATGTCAGGCTGAGGATCGTCGGATATGGCATTGGCGAGGCGAACCTGCGCGCCGAAATATCGAGACTCGGGATCGGTGCTTACGTCACCGTCGAACATTACCCGATCAACCCGCAGCCGGCCCTTGCAACCAGCGACGTATATGTCTCGACCTCGCGGTGGGAAGGGTGGTCGCTTGCGATCTGCGAAGCCTTGCGGTTCGGTTTGCCGGTCATCTCGACCGACTGTGAATTTGGACCGAGTGATATCCTCGTCGATCCTCGCCTTGGGCGCCTTGTCCCGGTGAGCGGTGGAAAAGCTCTCGTCGATGCGATGTCGTACTATTGCGACAACCTTTCGCTTGAGCAGTCACACTCTGAATTTCGAAAGACCTTCATCGACAGGTACAGCCCCGAGCGCGTGGTGGAAATCCATGCCGAGGCCCTTCGGATCGCCGCTGGTGAACTCGCCTAAGGTGTCAATCGTCGGCAAGGAGACCGTGCATGCTGCCTTCTTTATCACGGCGTGGCTTTCTGAAGGCATCTGGTGCCTCCCTGGCGGCCCTGAGATGCCAGAACGCGTCTGCCACAGTGGTTGCTTCCGACGATCCCACTATCGGACGAGAGGTCGTCTTTGAAGACACCTTCAATTCGCTGGATTGGTCTGTCTGGGACGCCGGTCCGAAGGCGACGACAGACGGAACCGGCTTTTATGGTCGATCGGCCTTCGCCACCAGGCACGGCGAGGAGGGGTTCAATCCATATTCCATCGTCGACGACACAGCGGCAGAAGGTGGCAAGGCACTGCAGATCTCGGCAAAATATATCGGGCGCCCGATGAACGTTCGGAAATATTACGGAAACACGCTGCCCGAATTTCAGTGGATTTCCGGAAACCTTCAGACAGCGAGAAAGGATGGTGTCGTCCTCAAGGGATGGCGCAAGGGATATTTCGAGGCGCGAATGCTCTTTCCTCGTCATCCGTTGACCTGGCCAGCATTCTGGATGCTGAACGGCCGAAGCATCCTAGAACCCAAGACCAGTATTGAGCTTGATATTGTGGAGCACAAAGGATGGGAGCCCACCATCTACGGAACCTACCTTCACGAATGGGGAGGGCCGGATGAGGGCGGACGAAGCACCGGTGTCGAAACGTCTGTCGACATGACCGCCGGGTATTGCCGCTACGGCATGCTCATCGATCAGACGCGATGCGTCCCATACTTCAATCGAGATCCCGTCATCGACAGGAAGACGGGAAGGCCCGCTGATTGGCCAATCACGCGCTCAGCCCGGCTGGACGAGGAATTCGATGTGTTCTGGCCGCTCCTAACACTTGCATTGAGGACCGACGTCAAGTTTCCGCAGCCTTTGCAGGACGCAGACAGGATCACTCATATGCGCGTCGATTATTTCAGGGTGTACGCGTGAGGGCAGCTGAAGCGTTCGCCTGAAGACACGTCATTTGCAAGGGCGTGCTCAAAACCAGCGAGCTGAAACCCGGAATATGTGAGGTCAAATGCGTATTGTGATGATTGGCTCGGGCTATGTCGGCCTCGTCTCCGGTGCCTGCCTCGCCGATTTCGGCCACCATGTCACCTGCGTCGATAAGTCGGCCGCGAAGATCGATGCATTGGAAGCCGGTAAGGTTCCGATCTTCGAACCGGGCCTTGACACGATCATCGACCACAACCGCACCGCCGGTCGCCTGGATTTTTCGAAGGAGCTGGCGCCTTCCGTCGCCGACGCGGACGTAGTCTTCATCGCCGTCGGCACGCCGTCACGTCGTGGCGATGGCCACGCCGACCTGAGCTATGTCTATGCCGCCGCTCGCGAGATAGCGGCCGCCGTGTCCGGGTTCACCGTTGTCGTTACCAAGTCCACGGTTCCTGTTGGCACTGGCGATGAGATCGAGCGCATTTTCCGCGAAGAATTCCCCGAGAAGGATATTTCCGTCGTTTCCAACCCGGAATTTCTGCGCGAAGGCGCGGCAATCACGGACTTCAAGCGCCCCGATCGCATTGTTCTCGGCACTGAGGAGCCGCGCGCAATCGAAATCATGCGCGAGGTTTACCGGCCGCTCTACCTCAACGAAGCACCACTCTATTTTTGCGAACGCCGCACCTCCGAGCTGATCAAGTACGCCGCCAACGCCTTCCTCGCCATGAAGATCACCTTCATCAACGAGATCGCCGATCTCTGCGAGCAGATCGGCGCCGACGTCCAGAAGGTCGCCAAGGGCATCGGCATGGACAAGCGCATCGGCGACAAGTTCCTGCATGCAGGTCCGGGCTACGGCGGTTCGTGCTTTCCCAAGG
Organism: Rhizobium sp. IBUN; assembly: GCF_000510625.1. Classification (NCBI taxonomy): domain Bacteria; kingdom Pseudomonadati; phylum Pseudomonadota; class Alphaproteobacteria; order Hyphomicrobiales; family Rhizobiaceae; genus Rhizobium; species Rhizobium sp. IBUN. The sequence continues at coordinate 25,631 of NZ_AZNV01000060.1, forward strand.
ATACGCTGGCGCTGGTCAAGACCGCACAGGATCATGACAGCCCGGTTCGCCTTATCGAAACCACGGTTGCGATCAACGACAACCGCAAGCGCGCCATGGGCCGCAAGGTCATCGCCGCCTGCGACGGCAATGTCCGCGGCAAGAAGATTGCAGTCCTCGGCCTGACCTTCAAGCCGAACACCGACGACATGCGCGACGCGCCATCGATCACCATCATCCAGGCCTTGCTGGATGGCGGCGCCAACGTTCANGCCTATGATCCAGAAGGCATGGAAATGGCGAAGGAGGTTATCGGCCCCATCACCTACGGCCGCGACCCGTACGAGATTGCAGAAGGCGCGGATGCCATCGTCATCGTCACGGAATGGGACGAGTTCCGAGCGCTTGATCTCAAGCGGATGAAGTCGCTGGTGAAGACCCCGACCATCGTTGACCTGCG
>NZ_AZNV01000061.1:0-25880 GCF_000510625.1 Rhizobium sp. IBUN
TCTTGGCAAGGAAGGTCGGCAGCATGCCCATGGTGGCCGGATAGATAGATGCTGCCGATCCTGATCTGGCGGATGCGGCTGCCGCCGGCTGCCCGCGTCAGTTCGGTGGTCAGGTCGATGTCGCTTAAGATCCGCACACAGCGATCGTAGAACGTCTCCCCTGCCCTGGTCAGTTCCACCCTTCTGGTCGAGCGGATGAACAGCGGACAGCCAAGCTCCCTTTCCAGCGACATCACATGATTGCTTAAGGCCGGCTGGGCAATGCGCATCCTGGCTGCCGCCCGGCCGAAGTGCAGTTCCTCGGCCACCGCTTTGAAATAGGAGAGTTGGCGCAGTTCCATGGGTTTCACAGCCTCGCACGAAATATCTGAATTTAAGATAACTGAAAATCAGATATAACGGAAGACCCCATCTCTTCATAGGTGGGCGTCACGTGGCAAAGACCTTAGGCAGTGAAAGACATAAGATCTTAATCGAGCTACTGATCGCGAAGCGTGAGGCTGCCGGCCTTACGCAAGTCGAGCTCGCCGCTAAGCTCGGTGAATATCAGTCGTTTGTCGCTCGGTTGGAGAGTGGCCAGCGCAGAGTAGACCTTGTTGAATTCTTGGAGCTATCCGAACTTCTCAGATTCGATGCTGTCGAGGTTTTGAAAACTATCGAGAAAGTTCCATCGCCTTGAGCGGATTTCGAAGATGACCCACCGGCTCATAACCGCTTGGTTGGGGTTCCGAGTCCCTATCCGAACAACGTGACAGTTATGACCGCGTCCGGTGTTGCGCATCTCCACTGCGGCGAACTGCATCATGCGCTTGAGCTTTTTGGACGAGCAACCAAGCTCTAGCCACGTGACCTACTGGCTCACATACCCCTATGCCGAACTGCCCATACGCATATCGCTCTCGGACAGTATGAATTGGCTCTCTCGTATGCTGCGCTAGCGCTGGCATCCAATCCAAATTTCGCTGACGACTTCAGCGAGACCGCCGCCGAAGAAGATCGACATTCAATGGCTGCGAGGCTCGTGTTGCGGATAGATAATCCTCTCCTCGTCCGCTTGTCAGCGGGCAAGCGGTGCGCATATTGGTCGTGGTAACTCCTGCACGAAGCTGCCAATGCCAGCCCCGTCACGATTGGTGGCGTTTGAAGGGCTCGACGATTAGTGGACATTTTTGAGGTTGACGGTCGTGCTGAATTCGCCGTTCATCAGCCGCTTCAGGTGAAAGGCAGCAAGCGGGTCCTCGGGGTTGCGAGCAACAAGGGCAGCGAATGAAGCTACGGCACGAGGATTGTCGGTCTCCAATTCTTCGAAGGCCACCATATACGCCTGCGTTGCGCCGGTGGCATAACTTTGGGCCTCAAGCGGCTCGAAAGCGCGGATCGGCTCCACCCTGCCCCTGAGCAGGAGATCGCCAACAGGGCGGCCGCAGAACCCCTGCATGTTCGCTGCGAGGCTGGCACTCACGCAGATACGCGTGCCAAGCGCCTTGTTGGCCGCTTCCAAGCGTGCGGCAACGTTGATGGTGTCACCATAGGCGCTGTATTCGAAGAACTTTCCTCCACCGAAGTTGCCGACCACGGCCGTGCCGGAATGCGCGCCGATCCGAGTGTGGCCAAGGGTTATTCCCTTCCTGCACCAGTGTTCACGGAAGGACCGTGCGAAGGCGTCAAGAGCGAATGAGCAGGAGATCGCGCGACTGGCATGGTCCGGTTGTTCGACAGGTGCGCCGAACAGCACATGGATTGCGTCGCCAATGATTTTGGCGACCGTACCGTCATGTGCGAACACTATGTCGGTCATGCCAACGATGTAATCGTTGAGGAGTTGCCCGAGCAAGTTCGGCTCGATCGTTTCCACCAGCGTGGTGAACCCCGTCAGATCGGTAAAGAGCGACGCAACATCCCTGCGCCTTCCACCAAGATCAAGAGCATCGGCGCTGCTGGCCAGGCGTTCAGCGAGATTCGGCGAAAAATAACGCGAAAGCGATGCACGCGCCGCCTCAGCCGCCGATTGCCTGCGCTGCACCTCACGCAACGCCTCGATGTGGTGGATCGTCTTGACGATCGTCGCTTCCAAGTCGGGAAAATCGATCGGCTTCGTTACGAAATCATATGCGCCGCGGTTCATCGCGATCCGGATATTGGCCATATCGCTGTAGGCAGAGACGATGATCGTGGATAAGTCCTCGTCCCTCTGCTGAAGCTTTGCCAGCAAGGAAAGACCATCCATACGCGGCATGTTGATGTCGGTTAGAACGATATCCACGTCGTTGTGCGCCGCAAGCATGGCCAACGCTTCAATGCCGTCGCGGGCAAACAGGAAACGCAGCGTGCCGCCGAGAATCTCCTTCCGGAACTTCTGGACGAGAAGCATCTCCAGGTCCGGCTCGTCATCCACAACGAGTATGCTTGTACTCATGCGGCCCGCCCAATTCGCATGTCGATTTCTTCTAGCAATACGGCAAAGTCGATCGGTTTGGTCAACAGCGCTTCTGCGCCGTCTTGGATGGCCCTTCGCTTCGTCTCGGGATCGCCGTAGGCGGTGATCATGATGACCGGCACGTCAGGCCGCAAGTGCCTCGCCTGGGGCAGCAATTCGAGTCCGCTCATCCCTGGCATGTTGACATCGGACAATATGAGAATGAGCGTCACGTCGGCCGCATTCGCGATCCGTTCGAGTGCTGAGGCCGCCGAATGAGCAAACTCCATCAGAAAGCGACCTGCGCGCAGGTCATGGCGGAATTGCTGCTTGAAAAGCAGTTCGATGTCGGGTTCGTCGTCGACCACCAGTATAAGAAGTCTCATGATTTGCCCTCCGGTACTGCAATCACTGCCGCAATCGCGGCAACCGGATGCGAAACTCGGTAAATTGACCAGGCTCCGTCTCCATCTCGATCGAGCCGGCATGTTGCTTGACGATGATATCGTGGCTGAGCGAAAGGCCGAGGCCCGTCCCCTCGCCAGCAGGCTTGGTCGTGAAGAAAGGATCGAATATCCGCTCGTGCAGCTCCGCCGGAATGCCAAGGCCATTGTCGCGGATAGTGATCTCGACGCTGTCGCCGAGGTTTTTGGTCATCGCGACAAGTGTCGGCTCATAGCTGTCCCGGCGCTCTGAAGCGGCGCGTTTGCAAGTTGCATAGAAGGCGTTGGAGATTAGATTGAGAAGCACGCGCGCGATCTCCTGCGGATAGAGGTCAACCTCCCCGGCTGTGGGATCAAGCGATTTCTCCAGTCTGATGTTGAAACCCTGCTTTTCGGCTCGAGCCCCGTGATAGGCGAGACCGAGGCTCTCCTCGACAATGGTGTTGATATCGGCTGGTCGGTGTTCGCTTGCACCCTGACGTGAGTGCAGGAGCATGTTCTTGACGATTGAATCGGCCCGCTTGCCGTGCTGGATGATCTTTTCGAGATTGCCCTTGAGCATCGCTGTGCGCTCGTCGATCTCAGTGTGCGTCGCGTCGTCGGCTACAGTGCTGTCGAACACCTGCCGAAGCTCGTCGAGCAACTCGACCGACAGCGCCGAGAAATTGTTGACGAAGTTCAGCGGGTTCTTGATCTCGTGCGCGATGCCGGCGGTAAGTTGTCCGAGCGAGGCGAGCTTCTCCGTCTGGATCAACCTGTCCTGCGCGGATTTGAGTTCCTCGAGCGAGCTTGACAGTTCCTCCGTTCTCGCCTGCACTTCCTTGAAGAGACGCACGTTTTCGATGGCGATAACGGCCTGATCGGCGAAGGTCGATGCCAACTCGATCTGCTTGTCGGTGAAGGGCCGTACGGTTGAGCGGGTCAATGCGAGCACTCCGATCGGGCTTCCTTCCCGCAAGAGGGGCACCCCAAGGACGGTCCGAAACCCGCCAAGCCTTTGGGCCTCAGGCATTGCATACTCCAGATCATCAAGGACATCGGCGACCTGGACTGGTCGGACCTCGGAGAGGGTTCGACCAACGATGCTCCCGCGCCCCGGTTCGAGCGGGAGGGCTCGAAAATAGTGGTCGAATTCCTCCGAAAATCCAAAACCCGCGACAGGGTAATGGGCATCTCCCATCGGTCGAGTCAACGTAGCAATATCTGCCTCGCAAAGACGTGCAGCGGACGCTACCAGAGTATCGAGTACTGCCTGCAGATCGAACGCGGAGCGGCTGATGACCTTCAGGACGTCAGCTGTCGCGGTCTGCTGCGCTAGCGCCTCGGATAGCTCTGCCGTTCGAGCCTTCACTTCCTCGAACAACCGCACGTTCTCGATCGCAATGACCGCCTGGTCGGCAAAGGTCTGGACAAGCTCGATCTGCCTTTGGGTAAATGGCCTGACTTCCGTCCGACGAATCGCGATGCCGCCAATTGCTTCGCCCTGCCGCAGCAAAGGAACTGCCAGAATTGTCCGATGGCCCATGCGGACTGCCATGCTGTAACCGTCCGGGAATTCGTCGGGCATGGCCGTCAAATCAGGCACATGGACGGGGCTTCGATCAACCACGGCTCGCCCGGTCGCCCAGTCCCTCGATACCGGCCAGCCAGGGAAGTCGATTGGAATTGGGCCATGGTGTGATTGCAGGTGGAGCATGTCGTCTCCCTGTTTAAGGAATATCGCCGCATCGTGAGCCTCGCAAAGCCGCTCGGCGGATTCGACAAGGGTATCAAGGACGGTCTGGAGGTCAAAAGCGGACCGACTGATGACTTTGAGAACATCCGCCGTTGCCGTTTGTTGTTGCAGTGATTCTTTCAGCTCGAGGTTCCGCTCTTCTAAATCCGTAAACAGCCGAGCATTCTCGATCGCTATCCCTGCCTGGTTTGCGAAGGTCTTGAGAAGTGCGATCTGGCGATCAGGAAACAAACCAGGATCGGGCCGTGCGACGACAATGGTTCCGATCGGGGCATCCTCGCGCATGATCGGTACAGCCACCAGGCTTCTATAGTTCGAGGATTGAGCGCCCATGACGATATGGGCCGTGTATTCGGGATCGACGCGCCAGTCCTCTATCTGCTCCACCGATCGGCTGATGATCGAACGCCCCGCAGTACTGCCTCGATGCGGCGGGGCTGGAGGCACAGTTGCTTCGGGTTCCAGCCCGTTATGCGCCACGAAATGCAACAATTCGCCATCATAGCGAAACACGTGGCAATATTGAGCGCCGCAAAGTCGGGCGGCACGCTGCGCGATCGTGTCGAACACCGGCTGTACATCGGTCGGCGAAGTCGAGATGGTGCGAAGTATCTCGCTTGTTGCGGTCTGTTGTTCGAGCGCCTCGGCAAGCTCGCGCTTCAACACTTCGACCCGCTGCCTAGCGATGACGCTTGTTTCCTCCTTGTTGCACCCCTCCAATTCGCTGTCCCCCATGATCCTGCCGAGCATACACCGTTTTCCACTACGGCTTTCGCCCGACATCCAATCCCCATGGTGCCTGCAAGAAGGCGAGAATACTCCATCTTATCAATTGTGACGAGGTTCCTGCGCGAACTTCCCTACCTCTTCGGGACGCCTGTTTATGGCGCTAGAAGCAAGACAGTTGACTTTCTCATAGGCGGGGAAGCGTTTCTGCGCCCGGAAGCTGACGGTTTATTGAAGATTATGCCCAAGAAGGGCGCGTATATCGCGCCGATCACTGAGGCCGAGATTGACTCGATCATGCAGGCTCGCCGATTGGTGGAGGAGTGGTGCGCGCAGCAGCAAGCCGCTTCGGAAGAGCCCTCGCGGACGAATTGGACCGGCTGATCGACCGGCAAGACCAAGTGCGAAACGATCGTATTGCCTTCATAGAAAGCGACCGGGATTTCCATCGGGCGATCGTGAGGGCCGCGGGCAATCCAATTCTCGAGACTTTCTATGAAAGCCTTCGCGATCGCCAGGTTCTAATGGGTGTGCACGCAATCTCGGTCGGAAGTCGCATCGATGAGGTCTTGGCCGACCACCGGAGGATAGCCCAGGCTATACGTGCTGCAGAGGCGGATCGAGCGGTCGCAGCGGTGGGCGAGCATCTGGCGCGGACGCTGACCGCATTGCGTGAGCCTACTTTCGATAACTGGTCACCCGGTTCGCGAGCGATCTGACGTCCTCGCCACGGCAGAGACTAAGGCAAGCAGTCATAACAGGATAAGCAATCGAATAAATTCAGTCGACATCGAGGGGCCTGAAATGGAACCAGTCTTCGACGTGAGTGCGTTCAGGCAGGCGTAAGGGCAGTTTCCGACGGGAGTGTGCGTGGTCACCAGTGTGATTGGCACAGACAGGCTGGGTGTCACGATCAGCGAGACCGAGAGGATGGCAGACGCCGATGCGGAGCTGATGAGCCAGAATCCGAGCGGCGTCATTTCCTGACGGAAGCCCGTCCCGTTGCCCTTCGGGAATACCAAGCGTCGTTATGGCCTCCCTCATTCAAGCCGACCTTTCACCCCGCCGCTCCCCGCTCGATGCCAGAAGAAACTCTCATCCGGCAGTCAGTCAAAATCCCCACGGTCGTCTTGCTGCCCTTTGTTGACTGCGCCTTGAGTGATCGTGGCATCGATTTGACGTCGGATAGCTCACAGGAGGATAGACATCGACGTTCGATGAGACCGCGGTTAAGCGTGCTCGTGCGATACTGATTCATTTGGTGGCGTACTATCGCGCATTTCGGACTTTGCTATCGCCATGCCGTCAGAAGTTCATCGGTGGCGCATAGAAGCAGCGCACCGTATCTTCGTTGGGAAAAAGACATAGATGGAACAACCCATCAGGCGACTCCAAAGTCTTGGACTGCGGAACCAGGAAAACATGTTGGCGGGTCGCGAGGCGATGATCGCCTGGCTTCAAGGTGATTTGGTAGCCCGCGCCGCTCGGGTGCACCGTTTCAGACCGGATCGGCTGACAGTCGCCAGTCTCATCATCGCCGTTGCAACAGAAGGCTTCGTATTTGAAGCCCGACGGAGCGTGATGCGCCTCTGCAACGCTTGAAAAGGCGATCAACATGCATGCCAGGAAAAGTCGCATCACAATCCTCCAGCTGGTTAACGTTCCAAGACCTACGACAATTTTCTCTCTTCGACGAACGGATGGTCTTTTGATTGGATATTTTGATATCCGTTCACCCAGCTTCGCTACCTCGGGGCGCTCAAAATCGGCGACTACCTCCACAGATTTCCTGCTGTTGTTGATCAAGGGCCTCGTCTACGATCTGATCACCCTATAAGTTCGACGTTGCATCATGGGAGGATGAGCCACGTCGGGCCGCCGTAAGCATCAACTCGCCAATCCGACCCTGGTTCGTGCCCATCGAATACGGCCGAAACGACGCGTGCGCCCGCGATTGAAAGTCAAGGCGGACCGCCAGATCGCCCTCATCGCAGCGCTGTTTTTCGGCGCTGCGATGATACTTATCGGTTGGCATGCAGTTGTGAGCCGCTAAGCCTTCCCCTTGCGCATGAACAATGTGGGCTTCATGTCCGGTTTGCTGAGGCTGAAGACCTCGTAGGAGGCATTGGGATCATCTCCCATCCCCAGCGAGCCGGCTGGCATGCCGGGAACCGCAAGACCGGCAATCTGCGGCCGTTCCTTGATGATCTTTTGGACGGCCTCCAGCGGGACGTGCCCTTCGAAGAAGTAGTCGCCAACGACAGCGGTGTGACATCCCTGCATGGCATCGGGTATGCGAAGCTTCGATTTGATGTCAGCAAGCGCCTTTTCCTGATGGTGGAGGACGACGTTGAAGTCGGCGTCTGACATCACTTTCGCCCACGCCTCGCAGCATCCGCAGGTCGGATCCTTGTGGACATCCATCTGGAGCTGCGACGCAAACATCGGCCGCGCCATTGCGGTGAACGCTCCCGTGGCGGCCATGCAAATGAAAGTTCTTCTTTTCATGCTCGTTTCTCCTTGCGTTGGAGTTCGTAGTCTTGGAAGTCCTCGAACTTTTGGTTGTCGCCAGCAACCTCGTTCTTCGGAAACCGCCATCCCTTTATCAGGCCGTAGACAGCCGGGATGACGATCAGGGTCAGAAGCGTCGAGGAAACCATTCCGCCGATCATCGGCACAGCGATGCGTTGCATGATTTCGGACCCCGGTCCGGTCCGCCAAAGGATCGGCAGCAGACCAGCCATGATGGCGACGACGGTCATCATCTTCGGCCGTACCCGCTCGACGGCACCGACCATGATCGCGCGGTTGAGATCGGCTTTCGTGAAGGACCGCCCTGCCGCCAGAGCGGCTTGTTTCTGCTCTTCCAGGGCGTGGTCCAAATAGATCAGCATGATAACGCCCGTCTCCGCCGCCACCCCGGCAAGTGCGATGAACCCGACCGCAACGGCGACCGAGGCGTTGAAGCCCAGCCACCACATCAGCCAAATGCCGCCGACGAGTGCGAACGGCAATGATAGCATGACGATCATCGTCTCGGTCAGCCGTTTGAAGTTCAGGTAGAGCAAAAGGAAGATCAGCGCGAAGGTCAGCGGAACGACGATTGTAAGTCTCGCCTTGGCTCGCTCCAGGTACTCGAACTGTCCGCTCCAGGCCACGGAATAGCCGGGAGGCATCTTCACGCTAGCTGCTACGGCCCTCTGGGCCTCGGCGACATAACCACCAAGGTCCCGGTTGGCGATATCGACGAAGATGTAGACTGCCAGCTGGCCATTTTCCGTTCGGATTGTCGTCGCTCCGCGTGTGAGCTTGACCTCGGCCACCTCGCCAAGCGGAACCGTCCCGCCGCCAGGCAGCGATACGAGGACATCCCGCGCTATCGATTGCGGATCGCTGCGCATCGAGCGCGGATAGCGTACGGCGACGCCATACCGCTCACGACCTTCCACCGTGGAGGTGACGACCTCTGAACCGAGCGCCGTGCCAATGACTTTCTGGACGTCTTCAACCGAGAGGCCGTAGCGCCCCAATGCGACCCTGTCCGGAATGATGTCCAGGTAATATCCGCTGATCACGCGTTCGGCATACGCACTCGATGTACCTGGGATGGTCTTCAGTACGGCTTCGATTTGCCGTGACGCCTTCTCCATCTCCCCAAGATCGGTTCCGTAGACCTTCACGCCGACCGGCGTTCGAATGCCGGTCGACAGCATGTCGATGCGTGCCCGGATCGGCATCGTCCACGCATTGGAAACGCCCGGGAACTGAAGGGCAGCATCCATCTCCTGCTTCAGGCTTTCCGTCGTAACGCCTGGACGCCACTCCGACTTCGGCTTCAAGGTGATGATCGTCTCGAACATCTCCGTCGGTGCCGGGTCCGTTGCGGTCAGGGCTCGGCCCGCCTTCCCGAAAACCGTCTCGACCTCGGGGAAGGACTTGATGATCCGGTCCTGGGTCTGCATCAGCTCCGCCGCCTTGGTCACCGAAATCCCCGGCAACGTCGTCGGCATGTACATCAGCGTGCCTTCGTCGAGGTTGGGCATGAACTCGCTGCCGATATGCTGCACCGGCCACACGGACACGCCGAGAATGGCAACCGCCGCAAGGATCGTCAGCGTCTTGATCTTCAGAACGCCAGCGATGACCGGCTGGTAGACCCAGATCAGAAACCGGTTCAACGGGTTTTTATGTTCGGGAACAATCCGGCCGCGAACGAACAGGATCATCAGCGCCGGGACCAACGTTACGGACAGGAACGCTGCCGCCGCCATTGAGAAGGTCTTCGTATAGGCAAGCGGGCCGAACAGCCGCCCCTCCTGCGACTCCAATGTGAAGATCGGCAGGAACGACACCGTGATAGTCAGCAGGCTGAAGAACAGCGCCGGACCGACTTCGCTTGCCGCCTCCACCAGAATATCGAGCCGTTGCTTTTCGGGCGGGGCCCTCTCCAGATGTTTGTGGGCGTTCTCGATCATGACGATGGCCGCATCGATCATCGCGCCGATTGCGACGGCGATACCCCCAAGACTCATGATGTTCGCGCCGATGCCCAGCAGCTTCATTGCGATGAAGGCGATCAGGATGCCGACCGGCAGCATGATGATGGCGACCAGCGCACTGCGGACGTGAAGGAGGAACGCGATTGTCACCAGCGCAACGACGATGGACTCCTCAACGAGCGTCCCTTTCAGGGTTTCGATGGCCGCCTCGATGAGTGTGGAGCGGTCATAGGCCGGAACAATCTCGGTCCCGGCTGGCAGGCTTGGTTTGATCGCCTCTATGCTCTTCTTCGCGTTGTCTATCACCGTCAGGGCATTGGACCCTACCCGCTGGAGTACGATGCCGCTTGCGACTTCGCCTTCTCCGTTGAGTTCGGTAATCCCCCGCCGCTCGTCGGGCACCAGCTCGACCCGAGCGACGTCCAAAAGTCGCAACGGTACGCCGTTTGCGGACTTCAGGGTGATGTTCTCGATGTCGCTGATGCCCTTGAGGTAGCCGCGACCACGCACCATGAACTCGAACTCGGAAAGCTCGATGGTTCGGCCGCCGACGTCGGTATTGCTCGCCTTTACGGCACTCTCGACGTCTCCAAGTGAGACTCCTTGGGCCTTCAACCTCGAAGGATCGACTACGATGGAATACTGTTTGACGAAGCCACCGACGCTCGCGACCTCTGCCACCCCTTCCGACTTTGAAACACCAAAACGGATGACCCAGTCCTGTAACGAGCGCAGCTCGGCTAGTGTCAGGTTCTTGGCGATTACCGCATACTGGTAGACCCAGCCGACCCCAGTCGCGTCCGGACCGAGTGTCGGCGTTATACCCTGGGGAAGCCTGGCGGATGCGGCATTCAGATATTCCAGCACCCGACTTCTCGCCCAGTACGGATCGGTGCCGTCCTCGAAAATCACGTAAACAAAGGACGATCCGAAGAACGAGAAGCCACGAACGACCTTGGACTTGGGCACCGTCAGCATCGACGTCGTTAGCGGATAGGTCACCTGGTCTTCGACGACCTGCGGGGCCTGCCCCGCATATTCAGTGTAGACGATGACCTGGATATCCGAGAGGTCCGGAATGGCATCGAGAGGTAGCGAGCGCAAAGCATAGACGCCTGCGGCGACGGAAAGCGCCGCCCCGATAATGATGAGCATCAAATTGTGGGCAGACCACGAGATGACTTTGGAGATCATGGCTTTGCCTCCTCCGTCGACATCGAACTAAGTGCGGAGTTCAGGTTGCTTTCGGCGTCCAGCAGGAAGTTTGCCGCAACAACGACCCTGTCGCCCGCAGCGATACCCTTGACGATTTCGGTACGCTCGTCTCCACGAACACCAATCGAGACGTCCCTTGGCTCAAAGCTGCCGTCACCCTTGTCGACGAAGATCACCTGGCGTTCGCCGGTATCGATGACGGCGCTGGTTGGAACACCCAGCACTGGCTGGGACGTACCCGCTTCAATCTCTACGTCCGCATACATATATGCCCGGAGCACCCCATTGTGATTGGGAAGCTCGATCCTGACCTTAGTGGTCCGAGTCTGCTGCTCGATCTCCGGGTAGATCAGATCGACCGTCCCGGAGAATCTTTGCCCGGATTGGCTGCGGATCGTGACGATGGCTGGCGACCCAACCTTTACGGATGCGAGATCGTATTCAGGAACCTCGGCAACTACCCAAAGGGTCGCGGGGTCTGCGATCCGGAACAGCGGATCGCCTGGCTTGGCCATCATGCCGGTGGTCGCCATGCGTTCGAGGACAATCCCACCGCGCGGGGACACGTAGTCGATGCTTGTCGGCACCTGCCCCTTGGCAGCGATTTTCTCGATCACTTCCTGCGGCACGCCCAAGTTCTTCAACCGCAAGGCCGATCCCGCGTCGTTCGGCCTGCCACGACCGGCCACGTACTCAGCTCCAGCCGTTGCGATCTCCTGCGAATAGAAGCTGAAGAGCTTCTGTCCCTTGGCAATGTTGTCACCGGTCGTGACGGCGGCCACCGCGTCGATGAAGGTGTCGGTACGCATCGAAACGATGCTTACAAGCCGCTCGTCCCAAGCAAGTGTGCCGGGCACCCGGACCCGTCTGGAAATGGCCTGCATATCGGCAACGGCTGTCTTCACGCCGGTCCGCTGCAGCTTCCCCAGCGACACCTTGACGGTCGAGGCACCTGCCTGCTCGCCTTGGTAGACCGGGATGTAATCCATCCCCATGCTGTCCTTTTTCGGCACCTTGGACGTGTCTGGCAGGCCCATCGGATTACGATAGTATAGAACCTTGCGTTGCCCCTGGGCCTGCTCGGTCGCGGGCTTGGGTGCGTCGCTGCCATCTTTGGCAGCGACGAGACCGGAGGCATCGAAACTGATGTCGGCACTCTGTCGAACCGCGACGAACTGGCGACCGTCGGGTGTCTTCCTGGCCTGGCGTGAATACTCTGGCAGCCCATCAGGATGCCTGTAGTAGATGATTTCTCCGGTGCCGAAAGGCATGGCTGGTTCGGCTTCGGCGAGAGTCATGCCGAGCAGATATTCAAAATGTTGCTGGCCAACTCCATTGGCACCAGCCAAGTACGCTCCCCCGCCGAATACGGCGAGGGAGGTAACGGCGACCAGCGATGTGATCGCCTTCACGGGGTAGCCTTAACGACGACTTCACCCTGAACGGTTTCGCCCTCGCCCTGTACTTTGGCCCCAAGCTGGAAGCGCCATCCGCCTTCCATGCTCAGGTTGGTCTTGAACTTATAGGTGCCCGGTTGTTGAGACGGGACCTCCTCAACCGGCGTTGCCATCATCTCCATACCTTCGGGAGCCATATCCATGCGGGTGGTGAAAATGACGGCGTCCGACACGGCTGCGCCTGTACGCTTATCGACCAGGCGAACGGATACCTCAGCTGTCGGTCCCTTCGTCACTTCCGACGAAAGAAGTTGAAACTCATAGTCCTGGGGAGCCGCGTAGGCGTTGGAAAGCGACAGCGCCGCATAGGTGATCGTTGCGAGCAGCGCCCGCGAAAGGGATTTGGAATTCTTCATCTGGCTACATCTATTTTGCGGAAAGGCTTGCCCTACCGCGAACAAAGTCTGCCAAACCGTCGATGAACGACCGTTGGCGGTTCTCGGTTTCGATGGCGTCAGGCTCTTGGAGGTCGGGCGGGCGGCTCGATGACAGTCGACGCCAGATTATCTTCCGGCACGACAGGGAACGAGATGGTCCACGGGAATGCCGCCTTCGTGAAGGGCGCTTGCGGAGGATGGGCAAGAACCATGGAGGCGCAGATTAGCGCCAACGGGCAGTACTTCTGGCAGTCAGGAACGGCCGGTTGAGCTTTCGGACAGCATGGCATCCCGTCAGCAACTGCTGCTCTTTCCATTTCAGCGGAGGGCATCTGCATGTCGGGCATCGGGTTCGAGATGCTGCCCGAAGATGCCATCGCGCTTTCGGCAACGCCGACGCTCACGGGCCCAAACATGACCCCGAGCATTGCGAGCACGCACAGTATGCGCTGGGAAAAGAAGACGACCCTCATACGATTATTCTGGCACGCGGTTGCTGCGGTGGGAAGCCGGTTCACGAGAATTTGCACGAGCCTCCCTTTCTTGAAGGAATGCAAAATCGCGCCTTGACCTTCCCACCATGGGAAGCCCCACATGTTGCTCATCACTTGAACTGGAGACCTTCAATGTACGAATTCAACATCCAGAACATGACCTGTGGTCACTGTGCAGGTACGGTGGAAAAGGCGATCAAAGCCGCCGATCCAGCTGCCCAGGCCAAAGTCGATCTTCCGACCCGGACTGCCAGAGTGGAAACGACGCTCGACCCGGTCACCATCGCAGCGGCCATCGAGAACGCGGGTTACCCGAACACCTTCACCTCTCTCTAGACAGCACAAAAGCAGCAGATGCCCCCGGGAGTGGATGGGGGCATCTGCGCCCCATCAGGCCTCGTACCCGACGTATGTCATCATCCCGCTCGCCATGTGATACAGGTGATGACAATGAAGCGGCCAATGCCCCGGATTGTGAGCGTCGAAAGCGATGATCACCTGCGACATCATTGGCAGCAATACGGTGTCCCTGAATGCCCCGTTCATCTCTTTTCCGTTGATCCTAACCACCTGAAAATGATGTCCATGCAGGTGCATGGGGTGAGACATCATGGACATGTTGCTGATAGAAATTTCGACGCGGTCACCAGAGGAGACCTTCAAAGGATCGCCCTGGATGGCCCAGGCGTATCTGGCCATGTCTCCAGATAGCGTGACCTTGTAGGTTTTGTCAGCGCGGCGGTTGACGCTCGCTTTCATCGGCCGCAAGCGCTGTTCGAGGCCAAGCCCTAAAACCGGACCGTCCCGATCACCTGTCGTTGCAACTTTAGGCACCCGAGCCCCTTTCGTCGCAAGGATAATGCCCGTTCTCTGGGGAGCCCCCTCCCGGAGGGCCAGCACCGGAAAGCTGCCGCCATCGTCCGGTATCTCTAGAACGAGATCGAGGCGTTGCCCCATCGATATAGGAAACTGCCTATCGGCTATTGTATCGACGTCCTGGCCATCTACAGCAACCAGCCTTGCCAAGAGATCGCCGGTATCGATGGTAAAGGCAGTTGCGGTAGCACCATTGATCAGCCGTAAACGGACCCGTCCGCCTTTCTCGACCTGGAAGACCTCTGGATCATCAAGCGTGCGGTCATTGGCGAGATAGGCATCGTATTCGATGTCGTTGATGTCCATCCCTCCCATAGCCATTCCGTGACCCATGGGCATGTTGCCCATATCCATCTTCATGGAACCGCCGGACATGTTCATCATGGACCCCATGTCGTGGCCGGACATGTCCATGCCTCCACCTTTGCCTTTCAGACCGGCAAGCAGCTCCTCGGGGGACTTGAACGAGAAGTCGTGCAGCAGGATCACGACCTCCTGCTCGTCACGCTTCTTATCCTCGGCGCTATGGATGATCAGGGGCGCGGCAAGAAGGCTCTGCTCCTGCAGCGTGTGTGCGTGCATCCAGTGGGTACCACCGTATGCAAGGGGGAAGTTGTAGTGTCGGCTTTCCCCTGGTTTGATCAGGGCAGCGGGATTGTCCGGTACGCCGTCCTGGTCCCACGGCGGCGTCAGCCCATGCCAGTGGATCAGTGTTGGGGCGTCTATCTGGCTCGACAATTCTACATCAAAGGCCGCGTCAGCATCGAGTATCAGCCCCGGCGAGCCGTTTGGCCGCGTCAATCCGAGAACGCTCGCAGGCTTTCCATTTACCTCGATGGTTCTCTTGACGATGTTCAGCTTCTGGGTTGATCCCGCCACAGGATTGGTCTCGGCACCTGCCCGGGTGGCGACAGAGTTGACGAAGGCATAGGCGGCGGCGGCAGCCATTGTGCGGGTGAGAAATTCGCGTCTGTACATATTCGTTGTCCGGTTTCGAGAGTCTGGGCGCAATGCGCCAGCGAAGAAACGTCAGACACGAATACGAGGCGGATCGAGCCCGGGCGGCACCGCGTGGCCTGTCAACGGAGAGACCTGTATCCCATAGACGACCAGGTGAGACACCTGCAGGAACTCCGAACCTCCAGAGCAGAAAGGTGTCGCACATATCGAGCAAGTCGAAACGCAACAGTTTCCAGCGGCCGGATGCGACGATTCAGAATGCCGGTGGGCATGGTCCGTTATCGCAGCAGAGTCATCCTGCACCATAAAGGAAGCTGAGTTGTCAGCACAGTGCGCAGCGTGGGCGGCCGCAAATGGCGCGAACACCAAGCCAACGGCCACAATGACCATCGTGGCAAGACGCATCAATTTTCGATCCAAGTTCCCTGCCATGCCATCCAGCATATTATGGATTGATTGCGACAGTAAACACCATGGCGTGACGCGGCGTTGATCCACATCAAACAGATGAAAGAAGTCCCTTGACCTTCCCATCATGGGAAGGATTACTTATCTGTGCAGTGAAATGAGGAATCCCCCATGACTGCGCTGACCCAATTCGAAAAAAGCCAAGCCCGCCCGATACCGACCGAGTTCGAAATCGAGGGTATGTCGTGCGCATCTTGCGTCGTCCGCGTGGAGAAAGCGATCAAGTCACTCCCCGGCGTGGACCATGCCTCGGTCAATCTCGCCACTGAACGCGCCAGCGTGATCTTCAAGGACGTTGTTGATCCAGGCTCCGTCTTACGGGCCATTGAGGACGCGGGCTATCAGGCCAAGGTCGACACGCAGGAATTCGGTGTGGAGGGAATGACGTGCGCCTCCTGCGTTGCCCGCGTCGAGAAGGCGCTCAAAGCGGTCCCCGGCGTCGTTGACGCCTCGGTGAACCTGGCGACTGAGCGGGCGACTGTCCGTGTGGCAGCGGGTGCTGTCCAGACGCCTGCGCTTGAAGCTGCAGTAAGGAACGCCGGATACGATGTCCGCCGCCTGCACGCGGCGCAGGCCTCCGAAACAAAAGACCACCGAACTGCCGAAATCTCCAAGCTCAAGGTCCTGCTAGCGGTCTCGGCAACGCTCACCTTGCCACTCTTTCTACTGGAAATGGGGTCTCACTTCATCCCGGGCGTCCATGAACTGATCATGGACACCATCGGTATGGAGAACAATCTCTACCTCCAGTTTGTCCTGGCAACCATCGTCCTGTTCGGACCCGGCCTGCGCTTCTTCCAGAAGGGCGTACCGAACCTTCTGCGCTGGACCCCGGATATGAACTCGCTGGTCGTGCTCGGAACCACGGCAGCTTGGCTCTACTCCGCCGTGGCCACGTTCGCACCGGGCGTGCTGCCGTCGGGCACCGCCAACGTCTATTACGAGGCCGCAGCGGTGATCGTGACGCTGATCCTGCTTGGGCGCTTTCTCGAAGCCCGGGCCAAAGGGCAGACGAGCCAAGCAATAAAACGGCTGATCGGGCTGCAGGCGAAGACCGCGTTCGTATCGCGCAACGATGAATTCGTCGAAATGCAGATGGAAGACGTTATCGTCGGCGACGTCCTCCGCATACGGCCGGGCGAGAAGGTGCCAGTGGATGGCATCGTCGTGACCGGAAGCTCGTTTGTCGATGAGTCGATGATCACGGGCGAACCGATCCCGGTTGAAAAGGCAGCCGAGAGCGAAGTCGTCGGCGGCACGATCAACACGAACGGCACTTTCACCTTCAAGGCAACCAAGGTCGGCAGCGACACGCTGCTGGCACAGATCATCAAGATGGTCGAGGCCGCACAAGGGTCGAAGCTGCCGATCCAGGCCCTGGTGGACAAGGTCACGGGCTGGTTCGTCCCGGCGGTGATCCTCGCTGCGGCGATTACCTTTGTCGGCTGGTACCTGCTTGGTCCGTCGCCCGCCCTGAGTTTCGCACTCGTCAACGCGGTGGCAGTCCTCATTATCGCCTGTCCGTGCGCCATGGGTCTGGCGACGCCGACTTCCATCATGGTCGGAACAGGCCGTGCGGCTGAACTCGGCATCCTGTTCCGAAAGGGAGAAGCTCTACAAAGCCTTCGCGAAGCCGATGTCGTCGCTCTGGACAAGACCGGCACCCTGACGAAGGGTCGCCCTGAACTGACCGATATCGAGGTCCGGGACGGATATGCGGAAATCGAGGTCCTGCAACTGGTCGCCAGCGTAGAGACCCTTTCGGAGCATCCGATTGCCAAGGCATTGGCGGCAGCGGCGTGGGAACGGGGCATTCGCGCTCTTCCCGTCACCGAATTCCAGGCAAACCCCGGTTTCGGCATCGAAGGGTCAGTCAACGGCCGAAAAGTCCTGGTCGGTGCTGACCGCGCTTTGGAGAAAGCGGGTATCGACATCGGCCAATTCCGTGAGATAGCCGCAACTCTTGGCGATCAGGGGAAGTCACCGCTCTATGCGGCCATCGATGGTAATCTCGCAGCAATCATCGCAGTCTCTGATCCTGTAAAGGAAACAACCCCAGCAGCCGTGGCTGCGCTGCATGCACTCGGCCTAAAGGTGGCGATGATCACCGGCGACAACAAACGGACCGCCGACGCAATCGCCCGCCAACTGGGCATCGACGAGGTCGTGGCCGAAGTCCTTCCGGACGGCAAGGTTGAGGCGGTCAAGCGCCTGCGGGGTGGCGGCCGTAAGGTGGCCTTCATCGGCGACGGTATCAATGACGCTCCGGCTTTGACCGAAGCGGATGTCGGCCTTGCTGTCGGCACGGGAACAGACATTGCTATTGAAAGTGCGGACGTCGTGCTGATGTCTGGCGACCTGAACGGCGTTCCGAAGGCCATCGCCCTCAGCAACGCGACGATCCGAAACATCAAGCAGAACCTGTTTTGGGCTTTCGCTTACAATGTCAGCCTGATCCCGGTGGCCGCAGGCATACTGTACCCGCTAAACGGCACGCTGATGTCGCCGATATTCGCAGCAGCAGCCATGGCGATGTCCAGCGTCTTCGTACTCGGAAACGCGTTACGCCTCCGCTCTGTAAACCCATAACCCATGCGAAGCGGGCTGGCCTAGAAAGGCCGCCCGCATTCAAGGAGATCGAACATGAACATCGGACAGGCTGCAAAGGCGAGCGGCGTCTCAGCGAAGATGATCCGCTACTACGAGCAGATCAAGCTGATCACGCCCGCTCATAGAACGGAATCGAGCTACCGAACCTACGCCGACAATGATATCCACACGCTGCGGTTCATCCGCCGCGCACGCGATCTCGGGTTTTCCGTCGAGCAGATGAAGACGCTGCTGGCTCTTTGGCGAGACCGCTCTCGCGCGAGCGCGGACGTCAAGAGTATCGCCATGGAGCACATAGCAGAACTGGAGCGGAAGGCCGCCGCCATCCATGCGATGACGGAGACCCTGAAACATCTCTCCAACCACTGCCACGGTGATGAACGTCCGGACTGCCCGATTATCGAGGAGTTCGCGAACGCGAGTGATGGGGATGACGTTCCAGCCATGAACGCTCCATTCGGCGTAAACGGTATCAGGCCCGAGCAGCCGGTGCGACGGTGATCGTTATTCCATTCGGAACCTGACGTGACAGGTCGTGCACGTCTGCAGCATCAGGTGGAAGGCGTGCTCGGCCGGAATGGACGAAAGCTCGGCCTCGCTCTGGACATGGGTGCCGAGCGGCCCGCCGCCCATCGGCTCACCGGGCTTCATTCGCATGCTGTCGGTCATAGCCGCCGGGTTCTTCTCGGCGGCCACAGCGAGCGCCGCCGCATAGGACTTGAGGTCATTTGCCAGGCGGTCGAAACGGTCATGTTCCTCAATGATATTTGGCTTTGCCTTCGAAGCCGGAGATGCAGCTTCCGACGCGAAATGGTCGATCAGTGTCTGACCCGCCTTGTCCCGAATAAGCTCGGCTGCCCATTTGAACTCGGGCGAAGAATAGGTTGACGGCACCTTGAACATCCCCGCGATAGACTTGGTGGCAGCGGCGATTGCCTTCATATCCGCCTGCCGGACGGTCACGATGTCATCCGCACAAACGGCAGCAGACGCGACAGCCACAAAAATCAATGAACCGAGAATACCGGACCTCATGGCGTCCCTTCGCTAACAGGATTGATGCACGAACCGGGCAAGGCCGGGCATCGACTTGAATTTGATCAAGATCAATGTCTTACTTTGCGTTTCAGCTATCTACAGACATTGGCAAGATTCAGCCCAGGTCGATTTAGCGACGAGGTTCAAGGACGGAAAGTTATGGTCGCGGTTTTCATCGCAGTCATGCTCTTCCTTTCCCCTGTGATGCCCGGCTTCACAGCCGACCTCTCCGTTTCTTCCCACACGCACGTTTCGGCCAACCAGAGTTCTCACGAGGATTGCGACGGTTCAAAACCGCACGCTGTCCCTGGCCAATGCTGCGCCTTGCAGTGTCTGGTGTTTGTCGCAGAGGCCGTTGCGCAAGAAGTCCGTCATGTTCCTAGTTTCATTGACGTCGCCTACCGGGAACCGGTCGACCACCTGACCGGTGTCATCTTCCCGCCGTCGCTGGGACCACCCCGTACCGCTGCTTGATCGAACGGGCGTGGCCATGCTTGGCCGCGCAAGCTGGCAACGGAAAACACGGAGTGTCTCGTGACAATGGTACATCATCACGACCATGAACATATGGCGGCTCTGCCGCCGCCTACTATAACCGACGAACCGGTCATCTATACCTGTCCCATGCATCCCCAGATACGGCAGCCTGGCCCGGGGAACTGCCCGATTTGCGGCATGACCCTCGAACCGGAATTGGTGACGGCGGATACCGGCCCCAGCGCCGAGCTGATCGACATGCAACGTCGGTTCTGGATTGGCTTGGTGCTTTCTCTGCCAGTCCTGGCGCTGGAGATGGGCGGCCACCTCACGAACTTGCACATGCTTCTCGGCGCTCAGACGTCGAACTGGGTGCAGATGGTTCTCGCCACCCCTGTCGTGCTCTGGGCTGGCTGGCCGTTCTTTCAACGGGGATGGCAGTCCCTGGTCAGCCGTCACCTCAACATGTTTACCCTGATCGCGATGGGGACCGGCGTTGCCTGGATTTTCAGTGCCGTCGCAACCGTGTTCCCGGAAATCTTCCCCGAAACCGTTCGCTCGAACGAAGGCGCGGTGGCGGTCTATTTCGAGGCGGCAGCGGTCATCACAGTCCTCGTGTTGTTGGGGCAGGTTCTTGAGCTTCGGGCCCGCGAGCAAACGGGCGGCGCGATCCGGGCCCTGCTTGATCTCGCTCCGAAGATGGCGCGACGGATGAAAGCGGATGGCTCCGACGAAGATGTCGGCCTGGATGTGGTCGCCGTCGGGGATCGGTTGCGCGTTCGCCCCGGCGAGAAGGTACCGGTCGATGGTATCCTTCTCGAAGGCAGAAGCTCGGTCGACGAGTCGATGATCACAGGCGAATCCATGCCTGTCACCAAGGAAACCGGCTCAAAGCTGATCGGCGGCACCATGAATCAGACCGGCGGGTTCGTCATGGAGGCCGGAAAGGTCGGCCGTGACACGATGCTTTCCCAGATCGTGCGGATGGTAGCCGAGGCACAGCGCTCTCGTGCTCCGATCCAGCGCCTGGCCGACCAGGTGTCGGGCTGGTTCGTGCCGGTTGTTATCGTCATCGCGGTCATCGCATTCGTCGCATGGCTGCTGATAGGTCCGGAGCCGCGATTTGCCCATGGGTTGGTCGCCGCCGTCGCTGTCCTGATCATAGCGTGCCCATGCGCCCTGGGGCTGGCGACACCGATGTCGATCATGGTCGGCGTCGGTCGCGGCGCAAGGTTCGGGGTTCTCATCAAGAACGCCGAGGCACTTGAGCGGATCGAAAAGATCAACACCCTGGTGGTCGACAAGACCGGAACGCTCACCGAGGGGCGTCCAAAAGTGACCGCCATCAGTCCTCGCAACGGCATGTCGGCGGATGATGTCCTGCAGTTGGCCGCTAGCCTGGAGCGGTCGAGCGAGCATCCGCTTGCCCATGCCATCGTCGTCGCTGCTAAAGAGCAGAATCTCCCTCTCCAAGACGCGCAAGACTTCGACAGTCCGGTCGGCAAAGGCGTGACGGGGAATGTTTCCGGGAAGAAGCTCATCTTGGGAAGCCACAGGATCATGGCCGATGCAAAGGTCGACGTCCTGCCGATGACCGCTCAAGCGGAGGAACTCCGAGACGAAGGCGCAACCGTCATCTTCCTGGCAATCGATGGCTCGCTGGCCGGTCTCTTCGCCATCGCCGATCCGATCAAAGCAACAACCCCGCAAGCGGTCGCAGCGCTGATGGACGAAGGTGTCGAAGTTGTCATGCTGACCGGTGACAACAAGACGACGGCAGCTGCGGTAGCCCGCAAGCTCGGCATCACCTCGGTGGAGGCGGAAGTCCTTCCGGAAGACAAGAGCAAGATCGTCTCGCGATTGAGGAGCGAGGGCCGCATCGTTGCCATGGCTGGTGACGGTGTCAATGATGCACCTGCACTTGCGGCGGCCGACGTCGGAATTGCCATGGGGACCGGAACGGACGTCGCCATCGAAAGTGCGGGCGTCACCCTGCTCAAAGGCGATCTACAAGGCATCGTCAGGGCAAGGCAGCTTAGCCGGGCGACGATGCGCAACATCCGGCAGAACCTGTTCTTCGCCTTCATCTACAATGCCGCTGGCGTGCCGATAGCGGCGGGCGCTCTCTACCCCGTCTTCGGAATACTGCTCTCCCCCGTCATCGCCGCAGCCGCCATGGCCTTGTCGTCCGTGAGCGTCGTCGGCAATTCCCTCAGACTTAGGAGTATCGGACTATGAATTCGCGCACCTGGATTTTGATGGCGGCATCACTTGGCATCATCGCCGTGTTCTTCATGCTACGGGAGCATTGGGCGCACGCCCTTGGCGTCGCCCCATACCTCCTTCTTTTGGCATGTCCCCTGATGCACCTCTTCCATGGACACGGTGGTCATGGAGGTCACGACCACAAGGACGGCGCGTGATGACTTACGAGGCGTCCGCGACAAGCACCATCGACCTGCTGGCTCCGCCGCGGCAGGTCTTCGCGTTCCTCGATGATCCGGCCGTGGTCGGAGCCCACATGCAGAAGCCCTCGCTGATGATGCTGGGGGCCACCATGCAATACGACGTCGATCCTGGGAAAGGACAAGCTGTCGGCTCCATCGTAAGGATGCGCGGCAAGGTTCTCGGCATGGAGCTATTCGTCGAGGAGATCGTCACCGAGCGGCAACCGCCGTGGCGGAAGTCGTGGCAAACGCTCGGCAGTCCAAAACTGCTGGTCATCGACTCGTACCATATGGACTTTGTCATCAGGCCGATCTCGGAAGGCTGCCGGGTGACCGTGAAAATCCAATACTCGTATTCCCGCAGCCCGGCGGGCAGCTGGCTGGGCGGCGTTCCGGCAAAGGCGTACGCCAGGTGGTGCGTATCAAAAATGACCGCAGAGGCGGGTAATCACTTCCCCCAGCCTCCGAAAAGAACCTGAATGGAAGGTCAGTCACCCGGCCCTCCCGACGGCCTCAGGCGGCCATCTTTTCACAGCTTTCCGCGCAGCGGCGGCAGGCATCAAATGCAGCTTTCCATGTCGCCTATGCGCTCACAGTCGGCGGCGCATTCCCGGCAAATTTCCGCGCACTCACGGCAGGTGTGCTTATGATGCGGTGTGCCGAGCAACATGAAATGCGCCGATGTACGGCACATTTCCGCGCATGCCATCATCAGACGGAATGGTCGGGCTTCGTGTGTTCGCCACCCATTTCCAAACAGTGGGTCATCGCCATCGAAAGGCACTCCTGGTAGCAATCCAGGCAGGTTTCGATGCAACGCTTCATTTGTTCCGATTGGTGGTGCATGACGGGGTGGCTCCTACTTGGCTTACTTCTCGACCCACTTGGTCATGTAGGCGATCTCCTTCTTTTGCGCAGCGATGACCTTCTTCGCCATGTCCTTCGCCGCCTTGTTATCACCGTACTTCAGCTCGGCCTCGGACATCTTGATCGCCCCCATGTGGTGGGCGATCATCCCGCAGACGAAAGCCACATCGGGGTCTTTCTGCAGCATCCCCGTCATCATGTCGTCGTGCATCGACTTCATGCCGTCCATCACGGCCTTCTGGTAGTCGTCCATCTGATCCATGGGCATGTCCATCTTCATGTCACCGCCCAAGGACATGTCCATCTTCATCCCGCCGCCTGACGACATGCCCATTTTTGCCATGTCATCCCCTTGCATTTTTCAGGATAGGTCATTTCCTGGGCGATAGCAGGCAGCGCTGCCAGTGACAGGCAAGAGGCGGCGAAAGCCGTAAAGAGGTATTTCGTTTTCATGGGAATTCTCCAGCGATTGGGTTGATCGAAACGTCAGACCGCGACGCCTTTCGGCGGCGGATCGATTGGCCTGATCAACAGGAGCGGGCTTGCTGCCGCGTGTCCCGGGAAAACGATGTCTCCCAACCGCAGCGACGCACCGGAGAGCACGACGCTCGGCCTAAGCGGACAGCAATGCATGTCAGTGCAGCACGCGCCTACATGTATCGTATCCGGCTTTTCATCATGTGAGCCTGAGTAGGCATGCACGCACTGCCCGCCCAGCGAACTAGCGTTCACCGACGTGGCCATCGCCGCGATCACCGTCAAGCTCAACGCCAGGGCCATTATGACATGGGCGATTTTGCTACGAATACGGCTCATTGTGAATTTCCCTTTCGCTTCCAATTGGCGAAAGCAGAATTTTGTTCCTGATGGCGGTATGGGCTGGGAAGCTTGGAAAGCAACCAAGGAGCGCGAGGTGGATACCCAATTTTTACGGAGACACGGCATCCTCCACGGCAATTGGAGGATCGAATGCGCAAAGGCTACAAGGGTTATCAGATCGCCTTGCACTGGGTGATCGCGGGACTGCTGCCGGTACAGTACCTGACTGGAGGTAGTATTGAGCGGACCCATCATGCCGTGCACATGGGCGTGCAGCCGTCGGCAGCCGACGTGCTGCAGCACCTGGTCCACAACTATGCAGGGATTGCCATCGGCGGGTTGATGGTCCTGCGGCTACTCCTGAGGATTATGCGGTCGCCACCACCAGCAATACCGCAGACGGGTGCGGACCTACTCGCAAAGGCTCTCCACTTTGCGTTCTATGCCGCGATAATCGGCCAAGCCGCACTTGGTTTCGTCGCCAGCTATCTGACCTTCTCAGTCGCACCGCTTCACGTCATAGGATCGAAGGTGATCCTGATAATGGTCGCGATCCACTTCGCGGCGGCCGCCTGGCACACACTGATCAGGCGGGACGCCACAATCGACCGGATGATCCTTCCCCGCAAAGACGAGCCTGTGACGTGGACCGGCAAGTGATAGGCTCTGCGAGTTAGGACCTAAGTCCCATTGCCGGCGCCACCTCCGAGCCTAGTCTCTTCCTATCCTTCTTCTCCTGGGAGGATATTGGGAGGCCACAGCGGAGGGGTGGTTTGCAGCCGGTGGCCTCCCTCAAAGCCATCGCCTAATCGCGGGCGGCTCTGCAAAATAGATGTTGACCTTCCAACGATGGCAAGCCGTAGACGGCCATCTGAACTGCCTCACAATGGTCGCGAATCTCTGGAAGGTTCGTCGGCGATTGAAGTGGGGCTGCTTTGGTTGTAGCTCTTGGGAATGGGCAAAATGTATCGACTCGCACTGAGCAAACTGCTCGTTTTCGTGCGGCTGGTGATCATCGTATCGCTGGCGGGATACACTTTGCCCAACGCGAACGCCGCAATGCATGGGTCGGCCTTCCCCGAATTATCGCCCTCGAGTGCCGCTAGCGGGCACGACCATCGCGCCGCAACTGACCACGATCATGGTGTGACCAGCGACCATGAGGCGGTCCAAGATATCGCCCACCAACATGATCACGGATCACCGACGGGCGATGACGACCAGTTCTCCAAACAGCAGTGCTGCAAGGATTTCTGCGCCGGCTTTGGCATTGTTTGTGAAGCTCACGACGTCGGCGGACCCGTCGTGTCTTCGATCCGGCAGTTCGTCAACGATCAAAGCCTGGTTGGCGAGCTGCCGCCTCTGCATCGACCGCCTAATATCTGAATAGTGATCTACCCGCCTCTGCGGGTCCGAAGGCATGCCGTGGTGGAACCGCGCCTGCCGATAAGAATCTACTATTCGGATTTTTCAAAATGAAACCTTCCATATTTGTGGTGGGGCTGCCCCTTTTGGTTGGCGGCTGCGCATCCACGCCTCCCGATGTTATTGCGTCGGCGGACGTCCAGCAGACGTACACAGTGCGTGCTATTCAGCACCGCTCGCCCATCTCTGGCTTCGCTGCCCGCCAGCCTGTCGATCCCAAACCCTGGCGGCAACAAAACGAGCAGCTGTCTCCGAAGAACGGAGGTGACATGAAAGAGGTCGCCTCTGGAGAGAACGGATCACTGAGATGCAGGTGATGATCGAGGGACAGTCACGCTTCCAGCCTTTCGGCTTATCCTGTTGGGGTTCGGAAAATCTCAACAGGGGAGTTGGAAGCATGACTGCCTCCTATGATTACCATATCGGCGTCGACTACCACAAATCCTATAGCCACCTCGTGGTGCAGGATTCGGCTGGCAAGACGCTGCGCTCCGGCCGGGTAAAGAACGATCGTCAGTCGCTGGGCGGGTT
>NZ_AZNV01000062.1:0-24962 GCF_000510625.1 Rhizobium sp. IBUN
CCTCGAAATCGCGAGCTCGACCGCATTGCTGCTTCTTTCGTCGCCGAATTCTGAAAACGCATGCTCCATCTTAACCTTGGAGATCACCTTGCCGCCATTGCGCATNAGGAGTTCGAGCAGGTCCTTCTCCGACGGTGCGAGTGCAATCTCGGCGCCGGCGCAGGTCACTCGTCGTGAAGCGATATCAAGTTGGATGTTCGCAAATTCCAATGTCGGCATCGAGGTGACTGGCGCGCGCCGCATGAGAGCACGAATGCGCGCGATCAGTTCGCCATTGTGGAAAGGCTTCGCAAGATAGTCATCCGCGCCTGCATCCAGGCCAACGATACGCTCATCGATCGCGCCGCGGGCCGTCAGCACGAGAACGGGCGTCTGAATCTTTGCACCTCTCAGTGATCTCAAGACATCAATTCCGTCCTCGTCAGGCAGGCCGAGATCAAGAAGCAGAAGATCGTAGTCCGCTCCCTCAACAGCGAGCCGTCCCTCCTGCGCGGTCGCGAAGGCGTCGATTTTCCAACCGACGCTTCTGATGGCTTCGCAAAGCAGTTCTCGAAGCCGTAAGCTGTCCTCGATGAGCAGAATTCTCATGCCTTCTTCCGACCAGTAACCATGGACCAGACAAGATTTTCCCTGTGCCTCCAGCTTTCGATGACGGCGGCGCCGGCGTGGACGAACGCTAGAACCATGATGCTGTTGGCGATTGCGCCGTGCAATTCCTCCAGCCACTTTTCTCCCCAGAAGGCGTCGAGCGTCGTCATCCAGCCCGTCAGCGTCGTTGCGGCCAGCAATGCCATCAGGCAAAGCATCATCACTGAAGCTAACGGATTATGGCCAACGTAGCGCTTTTCGTTCCGATCGAGGATGTCCAGGATGTGCCCCATCACCTTCGAAGGCGTCGGCAAGAAATCAACGAAACGGGAGTGCTTCGTGCCAATGAATCCCCAGATGATGCGGACGAGGATTGCGGTGGCAACGACGTATCCTGTGACGCGGTGCCAGTACTTTCCCTCCTCAAGCACGAAGAGATTGAGCGTGCATGCCACAACCACCGTCCAGTGAAACAACCGGACAACAGGATCCCACACTTTGATCATGCGCTGGGCAGTGTTGGAGGGCGCTGGGCCCTCCTTCCGCGATGAGACCATCGTCATCTCAGTCCCCCTTCTGGACAATGGCACCGGAAACGGGATTGAAATAGACCTCGGCCCGATCTCCATCCTTGTCCTTGCCGTAGATTTCGTAGCAGTTGCCCGTGACCTCGAACGTCTTGACCTTGTAGCCCATGGCGTCGATCTTCGCCTTCATGGCTACTTCGGACATCCATTTGGACTTTGGTTCACCGGTGCAGCTCGGGCTGGCGAGCGCCAGGGCAGGCGTTGCGGATGCGATAGCAATGGCGGCGATAAGTTTCAGTTTCATGGAAGATGTCCTCTGTTGATAACCCGTTGCGGGCGACGGGGATACCGATACGGCAGGGAAGCTGTCGGTTTCCCGTCTGACGAACGAACATCGAGCGAGCGTCGTATTCTCGCTTTGCACCAGTGCCTCGTC
The DNA here is from genome assembly GCF_000510625.1 of Rhizobium sp. IBUN. Classification (NCBI taxonomy): domain Bacteria; kingdom Pseudomonadati; phylum Pseudomonadota; class Alphaproteobacteria; order Hyphomicrobiales; family Rhizobiaceae; genus Rhizobium; species Rhizobium sp. IBUN. The sequence goes on from NZ_AZNV01000062.1 coordinate 1,552, forward strand.
GTGCTCAGGCCCGGCAGCGGCTCACCGCAGGAAGCGCAAATCCGACTGCAGGCCAGTTCAATCTCGCGCCCGACATTAGGCAGTCAACGTCTGACCGACACTTTGTCAGAGCATGTAGCCAGCGACGTTACTGCGACGAACAGGCGGTTTAAAAGTCCTTTGCGGGCCGACAGATGTCGGGCAAGGTTTGCCCCGCCAATCCTCCAACCATGCCGCCCGAGATCCGGATGATCCGCTAGTTCGAATTTGCAGTGACGGCCCGGCTACGGCCGCAGCTCGCCTTCAAGGTGCTTCATGGTGAAGTCGTCGATCAGCACTTCGATGTCGACCCTCCAACCGGTCGGATCGAATGTTGGCAGGCCGCTTGCCTCCCATCCACCTTTGGACGATTTTTTGAGGTCATACTTGATCGGCTCCACGCCGGCGTCTGGATTCCACGCACGCAGCGTTGCGCCCTGCGGATCGATCGGATCGAAGTCCGGGGTCAGGAAGTCAACCTCCGCCTTCGCCGTGCCGGCGGCCAGGTCGGGCACAAGTTTCAGCTGAGCCATGACTTCACCGGAATGAAGATGAATGGAGAAAGCCTGCGGCCTTGCGGCATATTGCAGTTGATCCGGCCCGGCGAAGCGCCAGAGTGATGCCGTGGCTACGATTGCAACAGCAAGCGCAACTTCAGCGGCGATTGATCGGCGGAGCTTTCGGCGAGCTGTCTGATCTCCCGCAGCAGCCGGCCTCGTCAGCCAGAATCGATTGTATATTGCGAGAGCGCAGAGAATTCCAACCAGGCCCACCTTCAACACGAGCAGCCGGCCGTAAAGCGACAGCGGAATGGTCTGGAGACCAGGCAGCTCAAGCCACGCGAGCGCCGCGCCTGCCATCAACAGCACGAAGAACGGCAGTGGAATGACACGCGAGAAACCCGCAAGCGGATCCGGAGGCCCCGTTCGACTTAACCGCCAAAGGGGAGGCAGGCTACCAATCCAGAAGAGGAGCGTCGCGCCATGAAGAACAATGCATGCCCGGGCGAGCCAGGGCATAGCTACGACGTTGCAATGACCTGTGAAGCCGAAGGACGCGGAGGCCGCACCCATCGCAAGAACCGCAAGCGGAAGGTAGGCAGGGCTGGCTCGACAGATGGGTATCGAAGCAAGAAGAACCGCGACTGACGCCATGCCTGCGGCGATCGCAGCGCCACTCCTTGAGGCGACAAGCAAAGGCTCCGGGCCGGCGAACGCCAGGCCGAGGCCCAGTTCGTCCAACCCCTGCAGATAGACACCCGACGAGAAGAGAAGGACGCCCAGAACGATGACAAGATCAGGTCGCCTTGTGCGCGACTTCGCCGGATAGAGCCACCGAGTGAAGAGCGTTCCGCCGATCAGGACGGCGAGGTATAGAATCGAGACTGTGTGTATCGACCATATCGCACCCTGTAGCAACACGGAGGTGTCCGCAACAGCCGGTGCGGAAATGGCAGATGGTGCCCCGACGTGAAATACGATCGAGCCCCCGACCGGATGTCCATCCTCGGAAACCACGCGATAACTGACAATGGCGGTGCCGCGCGAGATCAACCGCGGGATCGCCAGGTCGACTTCGGAGCCTGATGTTGCGGGAAGGTCGATCGAGTTTCCTTCGCCGATCCTGATGCTTGCCCGGACAACGCTGACCGGTTCGCTGAACCGAAGCTGGACATTGGCTGGCGCTGCTTCCACGACAGCGTCATTGGCAGGTGAGGCATTCAACAAGACGGCATGGGCATGTGCGCCCGAAGGCGCAAGAAAGCCCATGCCTGCCACAAGCAGCGCGCAAGCCGCTTTTATGAATGATAGACGTGTCGCCCAGTTGCGTTTTCTAAGCCACATGGGCGATCACCTTGGATCAGGAACGCGGCTGTTCCACAACGTCGAAATAGGGAGCCGGCTTCTCGTAGTCGTCGGACGACTTCCCCGCCGCGGGAACCTCGATCCAGCGTTCGGACGCTCCGTCGGTGCATTCCTGCACGATCGGGACGTAGACCCGTGTGCCGAGCGGCAGTTCCGTAGCCACCGTCCCGCGGAACACGAACTCGTCATATTCGTCGTCGGCGAGATTTCCACCGCTCCAGATGATCTCGGTGAGACCTTCCTTCACCGGCTTGCCGTACAGATCATAGCTCTTTTCGTAGCTTCCCTTTATCTTCTTGACGGTCCAGCCCGCCTTCGGCATCGGCTTGGCTGACAACAACCCCTCGGGGATTTTTACGCGAACCTTGAGGGTGGGCTTTCCCTCGCAACCGTGGCCAATCCGGACCACTGCCTTGTAGGCTTTGCCAGAGATGCCTTGAGCCTGCTCAAGCGTTGCATGTGCGTGTGCGGCGCCCACCGCGAAGACGCTCAGTAGGAGGGTTGCTGCTACCTGTCTGATCATGAAAGTGGTCTCCCTGCGCGGACTGGCGCAGTGCGCCAGCCCCAGCAGGTTGGGGGTTATTGGGTAACTTGAGCGAGGTCGGCATCGAGACGCTTGCGTACCATGTTCGGTACCTTCGCGGCCTTGATCGCGTCCAGGTTTGCCGGCTTGTCGCCGACCTGGATCAGTGCCACCATGCCCATGCCGGCATGCGGCGTGCACTTGATAACGTAAGCGCCCGGAACGTCGAACTTGGTCTGAAACTGTTCGCTTGGCTTGGATTTGAACTCAGCCGCACCATCGGGGATGAGACCCTTGAACGTTTCGACATTGTGGCTCTTGTCCGTGGGCACGAAAGTGACGGTGTCGCCGGGAGCGATCTTGACGAAGCCAGGTTCGAACACCATTGCGCCTTCGGTGCCCTTGTTGAGCATTTGCACCTGATGGTCTGCTGCCATGAGCGGTGCTGCAGAGGCGACAAGGGCTACCGTTGCAGCGATCAGGCCGAATTTCAAACGCATTGCATATCTCCTATTCTACGGGGCCGAAACGTTGGCCTCGGGAACGGTTCTAGGACATGCGGTTGCTGTCTTCTTTGACGCTCGTCAAATTTGGGCAACATCGGTTGCATATATCCGCACCGATGATGAACCGTTCAGTCGACCGGTGATGAGACGAAGAGACGGGAAGGGCGGGTCTCGTGCTCGACGACCGCCCTGGCCACGTTCACTTCGTTCGAGATCACGATATCGGGGCAATTCATTGAGGCCACATCACTCGTCAGCCCGTCGGCTTGACGCGTGAGGAAGGCCAGTCTTCCAGCCCTCTCGAGGCCAGACGACAGATTCGGCTAATAGTGCGAATACCGCTTACGATAGGCTCTGCTGCTGAGCCTTATCCAGCATGTCTCGAACCTTGAAGGCGAGATCGCGGGCCGTGTACGGTTTGCGCAGCCACTCAACGCCGGGAATGACTTCGTTCGTCGCCAATGCCGGCTCCGAGTAGCCGGATGTGAGCAGAATGGCGATGTCGTGCCTGAGGTCGCGAACCTCTCTGGCGAGCTCGTCTCCGGTCATCCCGCCTGGCATGACGATGTCCGTGAACAGCAGCGCGACGTCATCGTTCTCATAGAGCAGTTCAAGCGCGCGGCGTCCGTTCTCGGCTTCGAGCACCTGGTACCCCATGTCGGCAAGCCTCGCCAACGCCACCCGTCTCACCCGCGAATCGTCTTCGACGACCAGGATCCGCTCGGTGCCGCGGGGGAGGGCGCTTTCGACCGCGCCCCGATCCTGGCTTCCGGCGTCCGGCCTGGCGCCGCTGATTGCGGGCAGGTAGATCCGGATCGTGGTGCCCCGTCCGACCTCGCTGTAAATCTGAAGATGCCCGCCGGACTGTTTGACGAAGCCGTAGACCATGCTCAGTCCAAGGCCTGTTCCCGAGCCCACCTCCTTGGTGGTGAAGAACGGTTCGATGGCCCGTTTCTTCACGTCCTCCGTCATGCCGTCACCCGTGTCGGTCATCGCGATGAGCACGAAATTGCCGCTTCGCACCTCCGGATACATCTTCGCATAGTCGGCATCGAGGTGAGCGCGCGTGATTTCCGTTGTCAGGCTTCCGCCCTTGGGCATTGCGTCCCGCGCATTGAGGGCGATGTTGAGGATGGCGTTCTGAAGCTGGGAGCTGTCGACCAGCACATTGAAGTCGGACCCGGAGAGAATCGTGGACAGCCTGATGTTTTCGCCCAACGTTCTGCGAAGGAGATCAGAGAAGCCGGTGACGAGTTGGCCGAGGTCTGCCTGTTTGGGGCTGAGGGGCTGGCGTCTGCCAAACGCCAGCAACTGCCCGGTCAGCTTGGCGCCGTCGGCCGCCGCATCCTGCGCCTCGCGCAGAATGTCGCGCAGCGGCCCGGGCGGCAGCTTGTCCTCGATCATTTCCAGATTTCCACTGATGACAGTCAGAAGGTTGTTGAAGTCGTGTGCGAGACCTCCGGTCAACTGGCCAACGGCTTCCATCTTCTGCGCTTGGCGTAGATCTTCCTCGATCTTGAAGCGGCTGGTCAGATCGCGCACGAAACCCGTGAAGATGCGCTCGCCATCGGCGGTCGCTTCCCCGACATGAAGCTCCATGGGAAACTGCGAGCCGTCAGCGCGCCGGCCGGTGACGACCCGTCCATAACCAATGATGCGCTTTTCGCCGGTGTGGAGATACCGGTCGATGTATCCGTCATGTGCGTCACGGTAGGGGTTTGGCATGAGATTGCTGACATTGCGACCGCAGATATCCTCCGCGGCCATTCCGAACAGCGTTTCAGCGGCCTTGCTGAATGAAAGAACGATACCCTTCTGGTCGATGACGATCATTGCATCGGGAACGGTATCCAGGATCGAAGTCAGGTGGGCCTCTCGCGATCGCACGACTTCTTCGGCCTTGCGCAGCGCGCTCACGTCACTATTGGCCTGGATGACCGCCGGATCGCCGTCGGGAAGGTTGACCAGGACGCAGCGGGTCGCGACGTTGATGTAATAGCCGCTCTTGTGGCGGTGAACGACCTCGCCTTGCCAGAAACCGCGCGACTTCAGATGCGTCCTTATATCTTCCACGGGTTCAGGGAACCGGGTGTCGAGCAGTTCGTCGACACTTTCTCCGACGGCTTCCTCCCGCGCCCATCCGTACATGCTTTCGCAACCGATCGACCAGTGGGTGATCGTACCTTCAAGGCGATGTACGATGATGTCGGCCCCGTCCAGCACGTGCACGAGCGCATCCAGCTCGTGGGGCGATGCGGTGCGCGGCGCTATCAAACGATGGGGCATGTCGGCTCTTTCAAGACATCAATGAACGCTACCCCTATGACAGGTCTTTTCCGAAAAATCATCAGAATTGCCGGACAGCTGGACGAGGCGGGATTGACTGACGATCCTGAGGTCATGCCTGCCTTCCGGGATGACGATATTCTTGGCGGCGAGCTTCGAGATGGTCCGCGAGACGGTTTCGATCGTGAGGCCGAGATAGTCGGCGATGTCCTGCCGGTTCATGGGGAGGCGTAGGAGACCCTTCTTCAGTTGCGACGAGCTGCGTAACGCCAGCTTCAAGATGAAGCTGCAAAGGCGTTCCTCGGCGTTCTTCTTGGAGAGAAGCACCATCTGGTCGTGGGCGGCAGCCGTCTCCTTGCAGAGCAGGTTGATGTAGGCTGGTCTCAAGGCGTCCGAGCGCGAAACCTCATCGTGGAAGGTTTTGCGCGAAACCCGACGGATCTTGCAGTCTGTAACAGCCTCGGCGGTGAACAAGAGGTCGCCTTGCAGGAAAGCGCCGACCACGTCGCCAGCGAACTGGAATGCTGTAATGACCCGGCGGCCTTCACCAATAATGCGGTGGAGCCGGACCACGCCTTCCACAATCTGGAAGAGGTGCTTGGCGGCATCTCCCTCCCAGCAGATCGCCTCGCCAGCCTCGACCGTCTCGGTGGCCGACATCTGAAATACCGATGCCAGCGGCTGGTCACAGCCCAGCTTGCTTGTGGCCTCTACGTTTTCGAAAGCGGTGTTGCCCTGCATCAGCATGTTGGTGCCCCTCCTTGATGTGAGGGCATAAGACGCTGGTCCTGTCACACGGAAATGATCGGACTGTGAGAGTTGGTGCGACTTTGTAACAGTCTGTAACAGCAGCGCCTGGCCGGCAGCAAAGTCGCGCTTCGTTGACATAGATCAAGGAGCATGGGTCCCCGCCATGACAGTCGTTCCCGAAAGTACGAGAAAGGCGGTCGCGGAGCGGTCGTCTGCGCACTGGGGACGACACCATGAACTACTCTACGGAAACGATGGCGGTCGCGGTTGCAGCATTTCTGGCACTGCTGGCCGCTGCATTCGCGCATGACCACCTTTTTGCTGTCCATATGAGCATCCTGTCCTTCTGCTTATTGGCGGGCACCGTGCTCCTGATCAGGAGGATCGACTTCTCTCCTGCGGCACGAATTGCGAAGCCGGACACCTCGGGCTATTTCGACGAGGTCATCCGGTATGGGCTGATCGCCACTGTCTTCTGGGGAGTGGTCGGTTTTCTTGTCGGCGTCGTTGTCGCCGCGCAATTGGCGTTCCCGGATCTGAACATCGCGCCGTATCTGAACTTCGGGCGGCTTCGTCCTGTACACACCTCGGCGGTCATTTTCGCGTTCGGCGGTAACGCCCTCATCATGACGTCGTTCTATGTTGTTCAGCGAACCTGTCAGGCGCGGCTCTTCGGAGGAAGCCTGCCCTGGTTCGTCTTCTGGGGCTACCAGCTCTTCATCGTCATGGCCGCGACCGGATACGTCCTGGGCATTACCCAGGCACGCGAATACGCAGAACCGGAATGGTATGTGGACATCTGGCTGACGATCGTCTGGGTGGCGTATCTCGTGGTTTACCTGGGGACGATCCTGAGGCGCAAGGAACCACATATCTATGTGGCGAACTGGTTCTATCTCGGCTTTATCGTGACGATCGCGATGCTCCACGTCGTGAACAACCTCGCTGTTCCGGCGTCGTTCCTCGGTTCGAAGAGCTATTCCGCGTTCTCAGGCGTGCAGGACGCACTGACCCAGTGGTGGTACGGACACAACGCTGTGGGCTTCTTCCTTACCGCCGGCTTCCTCGGGATGATGTATTACTTTGTTCCAAAGCAGGCAAACCGTCCGATCTATTCGTATCGCTTGTCGATCATCCACTTCTGGGCCCTGATCTTCATGTACATCTGGGCTGGACCGCATCACCTGCACTACACTGCACTTCCCGACTGGGCACAGACCCTCGGCATGGTGTTTTCGGTCATGCTCTGGATGCCTTCCTGGGGTGGCATGATCAACGGCCTCATGACCCTGTCGGGCGCTTGGGACAAGATCCGGACAGATCCCATCATCCGCATGATGATCGTTGCGATCGCCTTCTATGGCATGTCGACCTTCGAGGGTCCGATGATGTCGGTGAAGACAGTCAATTCGCTCAGCCACTACACGGAATGGACCATCGGTCACGTCCATTCGGGCGCGCTTGGATGGGTTGGGATGATCACCTTCGGCGCGGTCTACTATCTGACGCCAAAGCTCTGGGGCCGCGAGCGGCTTTACAGCCTGCGCATGGTCAACTGGCACTTCTGGCTCGCGACGCTTGGCATTGTCGTTTACGCGGCCGTCCTTTGGGTCGCCGGCATCCAGCAGGGTCTGATGTGGCGTGAGTACAATTCGCAGGGCTTCCTGGTCTATTCGTTCGCCGAAACCGTCGCAGCGATGTTCCCCTACTATGTCCTGCGTGTCGCCGGAGGTGCTCTCTATCTGGCTGGCGGTCTGGTGATGGCCTGGAACATCTACATGACCATCCGCGGCCACCTGCGAAACGAAGCAGCAATTCCCACCGCCTACGTGCCCCAGGCACAGCCTGCCGAGTGAGGTGAAACATGGCATCGATACTGGACAAACATCAGATCCTCGAGAAGAACGCGACGCTTCTTCTTGTCGGCTCGCTCCTCGTGGTCAGCATCGGCGGGATCGTCGAGATCGCGCCACTGTTTTACCTGCAGAACACGATCGAGAAGGTTGAAGGGATGCGCCCCTACACACCGCTCGAGCTTGCGGGTCGCAACATCTACATCCGCGAAGGCTGCTACCTTTGCCACAGCCAGATGATCCGGCCATTCCGCGACGAAGTCGAACGATATGGCCACTATTCGCTCGCTGCGGAATCCATGTACGACCACCCGTTCCAGTGGGGCTCGAAGCGCACTGGTCCGGACCTTGCCCGCGTTGGCGGCCGCTATTCGAACGAATGGCACGTCCAGCACCTCGCAAATCCGCGAGCGGTCGTGCCGGAATCGATCATGCCGAGCTACTCCTTCCTGAAGGAGCAGGAGATCACGGTGAAGGACGTCGGCATGGACCTCAAGGCAAACGAGGATGTCGGCGTACCCTACACGCAGGACATGCTTGCCAACGCCGAAGCCGACATGAAGGTCCAGGCCGACCCGAACGGCGATACCACAGCACTCCTCGAAAGATATCCGAAGGCGAAGGTTGGCGACTTCGACGGCGATCCGTCGAAGCTGACCGAAATGGACGCCCTTGTGGCTTATCTGCAGATGCTTGGCACGCTCGTCGACTTCTCGACCTACGACGACGCCACCGGTTATCGATGAGGTGAACTGATGGAAACCTATACCGCTATGCGGCACTTCGCCGACAGTTGGGGCCTCCTGGCGATGGCAGCCTTCTTCGTTGGGGCCGTGATCTTCACCCTTCGTCCTGGCAGCGGCCGGACTGCGAAGGATGCCGCCAGCATTCCCCTAAAGGACGATTGAGATGTCGGAAAAACATATTGATGAAATCAGTGGCGTCGAAACGACCGGACACGAATGGGACGGCATCCGTGAACTCAACAATCCGATGCCGAGATGGTGGGTGTGGACATTCTATGTCACGATCCTGTGGGCGGTCGCATACGCTGTCGCCTATCCTGCCATTCCGATGATCACCTCGGCGACGAAAGGCTATCTGGGATTTTCCAGCCGCGCGGAGCTTCAGCAGGATCTCAATCAGGCAAAGGTCGCGCAGACGAAGTTCCACGACGTGATCGCGGCAAAGACTGTCCAGGAGATCGATTCCGATCCTTCGCTTCGCGAATTCGCGATCGCGGGCGGCGCTTCGGCATTCAAGGTCAACTGTGCTCCCTGCCATGGATCCGGCGCAAGCGGGGGACCGGGATTCCCCAACCTCAACGACGACGACTGGCTCTGGGGCGGAGACCTCGATTCAATTCAGGCAACCATCGCCCATGGCGTGCGCTACGAAGCGGACGCCGACAGCCATGTGTCCGAAATGCCGGCATTCCGTGACATGCTGGATCCCGTACAGACCAAGCAGGTTGCGGCCTATGTATGGAGCCTGACGAACACGCCTTCCGACGCGTCCGGCGCGGAGGCTGGCAAGCAGATCTTCCTCGATAATTGTGCTGCATGTCACGGGGAAGATGCCAAGGGCAAACTTGAGATGGGCGCCCCGAATCTCGCGGACGCGATCTGGCTCAAAGGAAGCGGCGAAGATGCCATCGTCCGTCAGGTTATGGCACCCAGGCACGGCGTGATGCCGGCATGGGCGGGCCGACTGGGCGACACTGCCGTCAAGGAACTCACGGTATTCGTCCATTCGCTGGGTGGCGGTCAATAGAGGAGATCACAATGACGACGCACGACCACAATCCATTGCTTGGCCTTTACGGTACCCCTCGCGCGGTGATCCATTCCCGTGTCTCCGCACGCACCAGCAAGACGACGAATCCTGCAAGCGAACAGGAGGACGCGCAAAAAATGGGTAATTCGATCGTCAGTTTGATCTGCCTCAAGGACCAGAAGCCGACCAGCCGTTAGAAGCATGACTGTCCAGCGGGATGTAAATGCGCACTTCCCGCCCCAGTAAACTCCAGGCCGTACCTTCGAAGGTGCGGCCTCTTTTTTGCGAGGGGCTGAGGCTTGCCTGTGGAGGCAGCCCCCAAAGGCAGCAAGATCGCAGATCGTTTGACCTGGCTCAAACAGAGCACGGCCGAGCTCTGCTATGTTTGCTGTGTCTAGTGGAGGTCACATCGCGGACCTCCTTCCGCGATCCTTCGGGCCACGCCACCTCTCCAAAGCGTGGCCCTCCCTTTTTCGGGAACCGCCCGGATTATTGATCTGCGTCAAGGAACCGGGATCGGCAAGATGGGAAAACGGCCGGGTGAAATTCGGACGAGCCCAATGAACCTCTACACCGCGCCAGATCCAGACAACGTCGAACGCGTCAATGCCGAGCCGGTCAATGCACGCCGCAATCGCCAGCCGCTTTATGCTCCGCGAAAGAAGATATTTCCCAAGCGGGCGGAAGGTCGCTTCCGCCGGTTCAAATGGCTCGTGATGCTGGTTACCCTCGGCATTTACTATGTCTCTCCCTGGATCAGGTGGGACCGCGGCCCTTACGCGCCCGATCAGGCCATCCTCATTGACCTCTCGTCGCGACGATTCTTCTTTTTCTTTATCGAGATCTGGCCACAGGAATTCTACTACGTCGCCGGTCTGCTGGTGATGGCAGGTTTTGGACTGTTCCTGGTTACGTCTGCCATCGGCCGCGCCTGGTGCGGATACGCCTGTCCCCAAACCGTCTGGGTAGACCTTTTCCTTGTTATCGAACGCGCGATCGAAGGGGATCGCAACGCGCGAATGAAACTGGACGCCGGTCCCTGGACGCTCGGCAAGATGCGCAAGCGCATCCTGAAACACACGGTCTGGCTCTTGATCGGCATTGCAACAGGCGGCGCCTGGATTTTCTATTTTGCCGATGCTCCGTCGCTCGCCGTCTCACTGTTTTCCGGCACGGCACCCATCGTCGGATACGCCACTGTCGCTACTCTCACCTTCACGACGTATGTTCTCGGCGGGCTCATGCGAGAGCAGGTCTGTACCTACATGTGCCCATGGCCGCGTATCCAAGGGGCGATGCTCGACGAGAATTCCCTTGTCGTCACCTACAATGACTGGCGCGGCGAACAACGGTCGCGCCATGCCAAGAAGGCCCAGGCGGCGGGTCAGGCGGTTGGCGATTGCGTCGATTGCAACGCCTGTGTGGCCGTATGCCCGATGGGAATAGACATCCGCGATGGGCAGCAGATGGAGTGTATCACCTGCGCACTCTGCATCGATGCCTGCGACAGCGTCATGGACAAGATCGGAAAGCCGCGCGGACTGATCGCCTATGCGACGCTCAGTGAATATGCGGGCAACATGGCCATCGCCACTGATGGTGGCCGGGCGCCAGTCCAGCCGGCGAAGGTGCGCAATGTTGATGGAACCTTCATTGCCGGGATCCGCCACTTCAACTGGCGGGTCATCGCTCGGCCCCGGCTTCTATTCTACGCCGCCGTCTGGGCGTCGATCGGCCTGGCCATGCTTATCCACTTGTCGATGCGTGAACGCCTCGAACTCAACGTCGTCCACGATCGCAATCCGCAGTATGTCCTCGAGAGCGACGGCTCCATTCGCAACGGCTACACGCTTCGAATTCTCAACATGGTTCCCGCTCCGAGGAAGATCGACCTCTCCATCTCGGGCCTGGAAGGTGCGACGATGCGCATTCCGGAATTGAGCAAGACGGAGGCCCGCAACTTCACCATAGCTGCTGCGCCTGACGCGGTCACCGCGCTCAAGGTCTTCGTAACCCGAAAGCAGACCGGCGCCGCCGTCAACGAGTTTCTGTTCTCGATCGAGGACGAAGGCCATTCCGATCGCGCGACCTACCGCGCGGCGTTCAACGCACCAGGAGAGAACAGATGACTGCTCGCGCCCATGGCTTCACAGGCCGCCACATGTTGTTCGTCACGTCTGCATTCTTCGCCGTGGTGATCGGAGTGAACGTGACCATGGCGTGGTTGGCTTCGTCCAGCTGGAGCGGCCTCGTCGTAGAAAACACCTATGTGGCCAGCCAGGAATTCAACAAGAAGGCGGCCGCAATAAAGGCGCTGGCGGCCACCGGGATCTCCGGCAGCATCTCGATGTCACATGGAGTGTTCCACTACAACCTCAAGAACCGCGACGGGTCGCCGGCTGCGGCGGATATAGTTGTCGCCAACTTCAAGCGCCCCGTGGGCGATCACGAGGATTTCAACATCTCGCTCGAAAAGACTGGCGAAGGCAGTTTCACGACAAGCCGTCACGTGCCTTCAGGCGACTGGATCGTCGAACTGATCTCGCGCCGAGGCGATGCCGTCGTCATGCACGAGGCCGTTCGTTTTGATACTGCGGGGTTCGGCCAATGACCTGCTGCACAATGGACGCCGACGGCGTGCTGGCAATGAGTGCGACATCCTTCAGTTCCGAGGAAGTCACCCTTGCCAGTCACCCACTCGGTTCCGGTCTCTTCCAGCTCGATCTCAGCGTCCCGGATGCTCACTGCGGAGCCTGCATCGCGACGATTGAAAGGGCACTTGCAAGACTGCCCTTCGTTCGCAAGGCGAGAGTAAATCTGACATCCCGTCGCGTCAGTTGCGTATATGCCAAGGAGGTTGAGGGGCGCCGGACGGACCCTGCGGAAATCATCAACGCTGTAAATTCGGCGGGCTACCGAGCTCATCTGTTCGCGCCCGTTGCAGCGGAAAACGACAAGACCAGGAACCAGCTTCTTCTGGCAGTTGGCGTCGCAGGATTCGCGGCCGCAAACATCATGCTGCTTTCGGTGTCGGTTTGGTCAGGGGCAGATGCCGCCACCCGCGACATGTTCCATTGGATTTCCGCAATGATCGCAGCACCGGCGCTGGTATACGCAGGTCGCTTCTTCTTCCAGTCGGCATGGAACGCACTGCGGCACGGCCGCACGAACATGGACGTTCCAATCTCGCTCGCGGTGACGCTGTCTTATGCGGTCTCTCTATGGGAGACGATGCACCACGGCGAGCACGCCTGGTTCGACGCGACAGTCTCGCTGCTCTTTTTCCTTCTTATCGGCAGGACGCTTGATCACATCATGCGAGAGAAGGCGAGGGCCGCGATCAACGGCCTCGCGAGAATCTCGCCGCGTGGCGCTCTCGTGGTGTCCCCCGACGGCTCGCGTCGCTACGTCGCGATCGAAGACATTTCAGTTGGCGACGAAGTCGCCGTTGCTGCCGGCGACCGTATTCCGGTTGACGGTCTCGTCTCCAAGGGGGAGAGCGACCTGGATCTTTCGATCGTCACCGGCGAAAGCAACCCGGTAGCGGTCTCAGAAGGCGCCGCCGTAAGTTCGGGAGCGATGAACCTGACCGGCTCGCTGGTGGTTCGGGCAACGAAGCTCGCAAAGGATTCGTTGCTTGCGGAGATCATCAACCTGATGGAAGCTGCCGAAGGAGGACGCGCCCGTTACCGACGCATCGCTGATCGTGCTGCGGCCTTGTACTCGCCTGTAGTGCATCTGCTTGCCCTCGTCTCGTTTCTCGCCTGGGGGTTGCTGGGCGGAGACTGGAAGCAGGCCATGCTTGTGGCGGTGGCAGTTCTTATCATCACGTGCCCCTGCGCACTCGGCCTTGCTGTTCCTGTCGTACAGGTCGTTGCCGCAGGAGAATTGTTCCGGAAGGGAATAATGGTGAAGGATGGCTCGGCGCTGGAACGTCTGGCCGAGATTGACACGGTCGCATTCGACAAGACAGGAACACTGACGCTCGGAACCCCGCGCCTTGTGAAAACCGTGGCGGACGGCGACGCCGACGTCGCGCTCGCGGCGGGGATGGCACTCCACTCCAGGCACCCGCTCTCTCAAGCCCTTGCCCGCGGCACCCCGATAGCTCCCATGCCGTTCGACCGCGTGAGCGAGATCCCGGGCGGCGGTCTGGAAGCACGTCACGGAGACGGGCACTACCGTCTGGGTAGCGCTGCCTTCGCCTGTGCGCAAACCTCAAATTCGGCCTCGCCCGATAATCCCCTTTCGGAGGTTGTTCTTACGAGCGACGGCGTCGTGAAAGCTCGCTTCTTCTTCGAAGACGTGATGCGGCCGGGCGCGGAAGAGACGATCGCCAGACTTGATGCAGGACGCTTTGAAACATTCATCTTCTCGGGTGATCGTCAGTCTGTCGTCGACGCTACGGCGGCCAAGCTTGGCGTTCGTCGTGCAGTCGGCGCCTTGTCGCCAAAGCAGAAAGTCGACGAATGCGAGACCCTGAACGAAAGTGGACGACGGGTCTTTATGGTCGGGGATGGTATCAACGACGCGCCGGCGCTTGCCGCTGCGCATGTTTCCATGGCGCCGGCCTCGGCCTCTGATATCGGGCGCCAAGCCGCTGATCTCGTGTTCTTTACCGAACGCCTCGATGCAGTTACCGAGGCTATCCAGATCGCACGACAATCGGCGGCATTGATCAGGCAGAACTTCGTCCTGGCGATCGGCTATAACGTGTTGGCGGTTCCAATTGCCATCGCTGGTCTCGCCACGCCCCTGATTGCCGCGGTTGCCATGTCCACCTCTTCCATCATCGTCGTGACAAACGCTCTCCGTCTCACTGCCTTTGGAACCCGTCCCTTATCGCGGCTTTCAAGGGAGCCAGTTGCGCTCGCCAAGGAGATAAAGACGGCATGAACATGCTCATCTACCTCATACCGATTGCCCTCTTCATGGGGGGCATAGGGCTCGCGGCTTTCCTCTGGTCTCTGAAGAGCGGCCAGTATGACGATTTACAAGGTGCAGCATGGCGAGTGCTCGCCGACGACGAGGCCGATAGCTCGAAACCGTGAAAAGGCATGGAACGCGATCGCTTAAGTTCGTTGTCCACCTTTCCAAACGTCGCCCAATTGGCCTCGCCTCTTACGAGCGGGGCTTTTGTTTGGCGATCATCATCCGTACACAGAACGCGATCCGGTTTCGATCCTAGGCGTCGAATAGCGACGACGGCAACTCAAAAGTTATTCGGCTCGGCCCCGCGAGGCGGATTGCCACGGCTTCTCGCAGGAGAGCAAAGCGGAGCTCCAATGCGGTGATCTCCGGTGACGTTGGCAGCCTGGTCAATTCAGTTGCGAAAAGGTCGAACTCCCTTCCGAGCGAGGTTTCATCAAAAGGTGTGTTCACTTGCTCTCGACCGATGTTTGCTTGAAGACTCAACAGCCATGGACTTATAGCGAGTGCTGCGGATGCGCTTAACCTGCGAGTGGTCATGCTGAATATCCAATCAACAATCTCGCGGGCGGTGTAGAAAATTGGGCCGGTTCCGGAAGCTCCGAGGGGTTGACACGCGAGGGGGCGTGCCGGAGCATCCCGGTGTCCGGTGGTTTGGACGGCACAAGTTATGCGGGACAGGGCGGGCTTGGATAGTGGACAAAGGTCCTGAAGCCATCAGACCCGAGTCCGATCTGTTTCGGACTAAGGTCTGATATTGTGGACTTGAACGCTCTTATTCAAAGCTTCCTTTCCAGTCAGTCGCAAACTCCGGCCCTGCTTGTGAAACGAAATTTAGCAGCCAAAGCGCTGCGTCTTCATCGGTATTGCGAATTCAACTGACTATCTTATTGATCCGACGGGGAAGGGGCGAATCTCCCGGTCGAGGTTACGGCAATCGACCTTCACGGTTTTTCGCATCGAACTCCAGTTCGCGACCCTCGGAACCGGGCAGGCGCTGACGCATGCGGATTTCGTCGTGATGTAAGCAACGATCGACACCGTTGGTTGACCGCTGTTGCGCAAGCCACCCTGGGCTTTATTCGAAAATCCGTTGGCGAAGGCATTGAAGCGATCAGACGGATTGAAGGGCGGACGTCCGCCGTTTCCGGCGGTGCTGATGTTCAAGATCCGGGTCTTGCAGGCGCTCTAGAACCTCTCGGACGACCAGGCCGCATTGCGCCCCAGCGGCGGCGACGCCGCTCCTGACGATTGCGAGCTCCGTCATCAGCCGATCGAACAATGACGTCTTGCTTGTCCGTCGTCCCGTACCCTCCGATGCTCCCGGCCTGATCCCAAGGACGAATTCGGCCAGCACTTCCTGCTGACCTGCAAGGCACGCGACATCAATCCGGCCGACCTGTGGTCGCCAACCGTCACCCCATATCCAATTTACCGATCGGAGGACGTGCTCCCGAGCACCGACCTGATCGCGGTCAGCATCACCTCTTCGTAGTCATCTCTTCCTCTCATTTTTTCTACTGATTGAAGAATCTCGCGACGGGGCCATAGAGCAGGACAGCAAGTGCGACTACGATTGATATTGCCATCACGTTGACGCTCATTCCGATGTATTGCAGCGCAATACAAGCAAGGACCGTGAATGAGACGGTCCAGAAAACGTGTAGCGCGAGACTTACAATTCTGACGTACATCTTTTCACTCCAAACTGCGTTGCAAATGGAATGCGAGGACGTAGAGGCTTGTTCTGATGATACCGACGTCACCGCTTGCTCACGTCGCGTCCTTACCATTTGAATAGTGTCGAAGGAGTTCCAGGTTTCATATCCGTAGAACTACCAATGAGAGTATTGGCCTATTCGCACGGCAGTATGTTTCTCAAGGATCATGGCGTGGTTGGCCATGATGCGATGAACCCGCTTGTGGTTGATGACCGGCTGATCGGCGGCTCGCCGCTGCCTGTTGAGAAGGGCAGCGATCCGCCGATAGCCATACGTCGGCCTGGCATCCACCAGCTTGCGAATGGCAGGCAGCAGCTCGGCATCCTCGGCTTTCAGATAGGGGCCGCGAGGCTTGGACTTACCTTTCAGACGTCCAGCAAGATTGGACCGCGATACGCCCAGGACTTGCGCCACCGTCTTCATCGGGAACCGTCCATGTCGCCGAGCCGCGGGCGCAGGTAAGCGCCACTGCAGTTGGGCGTTTCCGAGCACCGTTTGGCAGTAGTGGTGACTTCGCAGGATGCTGATTGAAACAGGGAGGTTCATGAGAGGGGCGAACCTCCCTGCCATTATTCTTAAAGAGAAGTCTCGTTGGCGGCGGGGATCCGCAAGTCGAAACCTTCACTTCGTCGCATCCCAGGTTGCGATTATCCTAATATATACTTACTCGGAAAAGTGGTCTAATCATTCAAAGGTATTAGTCGGCTTACGGCGCCTGATCCAAGGTTGGACCGAGACACTTCATTTCAAGCATTGCCTCGCAAGACGCCTCAGCAAGGATCGCTAATTGTTCCGGACCGTGTACCCCCTGGCGGTAGATCTCAATGACAATAGCCGCAAGGTGGAGCCTATCGTGGTCGTGATCGATCGAATGCTTTTGTGCGACGCTTTTCAAGACATCCTCACAGATGGACAAGTCTTGTGATGTGAGTGCTTGGTCACGTTGTTGCATCGTATGGTGCCACCCCCAGGATTGAGGGTTGTACAAGGGCGGGTTCCGGAAGCTCCGAGGGGTTACACGCGAGGGGGCGTGCGGAGCATTCCGGTGTCCGGTGGGGTTGGACGGCACAAACTATGCGCGACAGGGTGGCTTGAACAGTCGGACAAAGGTCCTGAAGCCACCAGACTCGAGTCTGATCCATCTCGGACTTAGGTCCGATGTTCAGGAACAACACTAATGACGTATTAAGGCCCGAGGCATGACACCGCCTTGCCAAAGTCTATGCGCAAACCGGAATGGACTAAGATATGAAGAAGCTCGCTATCGCAGCGCTGGCGTTCGCGACTGCGTTGTCAGCGTCGCCGGCGTTCGCTCAGATCTACTTTGAGTATGGCACGGGACCTCGCTACTACGATGATCCTCCAGCCCCGCGGTACTATCGTTATTCACCACGCGACGTGTACGATGACGACTATGATGGCCCAGAATATCGCTACGCCCAACGCTGCTGGACACAGAGATACTACGGATACCGTCATGGCCACCGGGTGGTGCGATTCAGGAACGTTTGCGACTAGACACCGGTTTAGCCACGATCAGATCATCGTCGGTCCGGGATCCTTGTGCCCACACTTGCACCGCATGAGGCCGGAGAATTGACCCAACGTCAGCCCTTTCCCAACCTTCTTCTGTATCCCCCAGCGATAGGCTCGGCTGGCTCTCGAAGAGCGCATTTGTCCCAGAGCGGACAAATTAGAAGAATCTTAAAAAGTATCTTGACTGGCCGGGTTTAATACTCGCCTGATTCGGCCATGGGTGACGGTATGACTGAATACGTAGGTGAACACATCAGTATCCGCGACGTGTTGGTGTGCGTTGAGAAGCGCCAGGGCATCAACATGCGCCGGCACTGCACGCTAAGCGATCTGGCCTACAGCCTGCTTTACAGGTGGCCGGACGATCACCGCGGCAAGGAATGGGTCGTTGCACAGGCCATGTGCCTTGAGGCGATGGAAGGGCATCGTGACCCGGAGCAGGCGAGGGCGGCATTCGTGGCCGCAGCTCTCGCCGCTGAGATGCTGATGGTCAAGGAAGCATACATCCAGGTGCGCGGAGAAAAGCGTTCGTGGAAGACGAAGGGTAGGGACCAGCCTTCAGCGAACTGAGAGTGGGTCTCACAGCCTAGGGACAGATGTGATCACACCCCTAACGACTTTGGTGCCCTCCACATCTATTTTGCATACGGCCTCTATTCTCGCCCCTGGGAAATCCCGCACTTTCATGGCGGCGGCTAGTTGTTTTTGTTCTCCCTTGCTGGGCGGAGAGCAAAACGACCAGGTCTTCTCGAGGTAGAAGGGAACATCCGAGGGGAAACCCATGTAACGGCGAGTTTTCCTCTCGTTGCGAATGTTCACCATGATTGCCCGCAATCCGCTTGGATAGGAGAGTGAAAACGCTCCCTCGGGCATCGTCGGCCTTGTAAAGTTGCCCGCGCGATATGCCTCGAAGGTCCACCAAGAGCCGGCCACGACGATAGCCGAAACTATAATTCGGTCTTTCAGCTTCCCCATCTTCGTCCCACTTCGTCTAGTCCAATGGCCATTTGCTTAGTTGGCGAACGGCGCCTTGCCGCCGGCTATTTGAGAATAACCAGCGGCTGCCTCATTTATTTCCCGTCGCTCTCGCCAGCTTCCGCCTGCGATTGGTGGACTGCGTCGGCACGGGAACCGGGCGACTGGCCAGGACACCGGAACAAGAGGGTGATCCGACGGTGCCCCAAGCTCACTTACTTCTGGCCCCAGCCGTTGTTACCAGAGGCTGCGCCGCCGACGCCCAGTGAATGCACCGCTTGAGCGCGAGACCCCGGGGTAGTCGTCTGGTCATGGCCAACGCCGTCGTAGGCCGTGCCGTTACCACCAACGACGCCGCCATTTCCTGTGCCGCTGGAGGAATAGGTGCCGACCAGATTACCGTTGCCATTGGTGTCGGTGGCGCTGTCACCTTTGAGGCTATAGGCCGCTCCCGCGAATGCGGAAGAAGCTGCGAGAGCGATGGCGGATGCGAGAATTACAAACTTCATGATTGTCCTTTCAGTTTGGACTAGCTTTGGGGCATGCATAATCAGCGGCAGGACGCCCCGTCCCCCGGCCGCCGATGCGTATTCTGGGATTATTGGTCGCGGCACTCGTGGGTGACCCGGTCTGACGAAAGGTGAGTCAACTTGCCTGAGCGGGCCTGGGTGGAAATGCCGTAGATCAGGGTGATGATCGCCGTCTTTAACTGCTTCGGATCGCCATGCGGCGTCGTCACTTGTACGATCTTGGTGGTTATTGCCGTTGGTCTTTCCTTGGCTTGTCCGTGGCCTCATCAGTGCCACCTCGCTTCGGATCGCGACAGTCTTGCTAGCCGTTCTGTGTTTGCCGCGGAGTTCCCTGCCGCAACTACATAAGGTTGCTAGCCAATGTGTTGTTTGTTCGGGACTGCCAATTGCTTGCGCTGTACCGCCAAGCCTTGAGGCTTCGAGTGAGGTGCCATACGCCAACTGAGCGTTCTTTCTGCAGGGTAAGAAAACACCGGCCAATTTTGGAAAAGGCCCGCGGCCAGCTAGAGCCCATGAGCAATGCCACCGAATCTTCTACGGTTTCGGCGTGCCGATACTTGCCGGCCCAGTCTATTTCGACCTAAAAATGTGACGATGAGCAAACTCGAAAGGCTACTGGAGGAATTCAAGGCTCTCCCACCGCATCTGCAATCTTGTGTCTTAGACTCAAGATCGAGGTGGGCGGAACTGTATGCCGCAGCAATCTATGCCGACCGGTTCGAGGTCGAGATTGAAATACCCAAGCGGACCAATGAGAAGGCGGTGGATTTCCTGGCTAACGGGAAGCGCATCCAGCATAAGTTTATGACCAAGCGAGGTTTCATCAAGCTTCGGGCGGACCATGCCGACTTGGTTGACGAGATCATGGCTACCGTGGATCTGGGCCATGGCCATCGGTTTTTCGTGATCCCAATGGAGGCATACGTGCCTGTGGCGAAGCGATATGGCCCGTACTCGAGTCAGAAGTACGTCTCGCTGGAGGTTAACGCCACGCTGATCCCGACGCTATTCGGGCAGTACGAGGTTGGACACGGCACAGCACCATGACGTCTCCATTGCGGCAAGATTAAATCTACGCTAAGCGACCTTGGACTTAGTGGTTCGGCGCTTTCCTGGGGGGCTCTTGCGAGAGGCTCCATCTTCGTAAATCATCCAGGTCGACCCTTTTCCGGGCTATTTGATTTCGATGAAGCGTATAGCCAGGTGTTTTGCGGACAGAAAGCGCAACCGGCATTAACTGTCTGCGCACCGGTGGCATTGTTCCTCATCCTACGTTATCTGGATGGAAGGATGACAGCAGGGCACAAGGCACAGATGGACGCTGACCGTATTCTGGTCGTCGACGATGACGCGCGCATAAGACAGATGTTAGTTCGCTATTTTGAGGACAACGGATTCCGCGTGACAGCCGTCGGTAACGGCACAGCCATGCGCTCCGAATTGGCAAGGGAATCCTACGCGGCCATATTCCTCGACCTAGTACTGCCGAACGGAGAGAACGGTCTCGAACTGCTGCGTGAGCTTCGTGGCACCTCTGACGTGCCGGTCCTGATGCTGACCGGGCAGGACGATGTCACCGACAAGGTGGTTGGCCTTGAGGTCGGCGCCGACGACTACATTGCCAAGCCCTTCCATCTCAGAGAGCTTCTTGCGAGGCTGAGGACCGTGCTGAGAAGGCGCACCTCCTCAGGCCTGCCTTCCAAATCCGGCGCCCTCGACGAAGAAAGCCTGGAGTTCGAAGGCTGGAGGCTCGACGTCTCGCGAAGGCGGCTCACCTCTCCTTTGGGCGCCGACGTGTCCCTGACCACCGGCGAGTTCGACATGTTGCTCGTGTTTGTCCGCAACCGGGGTCGTGTGCTGTCGCGCGACAAGCTCATGGATTTGACCCGAAACCGGAATCTCGAGGCCTTCGACCGGGCGATCGACGCCCAGATCGTCCGGCTTCGCAAGAAGATCGAGATAGATCCCAAAAGCCCGGAGCTCATACAATCCGTACGCGGCGTGGGTTATGTGTTTACGGGGCGGCGAAGCTACTCTTCCAGTATTTGATCTTCGTCAATGTGCGCCTTGCGGGTTTGGCTATTTTCCCACCAGCAACGGCGTCAGGAAAAATGACTATCTGGATCCTCTTCGCGGTGATGACGACCGCAACAACAGCCATACTGCTGCATCCACTTTCTTCGGGGCGCGCTCGGCCGATACAAGCAAGGGGAGCCGACAAGCTCTACCGAAAGCAGCTTCTGGAACTCGAAAACGAGCTTGCATCCGGAGACATTCTGCCAACTGAATACGAGTTGGCCCGGGCAGAGACAGCGCGGCGCCTTTTCAAGGAGAGCGAAGCGTCAGAACGCCGTTTATCGGTAAAACGGCCCGGTTACTGGCTCCGTCCTGTCGTCGTCGCATTTCTTCCCTTGCTGAGTGTCGGACTGTACGTCTCTCTTGGATCACCTGACATGCCCTCACGCTCCCTGCAAGCAAGGCTGGCAGATCCGGGACAGGATTTTGCAATTCTTGTAAGGAAGACCGAAGACCATCTTTCTCGCAGCCCGAATGACGGCCGCGGATGGGACGTTATAGCACCTGTCTATCTCCGAATGGGCCGCGCAGCCGATTCGGAGCGAGCGTACCGGAACGCGCTTCGTCTCCTCGGACCGCAGGTTACGAGGCTCGAGGGACTGGCGGCGGCGTTGATAACGCAGTCTGGCGGGTCGGTTGCCGAGGACCTTCATGTGGTCCTCTTGCAGATACTGGCTATTGAACCTGACAACCCACGCGCAAAATTCTATCTGGCACTCGGCCAGGAGCAGGCTGGCAGTCAGGCTGAAGCAAGGAGTGCTTTCGAGGCGATAGCCAGGAGTTCTCCGGCAGATGCCCCCTGGCTGCCGCTCGTCAACGAGCACATTGCCAAGAATGGAGGCCCTATTGCCGCCACAGGGAGAAAGGGGTCGGACCGACCAAAAGGCGAACGCGGCCTTTCACAGAGCCCTGATGCGGCAGAGCCGCAGTACACGATACAGGCGATGGTCGAAAGCCTTGATAGCAGGCTTCGAGCTGAGCCCAACAATTTCGACGGCTTCATGCGGCTTGTGCGTTCTTATGCCGTGCTGAACGAAAGAACACGCGCGGTCGACGCGTTGCAGCGCGGGCTCGCGGTCTTCCCTGCGACGAGCGAACAAGGAAAGCAACTGGTTGCACTGGCGCGCGAACTTGGCATTGAGAGGGAATGACGGAATGTCACGCAAGCAAAAGCGCCTGGCGGTGATCGGCGGCGGCATGAGCTTCATCATTGCCGCGGTGCTTCTGGTCATGTTCGCCTTCAGCCAGTCGGTGGCCTATTTCTACATGCCTTCCGATCTGGCGAAAACGCCGGTGGCACCGGAAACCCGCATACGTCTCGGTGGCCTCGTGGGCGAAGGCAGTATCGTGCGCGGGAAAGGATCAACAGTTCTATTCGCGGTCACCGACCCCAGCGGAGAGAGCGTCAGCGTCAGGTACGCCGGCATTCTCCCAGATCTGTTCCGGGAGGGGCAGGGCGTGGTGACCGAAGGCCGGTTCGAAGGGGCGAGCCATGAATTCGTCGCAGATACGGTACTCGCCAAGCACGACGAAAAATACATGCCGAAGGAAGTTGCCGACAAGTTGAAAGAGCAGGGGCTGTGGCAACACGCGGGAGAACCGCAATGATCATCGAGATCGGCCACTATGCCCTGATCCTGGCGCTGGCGACGGCGCTCGTGGTCTCCGTCGTGCCGGTGATCGGTGCAAGGCGCCTCGACCGTGCGATGATGGATCTGGCCTCTGTAGGGTCCCTGGCGATGTTCGCGCTGGTGGCGTTCTCCTTCGGAGTTCTGACCTACGCCCACGTCGTCTCTGACTTCTCGGTCGCCAATGTCTGGGAGAACTCCCACTCGCTGGTGCCGCTGCTGTTCAAGTTGTCAGGCGTCTGGGGCAATCACGAGGGCTCGATGATGCTCTGGCTGCTGATCCTGGTGCTGTTCAGCGCCCTGGTCGCGCTCTTCGGACGGAATTTGCCCGATACGCTGCGGGCAAACGTGCTCGCCGTGCAGGCCTGGATATCGGTCGCCTTCATCCTGTTCATCCTGCTGACCTCCAATCCCTTCATGCGGCTGGATCCGGCCCCGG
>NZ_AZNV01000063.1:0-24516 GCF_000510625.1 Rhizobium sp. IBUN
CCTCGAAATCGCGAGCTCGACCGCATTGCTGCTTCTTTCGTCGCCGAATTCTGAAAACGCATGCTCCATCTTAACCTTGGAGATCACCTTGCCGCCATTGCGCATNAGGAGTTCGAGCAGGTCCTTCTCCGACGGTGCGAGTGCAATCTCGGCGCCGGCGCAGGTCACTCGTCGTGAAGCGATATCAAGTTGGATGTTCGCAAATTCCAATGTCGGCATCGAGGTGACTGGCGCGCGCCGCATGAGAGCACGAATGCGCGCGATCAGTTCGCCATTGTGGAAAGGCTTCGCAAGATAGTCATCCGCGCCTGCATCCAGGCCAACGATACGCTCATCGATCGCGCCGCGGGCCGTCAGCACGAGAACGGGCGTCTGAACCTTTGCACCTCTCAGTGATCTCAAGACATCAATTCCGTCCTCGTCAGGCAGGCCGAGATCAGAAGCAGAAGATCGTAGTCCGCTCCCTCAACAGCGAGCCGTCCCTCCTGCGCGGTCGCGAAGGCGTCGATTTTCCAACCGACGCTCCTGATAGCTTCGCAAAGTAGGTCGCGAAGCCGTAAGCTGTCCTCGATCAGCAGAATTCTCATCATGCCTTCTTTCGACCTGTAACCATCGACCAGACCGGATTTTCCCTGTGTCTCCAGCTTTCGATGACAGCGGCGCCGGCATGGATGAAAGCGAGGACCATGATGCTGTTGGTGATTGCGCTGTGCAATTCCTCAGCCACATCGTTAAGGCTGCGAGGCTGTCGATTTCCTGTCCGATGCGCGATGATCCGCCGAGCGTTGTTTTGCCGCTCGCGCCGGCGCGGCGTTCCGGTCGGGTAGCCCAAGCATGACAGTAGGCCACGGCAGCGTGCGGAAAATCTGACCGACAGGCAAGGGTCGATTTTCGTGTCCGATACTAGACACTCAATGTCTGCCCGGCGCTTCGATAAAGCATGTAGGCGGCAACGACGAAGATTAGGGCCGCGAAAAGACTGTTCAAAAGCCCCTTTCGCGCCGAAAGATGTCGGGCGAGATTGGCACCAACCAATCCTCCGACCACGCCGCCGGCGATGAAAACCGCTGCGAGCAACCAGTCAACATATCCGGACAGGGCGTAGTTGAGCGCCGTCGTCAATCCGAATGCAGTGACGGCGACGAGTGACGATCCGATTGCGAAGAGGATTGGCATTCCGGTCGAGGCGATCAGGCCTGGAACGATGAGAAAGCCGCCACCAATTCCGAAGAAGCCGGAGAACACACCTGTCAGTCCGCCAAAACCGGCCACCTTGTGCACGTTTCCTCGTGAGCATTGCGCACCTGGATCGCCTTCCGCTCCGCGCTTGCGGAGCATCAGGAAACCGACCGCAAGCATGAGAAGTGCGAAAAAGACAAGCAGCTTCTGTCCGTCGATCATCTTGCCGACGGTCGACCCGATGAAGGCTCCGATGATGCCCGCGACACTGTAGACGCCAGCGCATCGCCATTTGACATTGCCAAGCCTCGCATGCCCGAGGAGATTTGCAAATGCATTGGCGGCAACTGCAAAGGCGCTCGTCCCGATTGCGAGGTGAGCGCTCGGAACGCCGACGAAGTAGACCATGAGTGGAACGGCAAGGATCGAGCCGCCACCGCCGAACATCCCAAGGGTGAAGCCTACAAGTCCGCCGGAAACGGTCCCAAGAATATATTGCATTGCATCGAGGTACATGGCGATGGTTTTTCGGCCGCCGCGCGGCCTCCTCATACTCAACTAAAGCGACGTGGCGCGCTTACCCTTGATTGGGCGATGCGGTAGGCGAACATGCCCGCAATCATAGCCATAGCGAACAGAACGGTCTCCCAGCGCCCGGTGACGAGTGATGCGATCGCCGGACCGGGGCAGAAACCGACTAGGCCCCATCCTAGGCCGAAGAGAACCGAGCCGAAGACGAGCCTGGCGTCTATAGAGCGGCTAGTCGGAACGTGAAATTCTGTATCGAAGGCCGGGCGTGATCGATATTGCTTAATCGCATAGGCTACGGACGAGGGGATCAACGCGCCGCCCATGACAAAGGCGAGAGACGGATCCCAGTCTCCGGCGACGTCGAGGAAGGCAAGCACGCGAGCCGGGTTGACCATGTCCGATACGACCAGGCCAATGCCGAAAAGAATGCCGCAGAAGATCGAAGCAAGGATACGGCTGGTCATCACAGCCCTCCAATCAAATGCCGCATCATGTAGACAGTCACTGCCGCAACCGCCATGAAAGTCGCCGTGGCAACGAGCGAACGCGGCGACAATCTTGCCAGACCGCAGACGCCGTGACCGCTGGTACAGCCCGAGCCCAGTCGTGTGCCGAAGCCTACGAGCAGGCCACCGGCAATGAGAAGGATTGGCGACGATACGATCATCAACTCGGCATGCCGAATATAGGTGAACGCGATGCCAGCGCCGCCGACGATCCCGCCAATGAAGCCGATGCCCAGGGGACTGACGCCCGCACCCGTCCAGCCGAAGGCAGAGGCAGTCAAGCCGGATATGCCTGCGATGCGGCCGTCGAGTAGCAGGTAAAGTGCTGCTGACAGGCCGATCAGAAGGCCGCCGGAAAGCGGCCAGATGTAGTTCAAGTGAGACATGAGTGCTTACAGTGCGTTGATTGGAATCTTCAGATAGTGAATGCCGTTGTCCTCGGCCGGGGGTAGTTTGCCCCCACGCATGTTCACCTGCACGGAGGGGAGGATCAGCTTCGGCATCGCCAGCGTGGCATCGCGATCGTTGCGCATCTTGACGAAGTCGTCTTCGGTCACTCCCTCATGCACGTGGATGTTGCCTGTGCGTTCGGCGCCGATGGTCGTCTCCCAGGCGTAGTCGTCGCGCTTCGATGCCTTGTAATCATGGCACATGAACATGCGCGTCTCGTCGGGAAGTTGGGTCAGGCGCCTGATGGACCGGTAAAGCGTGCGGGCGTCACCACCCGGAAAGTCGCAGCGCGCCGTGCCGTAATCGGGCATGAACAGGGTGTCGCCGGGAAAGACGGCATCGCCGACGACGTAGGCCAGGCAGGCGGGCGTGTGGCCGGGAACGTGAAGAACCGTCGCATTCAGATCGCCAATCTTAAAGCGGTCGCCGTCCTGGAAGAGCTGGTCGAACTGGCTGCCGTCTCTTTGAAACTCCGTGCCGGCGTTGAAGATCTTACCGAAGACCTCCTGGACGCGAACGATCTCGCGGCCGATGGCAAGCTGGCCGCCGAGTTCAACTTGAAGGAGCGGCGCGGCCGACAAGTGGTCGGCATGTGCATGCGTCTCCAGAAGCCATTGAACTTCGAGACTTTCTGATTTCACGTAATCGATAAGGGCGCGAGCGGACACGTTTGTCGTTCGCCCGGATGCTGGGTCGTAGTCGAGCACGCTGTCGATGATTGCGCAGGCGTTCGAGTTCGGATCGCGGACGACATGGCTGACGGTGAAGGTCGAGGGATCGAAGAACGATCGAACGTCAGGCCGCTTCGAATGACTTTGAAGAGCTTCCTGGACGATCCCGGATGCGTGTGAAAGGGGGGTGTCTATAGCCGAGCTGGGCATGGCGTTCTCCATTTGGTAAAACTAAAATACATATTTACATTAAATATGCAAGCGTGTACTTTGATGTCCAACGGCTTTGCGAGGCTGGCCGATAGACAAGGGGAAAAATGGACGCGATGACTGAAAATATGGAGGCCGGGCTAGGGGCTTTGCGGATCAATGACAGGGCGCCGGGCTTTGTCGCGCGCTCCACAGCCGGCGAATTGTCGCTCTCGAGCTATCGGGGACGATGGCTCTTGCTTTTCTCTCACCCGGCCGACTTCACCTCAGTGTGCACCAGCGAGCTAATCGCATTCGCTCGTGCCCATGAGAGCTTTTCCAAACTAAACTGCGACCTTCTCGGCCTGTCCATCGACAGCCTCTATTCTCACGTCGCTTGGCTACGCGACATAGAACATAGCTTTGGAGTGAAGGTTAAATTTCCGTTGATCGAAGATTCGGCGATGGTGATCGCCAGAGCCTATGGCATGTTGGATAGTTCTTCCGAAAATAGCGGGTCCGTGCGGGCCACCTACGTGGTCGATCCGAAGGGGATCATTCGGGCCATAGTCTGGTACCCGATGAATGTCGGGAGATCGGTAGGCGAGCTCCTCCGTCTTGTCGAGGCATTGCAGACCTCGGAAAGGGAAGGGGCTCTGGCGCCCGAGGGCTGGAAGCATGGGGATGCACTGCTTGAGCCTGCTGCGGCTTCAATGGAGGAAGGCAACGACCTTCGCAAAGGCGAGTCCTGGTACTACCGGGAGCGACGCGGATGAGCGGCGCCGCTCTGGAAGAAATGCAGGAGAAGGCCGTTGAGGCTGCTGAGTTCATGCGACTGTTCAGCACACCAAGCCGGCTGATGCTTCTTTGCTGCATTGCGCAAAGAGAGCGTTCTGTCGGCGAAATCCAGGAAGAACTCGGTTTCAAGCAGCCGGCGCTTTCGCAGCAACTCGCGGAACTTCGCCAGGCGGGCCTGGTCGAGACCCGTCGCCACTCGCGCCAAGTCTACTACTCGATCTCCGATGGGCGCGTCGCGGTCGTCATGAGTATGCTCACGCAGATGTTCTGTGAGGTTGGATCGACAAGTGACGCGCAGATCGCGCCGGTCAGTCCCGCCAAACGACAATCCCGTGCGGGGGCCGGGCCTGCTATTTCGGGAGAAATGGCGCACTGGGCGCGACTGGAAAAGATGGACTGAGTTTGGAGGATGCCGGATGGAGATGCTCGGTTTCGAAGCGTCGCTCGACAATGCTCGGTCCGGCGCTAGCAACCATAGGCGAGCAGGTGACCAACTGGACCGCCAAGGCATTCTGCGCCTGATCCAAGGGACTCGTTCTTCTGCAGTGATCCAAAAGCGATGATGGGCATGGGGTATCCGGCCGAAATGCAAATTAAACAGAGGCGAAAATCCAGCTCATACCTGGGCGGCAGCGCCCCAAGCGTCTCCCGTGTCCGCTTGGGTGCCAGTCTAGGCGGTAGTTTCAAGGAAGATATGCAAAACCAATTGCAGTCACCACGGCCCACTCTCGATTTGATCGCGAAGACGTTGAGTTTTGACGATCGCCGCCCTAATGGCTTGCCAACATCTTCACGCCGCAAATGGGGGCGTCGCTCAGCGATCTGTTGTCACGACAGCAATATGGCGCTTGGATTGGGATCTATCTACACAGCCTCCTATTCTGGGCCCAAAGCTTCCTGCCTTTCAGTGCAGGGCGCTGTCACAGACTAGGGGCGAAGAAAGAGAGCAGCAGGCTGGTTTCCGAGAACAAAATTGCCGTTCTTAACCGGTTTCGGGTAGCTGTCAGGCTATGGTAGCGTTGGATAAAGGGGCAACCATCGGCTTCGAGCGCTAAGACAATGATATCCCAGGCACGCCACCAGTCGTACTGCGCAACACCATCGGTAACGATGTTCTTCGCCTTGATCGTGGCTTGGTTTACCTTGCTTGCGACATTCTACACTCATCCCACTATCGATATCAGCGTGTCCTCGGCGTTCTTCAGAGGGCCACTTTGCGCTGGGGCTCTTTCTGGGGTCGAATGCGGATATTTCCCGCTTCGTCGAATGGAAGTGTTCAAGGATATCCGTTGGATGCTCTACCTCCTTCCATACGTCGCCGCAATGCTCATCGTTGTGATGGGATTGATCGGCGCCTTCTCGAGACAGCTGCGGGAACATCTACCGATGACGCGCCTTTTGGTAGCGTTGATCAGTCTTGGTGTCGGACCTGGCCTATTGGTGAATTCGTTCCTGAAGACTTTTTCCGGTAGACCGAGGCCCTTCCAAACGAATCTCTTTGGCGGAAATCTGGATTTTACTGCCGCCGGAACGTTCGTCGGCGAGTGCACCCGAAACTGCTCATTCGTGTCCGGAGAAGCGTCGGGAGCGGGGTGGCTGTTGTGCCTTCTTTTCTTGGTTCCGGCTAATGCTCGCGTGTGGATTGCACCGCCGTTGATTATTGCTTCCACGACCATGGCGGCTTTGCGTGTCGCGGTTGGATCTCATTACGCTTCCGACGCGCTCCTCGGGTGGCTTCTGGCGGTAATCGTATTCATGGGGATGCTTATTTTGGAAAGTAAGATCCTTGCTGGTTGGGATAGAAGTTCAAAAAAGGCGAGCGAGCGTTCTTTGCGGGGCCGGTGGCGTCGAACCTCCGTTGATGGGTCGCAAACAGCCCGCTCTGAAGGATCCTGCAAGCCCCAAGAAGTTGGTGGACTATTTCAGACCCGTTCCCTAAGAGGGGGCGGGGACGTCACTTCGGGAGGATAGGCAGAAAAGTGAGTTCGATACACGACGTGTCCGACTGACTTTGCAAGAATCCAGTGAGTACGGTGGCCCGATGACCAGCAGACGGGCGCCGGTCTTGACCTTGTGCCGTTGAAATAGTCCATTCTGAGCTCTGGCCCATTGAGAGGACAGCAACCGTCTCCCAGACGAACAGATTAGGATCGAGGATGCGCACGGTGTGTTCGGCGAGAAACATCGCCCGCATTAGAATGAGAAGGTCAAGCGGGACAAAGACATTCTGCGCCTGTCCGAGCCGCGTCACTCGCAGGAAAGCTTCGGCCAGGGACCAGTCCTTGAGCGGCAGTGCGGTATAGTCGCCAATGATCTCCACAAGGCCGCGGCGAAACTCGCTTCGGTCCAGGTCTCCCCCCAGGATGCCAAGATCTATTGCGGCCTCAAGGAGCCAGTCGGCGTCCTGGCGAACGAAGGCCAAAGCAAAGGCGGCAAGCTTGCGGCGCATGGCCTTGTCAAGAAATCCGACGATCCCGAAATCGTGGAGGCAGAGCCGCCCGTCTTCAGTGATAAGGATGTTTCCCGGATGAGGGTCGCCGTGAAAGACGCCCAATACGAAAATTTGATGCAGATAGGCGTCGACGAAGTTTGCTGCGAGGCGAGGACCGGCCGATTTCAAAGATGCGTCGTCGATCCGCAGCCCGCTGCTCCGCTGCTGTACGATCACGGTCTCTGCGACCAGGTCGTCGACCACATCTGGAATTTCGAGCGCCGGCCAATCGGCGAAGGCCGCCACGAAGTGCCTGACGCTTCTTGCCTCGCGGCAAAAATCAATCTCCTTCAGGAGGTTGGTCCATATCTCCGTGATGATGCGCAGCGGCTGGTAGTGGCGCAGGCGCGGCATGATCACCGTAGCCACGCGCGCCAGCCAGAAGAGTGAACGCATGTCCTGATTGACCTGGCGTTTCAGGCCAGGCCGGCGAACCTTGACGATGACGCTTCGTCCGTCGTGCAAGTGTGCGGCGTGCACCTGCGCGACGGACGCCGCTGCAAGTGGCGTTTCCTCGAAGTCCGCAAACAACTCCGCTAGGGATTTGCCGAGACCGTGCTCGATCTCTAGCACGGCTACGCTCGTGGGGAAGGACGAGACATGGTCCTGCAATTTCTGCAATGCGACGACGTAGTCATCAGGCAGCATGTCCCGGCGTATGCTAAGCGCCTGGCCGAACTTGATGAATGTCGTGCCAAGTCTTTCAAGACTGAGGCGAAATCGCTCTGAGGACGATGGCCTTGAGGGGAGGAGGTGAAGCGCGCGCAGGCCGCTTCCCAGCGCGAACGCCATGGCCACGAAGATGATATGAGAGATACGGAATATCGGCATCTGACGTCTCTCGATCGGTTGCCCGTGCCTCACCTCGTGTGCTGATGCTCGAAACCGGCATGATCGGAGTGTTCATGCAGCGCAACGAAATTGCCGTTGATCGTTTTCGTGCCGACATGACCGAGGCCCGATACGGTCGCCGTCACTACGGCGTTCTGGATCCGAGCGCCGCGGCCTGCGTCGAAGATCGCGACGATGATGTGGTACTCGTGCACTCCGCCTGGAGTGCCGTCGTGCATGCCGGCTTCGGGATGCCACTTCGGGCAGCCGCCGACCCGCGAGTCCTCGTCTTCAGACAGGGTCGAGGCGTAAGATATCGTGAACACGCTGGTGATCAACGCGATGGCAAGGAGCGCAAGCAGACATTGCCGCCACATCGATCGATGCGCGCGCACTAAAGCAAGTGCCACTTCACGCCTGTATCCTGTTGACCGCAGCATGACCGTTCTCCTCATCGAAAGACCCGGCATCTGGCAACGTTGCTTCAGCTTTCGCCCAGGTGGATGCGGCAGCTTTTAATGTACCCGAGCTCTCGCAGTCTGCTTTGATTCCGATCAAGAAAAACCCGATCAACACGCGCGGCAATCACACGACTGAAGATCCACTGTCCGGAAGCGGACGGGCAGGCCCACGACAGGTCCCGACCGCTGTGACGCCTCAAAGGGCGCCACGCGGGATTTGGAGTTTTGCGCGGATACGAGGGATCGGTGAACTAACCGGCTCGCCTTCACAAGAACAAAAAGGCAGGCTTCGCAGATTGAGGCTTCCGAACTGCAACCGATAGAAAAAAGCTCGCCTTTGCGAGAGGCGATCTAAATCGCCACGCCCGGGAGAAGGCATGGCGTTACGAAGGCGTAGGAATATATGCTGACGCGGAGGAATAAATTCAATGGCTATATCCCCCGCGACCGCCCAGTTCGGAGATAGTCAACTGTCTATGGCCCGCGATATTCAATTGTGAAGCCACACAAGGCGGCATAGAAATGTGTTTGTATCCCACAGGGTGGCCACAATCAGATCATCATCAATACCAAGCTCGTCCGTGTGAGCCGGTCAAGCTGCCGATCGTTCGCGAGTGTTGTAGAATAGCCAGAACGGTTGGCGATGAGATACCCGAAAACCAAGTCAACTCCCTCGCCGTCTCTGCCGGCGGGGACGAAAAGGAGCAGACGCTAAATCAGCGTCTCGCCTGACGGGATGGTTTCGATCCGCTCGTATGGGTCATTCTTAGCGTGCCACTAAACGTGCGGAGAACCCTCGATCCTACACTTTGTACGCAGCCCGTTTCGACCGGCAAGTGGTCATTGACCGTTGGGAGCGGAACGGGCGATACTCAGCGAGATCTCAGCTAATGTTGCAACCCTTCCCGCGCTCGAGATCTCTTCGCTCGCAAGCAGCCAATGGCTGGTGAGGGGAATTGTCGAGGACGGATTTTCGGCCACGACCGGCCATCCGGAGGTCTGTAGAGGAAGAACCGGGCTAATTCAACGATCAGTTTCTCCATACTGGGCTTGGAACCGCCAACGTGGACGCAGGGTCGGCCGAAAGGGGAGGCACCTGTCGACTGGCCAATGCGATTGGGCAAACCGACTCCCGGCAGCGTAGGCTGCTTGTGCTCTTTCTCGAAGTGGTCAGGCGCCGCCGTTGCCTTCTGCCCGATAAAGCCGATCAAGTCAGCCTCTGACGTAGAAAAGCGACTGCGCCAGAGAGCGTTTGCAGGTTTGGATAGTCCCGCTCAAGAATTTCGACCCCTGTCATTTTATGGAGGCAGATCACGAAGTTCAGAAAGTCCATTGAATCGATCTCGAACTGGGCTCGGAACGTCCGTTCAGGGTCAACTGGTTCGCCTTCAATATCGGGAGCGACGGTGTAGAGGGACCTTCTGACGAGGTCAGCTAGTTCGGCGTCAATCATAGAGCCTCCGGATGTGAAACGAGCTCAGAAAAGCGGGTCAGGAACTGCGCCGCATGCCGGCCGTGGCTGACCCTGTGATCCCCGGCGAGCGTCATCTGGAGCACCCTACGAACCACGACGGCATCGCCGACGGCCCAGGGGCGGGAGCTTGCCGTGCCGCAGCCGACGATCGCTACCTGGGGAGGGTAGATGAGCGGAAAAACAAACTCGGCATTGCCCTCACCCAGATTGCTCAGGGTGATGGTTCCGTCTGTCATTTCCGAACTGTGCAGCCGGCCTAGTCTGGCGCGCGGTACAAGGTCCGCAATTGCGCCCATCAGTTCGTTGACGCTCTTTGAATCCGCATCACGTATCGCGGGTGCAATCAGGCCGCCGCCGCGCAAGGATGTAGCGAGCCCCATATGGACGACCGGCGACGACCGGAAGACCCCGTCTTCATAGCGGCCGTTGAGTTCCGGCACCTCCTTGAGCGCCAATGCGACCGCCTTCATTAATGGTGCAACGTAAAGAAGCCGCTTTTCAATCGGGCGAATGGCGTTTTGCGTCGTCAGCCAGTCGAACAAGGGAGTGACATCGACCGATTGAGCGACCCAATAGTGTGGGATATCACGATGTGACCGTGCCATGGCGGCGCTGATCGCCTTGCGCATCTCGTCACGATCGAGACCAGGCCGGTCTCCGCTCGGCTTCCTTTCCGGGGCAAGTTCGCATTCGATACTGCGTGGAACCTGGGCAAGTCCGATGACACCGTCAGAGCCAGGGGACAAGCTCTCGAGCGATATACCAAGGGCGGCGGCGCGCTGGCGCGCTGCTGGCGTGATCCGCGCGGAAGGTGCTCTCGGGGTGGTTGCCGGCCGTACCGGGCCGACCCGGCCGATTGGTCGCTGCTCCACCTTTTCGGTTGGTTTCGTACCAGGTAATGGCATCTGCACCTCATCGGCGCTGAGGATATTCGCAAGGGCGGTCCCGACGGGGACCCTGGATCCCGGCTGCACAAGCTGCTCGCCTATAACGCCCTCATTGAACACTTCAATTTCGATCGCGCCTTTCTGCGTTTCGACGAGCGCAATGACATCGCCTCGTTGCACGCGATCGCCGGGCTGCTTGAACCATTCGACAAGCGTCCCGGCTTCCATGTCAGCCCCCAGCGAAGGCATCTTGAACTCGATCATCGCCGCATCACCTTTCTGACGGCTGCGGCGATCGATTGTGGTTGGGGGATCGCGGCCTGTTCAAGATGTCTCGGATAGGGGATTGGCACCTCTGCGCTGCAAACCCGCTCCACCGGTGCATCGAGATCGTAGAAGGCCTGTTCTGTGATCCGACTGGCGATTTCCGCCGCAAGACTGCCGCTGCGCCAGGCCTCGTCGACGATGACCGCCCGATGGGTCTTCTTGACGGAGGCGACGATTGTCGCATCGTCGAGCGGACGAAGGGTTCTAAGATCGATCACCTCGCAGTCGATGCCTTCGCCTGCTAGCAACTCGGCTGCGCTCGTCGCCTTCTTGACACAACCGCTGTGGGCGATGATGGTGACATCGACGCCTTCCCGCCGCTTCGCAGCCTTGGTAATGTCTACCGACATGTCGCCCTCGGCCGGGAGTTCGCCCTCATCGTTATAGAGCGTGGCATGCTCCATGATGACGACAGGATCGGGATCAATAAGGGCGGTCCAGAGCATACCGCGGGCGTCCGCGACGGTTGCCGGTGCCACAACTCGGATGCCTGGGATGTGGCTGTACCAGCCCTCCAGGCTGTGAGAGTGCTGTGCCGCGAGCTGGCGCCCCGCGCCCGTTGCCATGCGGATGACAATGGGTACCGAGAATTGTCCGCCCGACATATGCCGGAGCGTCGCGGCGGTGTTGACGATGTGATCGAGCGCAAGCAGGCTGAAGTTTATGGTCATGATCTCTACGATCGGCCGCATTCCGCCAAGAGCGGCTCCGATGCCCGCTCCGACGAAAGCTGATTCCGACAGGGGCGTATCGCGAATTCGTTCATCGCCGAACTCGGCTGGCAGGCCGAGCGAGCAGGCATAGGCGCCGCCATAGCGGTTTACGTCTTCGCCCATCAGAAAAACGCGCTTGTCCCTTCCCAGCGCCTCGCGCAGCGCTTCGCGAACAGCCTCACGATAGGTCATGTGGCGGCTGGTCGTCGTCATCGTGCCAACTCCGCAGCCGGTGTGATGACATCACGGGTGAGATCTTCGACAGGCTCCCACTCCGCAGCTTCCGCGAAAGCGACAGCAGCATCGATTTCCTGGGCGACCTTCGCCTCGATCTCCTGGCGGTCGTCGGGGTGAAGAATGGCGGCTGAAACCGCCCAATTGGCGAACAACACAACTGGATCCCGCTTCTTCCAAGCTTCTATCTCAGCCTTCTCGCGATAGAGATCCGGATCGAACATCGAGTGAGCGCGGAAGCGATAGGTCTTGGCTTCTATGAAGCGGGGACCTTCGCCGCGGCGGACAGCATGTACTGCACGGCGCGCCGCGGCTTCGACGTCAACTACACTCATTCCATCTATTGCCTCAGAGCCGATGCCATAGACGGTGGCGCGTGCGCTGATTGACGGGTTGGACTGCGAACGAGAAAGCGCCGTGCCCATGGCGTAAAGATTGTTTTCGCAAACGAACAGAACCGGTAGATGCCAGAGGGCCGCAAGGTTTAAGGCCTCATGGAAGTCGCCCTCGGCAGCTGCACCTTCTCCGAAAAAGCAGCAAGTCACTCGTTCGATCCCCTGCATCTTGTCGGCGAGCGCAAGGCCGACGGCGAGCGGCAGTCCACCCGCCACGATCGCGTTTCCACCCAAGAAGCGATGGCGAGCGGAGAAGATGTGCATGGAGCCGCCGCGTCCCCTGCTGCAGCCAGTCACCTTTCCATACATCTCGGCCATCACCTCCTCCATCGGTAGGCCGCGAGCGAGGGCATGACCATGCTCCCGATAGGTCGCGACAATCGCTTCGTCTTCCGCCAGCGCGGAGATCACTCCGACGGCGGTTGCCTCTTCGCCGATATAGAGGTGTAGGAAACCGCGAATCTTTTCCTGGGTATAGAGCTCGACGCACTTTTCCTCGAAGCGGCGAATGCGCGTCATCTGGTTCAGCAATTCTAAAGTATGGTCGCGGGTAAGGTGGACGCGGTCGTTAGCGATGTTCTTCATCTTTCAACCTCAAGCGTCGAAGTGTCGCCTTCAGGCAGACCGAGTTCGCGGGCTTTTAGGAGCCGCCGCATGACTTTCCCGGATCGGGTCTTCGGCAAGTCGTCGCAGAAAGCGATGTATCGGGGTGCAACGGCCGGACCAAGCCGCTTTCTGGCGTGAGCGAGCAAATCCTTGCGTAGTGCCTCGCCCGGCGCATATCCCTCGCGCAATGACACGAACGCTTTGACCACCTCCATTGCAATAGGATCGGGCACACCGATCACGCCCGCCTCAGCGACAGCGGCATGTTCCAGCAATACACTCTCGACCTCGAAGGGTCCGATTAGGTGACCCGCTGATTTTATCACGTCGTCGACGCGACCCACGAACCAATAATATCCATCGGCATCCCGCTTAACGAGATCACCAGTAAGATACCATCCGTCTGCAAAGCATTTGCGATAGCGTTCCTCCTCATTGAGGTAGCCGGTAAACATTGAGGGCCATCCGGCCTTTAACACCAATTCCCCCTGTTCCCCCGAGGCATCGACGAAACACAGCGTATCGGATGTCCCACGTTTCACCACGGCAGCTCTGATCCCAGGAATAGGCCGGCCCATCGAGCCCGGCCTGATCGGCATGGAGAGAAAGTTGGAAATCATGATGCCGCCGGTCTCAGTCTGCCACCAGTTGTCGTGGATTGGTCGCTTCAGCACATCCCGACCCCAGATCACGGCTTGTGGATTGAGCGGTTCGCCTACACTGGCGATCAGGCGCAAACGGCTGAGGTCGTAACGTCTCGGCAGATCGTCTCCGGCTTTCATGAGCATTCGGATCGCAGTCGGTGCAGTATACCAGACGGTCACTCGTTCGCGCTCAAGATTGGCGTACCATCGTTCCGCGTCGAACTCTTCTTCGTCGGAGACGAGCGTACAGCCAATTAGGAGCGGCGCGATGATGCCGTAGGATGTGCCTGTTACCCAACCTGGATCGGCAGTGCACCAGAAGACGTCATCCTGCTTCAGATCCAGCGCGTAGGCCGCTGTGAGTTTGTGGGCGACGGCTGCACCGTGCACGTGCATTGCCCCTTTGGGCCGTCCGGTCGTGCCACTCGTGAAGTGAATGACAGCCAGATCTTCTGCACGGGTCGGCGCGATCTGGCACGTATTCGGCTGTTTAGCGAGTGCCTCTTCGAAATTCATTCCGCCATCGCCGCCGCCGACAAGGATGATGGTCTTCAGACTTGGTAAGTCGCCCAATACGGGTTTCACCTTACGTTCCAACAGTCGCGCGGTCGTGACCAACGCTTTCGCGTCGGCCATCTGCATGCGTGCCTTGATCGGCTCCGGACCAAAAGCGGAGAAGAGCGGGCTGAATACCGCTCCCCTTTTCCATGTTCCTAGGGCGGCGATATAAAGCGCCGGCACACGGCCGAGCAGCGTGAATACGCAATCTCCCTGTCCAATCCCCAGGTCGACGAGAACATTGGCGAAGCGAGCGCTATCTTCCGCAAGCTGTCGATAGGTCAACATCTTGGCAGGCTTTTCGATGGAAATCGAGCGCAGCGCGACCCGCTCACTCCACCCGGCGGCAACATGACGATCGGCCGCCTCATAGGCGACGTTGAAACAGCCTGGTGCGTCAGGGCGATCGCCAAAGGCCTCCTCCGGTTTTGGCCAGCCGAACCCGTCGCTTGCCACTTCATAGTCGGCTAGGTTAGGTGCCAGTCCCTCGTTGCCGTCTACCTTCTTTTCGATGACTATCGACATGGCTTCCTCCTGTTCCAGAATGATCGGAGAAGGGACCGGGCAGCATTGATTCTGATCAAAATCACCCGCGCATCCTGCAGGGTGCGACGACGCGATTAGCCGATAAAATCCGAACGAGCTTCTTTGCTCCTCCGGATTGGCGTCAAACGCCATTGCTAAATGGACCGGATCAAATCCAGTCAGCTGTCTTTTGCGACGCCGCTAAGACAGCCTTCGATTCCTCAGCGAGTGTATACTAGCATCGAACTCTCAACCCGCCATCAGGAATGGCCAGATTGGAAGAGAAGGCTGCTGAATATGGTCAGATAACAAAGGTCTCGCGAAACAGTTTTGAGGGTTTCACGCTTTCGCGACGTTTCTGGGAATTGCGATATGGCGGTGACCATTTTTTTCATTCGCATGGCTGCCCACAGCGGCATCATCGCTAACGACCAGTGAACCACACAAATTGATGAAGACCCCAGGAAGTCCCCAGATACTGCCGCGTCGGAATCGCGCTCATAAAATCACGACCACGCATGGGTGGCGCCTAAGTCGATGGGAATATTGTGCTATCGAGATTGAGAGCCATACTCCTGCGGGCATTTATGGAGCGCCAAGGGAATGCTAGCGCATCTGTGTGCTTGTTGGCTTGCGGCCCGACTTTTCACAATTGAGGTGGCTAAAGATGATCGACAAAGGCATCGCAGAACTGGCCAAACATCGCAAGCGCTTCCTCCAAGTAGTCTGGAAGCAACGGGGTACCAAGCAGATATGCCGCAGTCCGACCGTTACGTGCATCGATAGCCCTGGTTCGTATTTCGTCCCATTCTAGAGCTCCTCCGTCGCCACGTCCAAGCCACACGAGAGTGACCAAGTCGATCTGCTCATCCTCGCTGAGTGCCCACAGTGAACTTCGAAGCTCCTCCTGAATCGGATCGTCGGGTCCGTCTTCCAATACGGCAATCATGGAATCGTCCAAAGGGTTCGAGGCAGAACCTTCGTCCGTGTAGACATCCTTCACGTCAAACTCGCGCGCCTTCAGAATGAAAAAGCAGACTTTTTCCGGAGAGATGGTCGCCGGCCACGGGGGCATTTCATCGCGATGGAGTTTCATGCTCAGGTCCCTTACAGTCAAGCGGCGGTCCGTTCGCTACCAATCCATGTTGAGTGCCTTGGACGGCCAGTCAGCGAATCAGCCATAAGTCCCTTAATGATGATGGCGTAATGTAGAGTATCGTGGCGGGTTAAGGCATTGACCCATGTCAATTCGTACGTGTCAATTATGCTGAGCGAGGCTGGATGCTATCGGACTAGACCCTGGGCCTACGATAGCTACTCTGTTGAAAAAACCTATTGACAGCTTTTCCCGAAGCCTACCTAGGATCGCTATGCTACCGATCTCGTTTAGCCGTCGCCCCGGCGGAACGGCCGCCACACAGATGGCAATACGCCCATGAGATGAATTGCAATTGGGCAGATCCGGGAATCTCATCGAATTGTCAGCACGACGATTGTCGCAGTGGCAACTCATTCTGTGAACGGGCGACGCCGACAGGCGCGACCTTGAGAGACTGCTGAAGGTCGAAGCCCTTCGCTCGTATCCTTCTTTTCTCGTCGCGCGAAGGCCCTCCTTGCGTGTGACCGGTCAAAGGGAGGTGTCTGATCGCCCCTGATCGTCCTTGCGGTCGTCCGGAATTTCGGTCATCGTTGCCTCGGTTAGGAGCAGGACGCTTGCGACCGAAACGGCGTTCTCGAGCGCGACGCGAACCACCTTTGTCGGATCGACGATGCCTGCATCGAACATGTCGACGTAGGCCTTCCGGCCTGCGTCATAGCCGAAAGCTCCACTGCCTTCGCAGACTTTGGCGACCACGACGCCGCCGTCAGTAGATGAGTTCTCCGCAATCTGTCGAATAGGAATCTCTAGCGCGCGCCTGAGAATCTGTACGCCAGTTCGTTCGTCGCCGTCGCATTGAAGCTCTTCGGCGGTGATCTCATCGATGCAGCGTAGCAGACCGACGCCACCGCCCGGCAGAATTCCCTCGGCAACAGCCGCCTTGGTTGCATTAATGGCGTCGTCAAGAGCCTCCTTTTTCGTCTTCATCTCGGCCTCGGTGGCAGCTCCAACCTTGATTACAGCGACGCCTCCCGATAGCTTGGCCATGCGTTCCCGGAGCTTTTCCTTGTCATAGTCGCTGGTGCTTTGCTCGATTTCCTTCCGGATCTGCTCGACACGGGCCGCAATCGCTTTCTTCTCGCCTCCACCGCCAACAATCGTTGTTGCATCCTTGGTGACGACTACGCGTGCTGCATGACCCAGCTGTTCTAACGTCACAGTCTCCAGCTTGATGCCAAGATCTTCCGACAAGACCTGTCCGCCCGACAGTATTGCAATATCTTGCAGCATCGCCTTCCGGCGATCACCGAAGCCCGGTGCCTTGACGGCACAGTTGCGGAACGTACCCCGGATCTGATTGACGATTAGTGTCGCCAAGGCTTCGCCTTCGACGTCTTCGGCAACGACGAGCAATGGCATGTTGGCCTTGGCAATGCTTTCGAGCAATACGACACAGTCATTCAATGCGCTTAGCTTTCGGTCCACGAGAAGGATTGCAGCATCTTCCAGAACGATTTCCATCCGTTCCGTGTCCGTCACGAAATAAGGAGACAAGAATCCGCGGTCGAACTGCATTCCCTCGACGACGTCCAGGACGGTTTCCGTCGACTTCGACTCTTCGACCGTGATGACGCCATCATCACCGACTTTATCCATGGCGTCACCGACGAGCGATCCGATTTGCGGGTCGTTGTGCGCTGATATGGTGGCAACCTGTACCTTTTCTCGCTTTTCTGTGACCGGCCGACTGTTCCGTCTTAGTTGGGCAATGGTACAGGCGAGACCACGATCCAGGCCGTGCTTGATGTCGATTGCGCTTGCTCCGGCGACAACATTGCGCAAGCCATCGGCGAATATGGCCTGGGCAAGTATAGTTGCCGTGCTCGTTCCGTCACCCACCATTTCACCGGTTTTTTCTGCGGCCTGACGCAGCATACGGGCACCAAGGTTTTCTTCGGGGTCCTTTAGATCGAACTCCTTGGCGATTGTCACGCCGTCATTGCAGACGAGCGGCGTCCCCCACTTCTTCTCGATCAGAACCGCCTTCGACCGCGGTCCCAGCGTTACTCGTATCGCATCCGCGAGCTGCGTGGTCCCCTTGAGAATCTTTTCCCGTGCGGCCGAACGAAACAGAACTTGCTTGTGCGTCATAACATCACCTCCGTTGAAGGCGACTATATGTGTAGAGGCGAGAAGTTGCTTTGACAGCGATCAAACTAGTCACAACACGCCGTGAGATGCACCGCAGATCAGGTGTCACCCCGTCACAACGGGGCCGTGACGGATGTCGCGATCTTGCTCGCCTCGTCACCGAGTGAAGGTCGATGTCGATTGCATCGGCAGCGGCCGCAGGCGGGTCGACGAGGTCTTGCGCCAACATGATGTCGACAACGCCGCCGACATGATCGTTATGGGGGAGTACAATCAGCATCGCGGCTTCAGCAACGCCTAGTTGGTGGTGTCCCCGCAATTGACGCTCAAAACCGCAAAGATTCTGTTGCTTCTTGCACACCAGCGCAACGCCGCAAGGAGCGTGGCGCCGAACAGGCGACGACTTCAAATTGGCAGCGATCGCCAATTTCGCAGACGCATCAAACCGCTGCGATGATAAATGGTCCGATACCGCATATGGGAGGCGCGGTTGCGTCATCGCCATCCACGTAACATGTTGTGGCAGTCCAATCGGCAGAAATGTCGTACCGAACGCCACGCGAGGAGGAAAGTTGACGTGCATGCTAGTGAGCCTCCCACTTCAATACTCCATCCACATGCGCTTTCGGGCGCACGCGTCGCCAATGCCCTTGCTGTCGACCCTACCGTCGGACTCGATCGGCGGCAGGTTGAGCGACGCCTTAGGCGTTTCGGGCCGAACCTGCTTACAATCCGAGGCCCAATATCCGATGTCCGGTTGGTCGCGCGGCAGTT
Source organism: Rhizobium sp. IBUN (assembly GCF_000510625.1). Taxonomy (NCBI): domain Bacteria; kingdom Pseudomonadati; phylum Pseudomonadota; class Alphaproteobacteria; order Hyphomicrobiales; family Rhizobiaceae; genus Rhizobium; species Rhizobium sp. IBUN. Next base: position 18,495 of record NZ_AZNV01000063.1, read on the forward strand.
TGCCGGTTCAGTTGTAGCCCTTTTGGTCGCCGCGACGGTGCTTTCGCTGGCATTTGGCCAGTATAAACAGGCCGGGGCAATTGCCGCGGTGCTGATAATCAATGCGACCATAGGATATTACACCGAGCGACGGGCGGTACGTTCGATGGAGGCATTACGACAACTTGAGGCACGGACCGCGCGCGTGCGCCGAGACGGCCGTGCGCAGCAGATTCCCGCGGACCAGCTCGTCCCGGGCGACGTAGTCCTGCTCGACGCGGGTGATGTGGTTTCGGCGGATATGCGATGCTTGAGCTCCGCCGCTTTGAGTGCCGATGAGTCGGCATTGACCGGGGAATCCCTGCCGGTCGAGAAGGGTGTCAGCCCCAATCAGGAAGCCGCCGGTCTGCACGATCGCAGTGCGATGTTGTTCAAGGGGACCTACGTTGTGCGTGGCAGCGGCGAAGGCATCGTCACCGGCACTGGGCTCATGACCGAACTCGGACGCATCACCAAGCTGGTGGAAGACGCCGAAAGTGGAGAATCACCGCTCGAAAAGCAACTTGCGTTGTTGTCGCGCCAGCTCGTCTGGATCACCTTGGCGCTTGCTGCAGTCATTACTACCGTCGGGCTGTATTCTGGACGGCCAGCTCTTCTGATGGTGGAGACGGCGATTGCACTGGCGGTGGCGGCAATCCCTGAGGGCCTGCCGATCGTCGCCACTTTGGCGCTTGCCCGTGGAATGCTGCGCATGGCTCGACATAATGCTCTGGTTGAAAACCTCGCCGCTGTGGAAACTCTCGGTTCGACCACTCTCATCATCACAGACAAGACCGGCACGCTCACGGAGAACCGAATGGAGGTCGAGCGAATTTTGACGCCCTCCGGGGAGTTCTCTGTTGATCACCGGAGCGCCGCCATCCTGAACGAAGGCCGCGCCGTTGATCCGGCCGCAGATCCGGAATTGATGCGGGCGTTGTTGATCGGCGTGCTCTGTTCAAACGCCGACTACGACCGACAAGCCATGTCCGGCACTGGAGACCCTATGGAGGTCGCGCTTTTACGCGCGGGCAGCTTTGCGGGTCTCGAACGTCCGGCCCAGATTGATGCCTATCCGGAGGTGGCCGAACATCCCTTCACCACAGCAACCAGGCGCATGGCAACAGTCCACCGGCACGGCGATGGTCACGTTGCTGCGGTAAAAGGGGCGCCGGAGGAATTGCTCGCAGTGGCCGACTGCATTGGCACTAAGGAAGAACCGCTTGACGAAGCAACGCGAGCGGCCTGGCTTGCTCGCGCCGAGCAGCTTGCGGCGGATGGCTTGCGGGTCCTTGCCGTGGCGATTCATCCCAAGGCAAAAAAGGATCAGCCGATCATTGATGGCCTGGTCTTCTTCGGCCTTGTCGCCTTTCGCGATCCGCCGCGACACGATATTGCCGCGACGATAGCCGCATTGCGCGGTGCCGGTATTCGTGTGGTTATGGCCACCGGCGATCATCCAAGCACCGCCCTCAGTATTTCACGCGCTGTTGGGATGACGGAGCCGGGGGCGGCGGTCATGACCGGTGCCGCACTATCCAATGTGACCAGTGCAGACGAAACACTCCGACGCTCAATCGCCCGCCACCACGTCTTCGCACGAGTTAGCCCGGCACAAAAACTTGAGCTGATTACCCTCTTCCAGCGCGAAGGCGAGGTGGTCGCCATGACCGGTGATGGGATAAATGACGCGCCAGCACTTGCTAAGGCCGACATCGGCATCGCCATGGGGCAACGCGGTACGGATGTGGCGCGCGACGCTGCCGATATGGTGCTGTTGGATGATGCTTTTGCGACGATCGTGCATGCAGTCCGTGAGGGGAGGGTTATCTTCAACAACATTCGCCGCTTCTCGATGTATCTGCTTTCCTGCAACCTCGCCGAGGTACTCGTCGTCGGCTCTGCTATTTTTGCCGGGTTGCCTCTGCCACTGCTGCCTATGCAGATCCTCTTCCTTAACCTGGTAACCGATGTCTTTCCCGCCTTCGCGCTCGCCGCAGGCGAGGGTGAAGGGAACGTGCTTGTCCGCGCGCCGCGGCGGCCGAAGGAGCCTATCATTACAGCCGGACAATGGCGCTACATAGTGCTATGCGGGGTAGCAATTTCTACCACTGCACTCATGGCGCTGATGGTTTCTACCCGCTGGTTGGAGTATTCAAACCAACAATCGACGACGGTCTCCTTCATCACGATCGCACTTGCGCAACTCTGGCACGTCTTCAGCCTGCGCGAAAGAACTAGCGGGTTCTGCAGGAATGCCATAACCGAGAATCGTTTTGTTTGGTACGCGATCGCGCTTTGCCTCGGCCTAATGCTGGCAGCCGTAAATTTGCCGATCTTGGCAACGGCACTGGAAATGGCACCAATCGGTATGGAGGGTTGGGTGCTGGCAACGACCTGCAGCCTGCTGCCCGTAATGGCTTCGCAGTGCTGGCTAGGCCTAGGCCTGCGCTTGGCGAAGGCCATGACGGAACAGGAAGTGGCACCCCCAAAACGCAATCATTGGTTTTGATGTGGCATTCGCCATTGCTCTTCGACCGCGGGGAAGGCTAAACAGGACCGGCACCGTGAAGCACGGGACGGCCATCGCAATCGCGATCATCCGCCTGCAAAAGCTTCGTCAGTTTCCTCTCAGCGACACCTGATATTGAGCTTCCCGTGAGGTTTTCTCCGAAATTTGATTCAGCGCAAATTCAAAGCGATGTCCTTCTCCTATTATGAAAATAATGGGGGAGCCATGGTGAGTTCGAACGGTTCCTCAACTCTGAATGAGAGGAGGATTTCATGACGATGACTGTCTCGTTTCGTTCGGCCGCGCTTGCTATTCTAGTCGCTGCCGCCAGCGTCGCTGACGTTGCCGCACAATCGGCCGCGGTCGGTCCGCACCATCCCGATCCGACGCTCACGCAGCCGCGCGTGTTTTCCACAGCCCAAGGAATGCCATGGCAAGGCGGGATGCCCGGCCAGTGGGGCATGATGCCTCCGATGGGGCCAGGTATGATGGGCCAAGGGATGATCGGCCAGGGCCCTATGAACGGACTACCGATGATGGCCACGCGCGGGCAAGTAATGAAGATTATGTTCGCAATTGCGGACATGAACGGCGACGGTGGCCTCTCCTTCGACGAAGTCATGGCCATCCACAAGCGGATCTTCGATAGCGTGGATGCAAACAAAGACGGTAAAGTTGTCCCCGACGAGGTTCAGGCCTTTATGACGCCCTAGCCGGTCGCCGCTTTCGCAGCCTGCCACTGCGGAAAAGCTGCTGATTGCATTGCAGCGAGTTAATTAGAAGCCCTCGGCGAGGACGCCGGATACGGAGTGGTTTAGCTTGGATCAAGATTACCTCGATTTTGTCTGACTTCGCGGTCATCACCACCTGCAGCGGGATCTCGGGCATGACCTTTTCACCCCCCGGGGATTATCTGGAGTGTTTGGCCGCCGATAAGCCAGGGGGAGTGATCAGGGAAGGGTAGGCAAGACTGGCAAATCGACGTCAAGTGTCCGCCAGAAATCATTGGAAGGTGCGGGGCAGCAAGGAGCATTGAACAGGTTCAATGTCAAACCAAAGCATGCCGAGCAAGATCTCCAGTGTGAAGAAAGAGGATCTACCATGCTCGTCCAGGACCAATCCGCGATCGTGGCTTTCCTGAAGGAAGCCTTGCGCAGGGATGAGCTTCCAGTTGAAGTCATTCGTACGCATATCTCGATCATTTTTCTGTCAGGAGACCGCGCCTATAAAATGAAACGAGCGGTCAAACTTCCCTATGTCGATTTTTCTTCGATCGAGGCCCGGTTGGCTGCATGCCACAAGGAAATCGAGTTCAACGGCATCACCGCGCCGGAAACCTACCTTGGCGTCAGATTGATCACGGAAGAGACCATCGGCCATTACAGTATCGACGGCAGCGGCCCGACACGCGAAGCGCTCGTCGAAATGCGTCGTTTTGATCAGTCGGCGCTGCTCGACAACGTCGCCAGGTCGGGCGGCTTGACGCCTCAACTGATCAACTCGCTCGCCTATGCAATAGCGCGTTATCACCGTGGCTCGAAAGTTGACGGCACGATTTCAGGGCGAAAAGCCGTCTCTTTGATTCTCGAGATCAACGAAGCCGGATTTGCAACAAGCAATGTCTTTTCTCGAGAGGAAGTGCGAGAGCTCACATCGAGTTTTCATCGATCCCTGGGAAGCCTTGCAGACATCCTCGAACAACGCGGACAGGAAGGAAAGGTACGCAGGTGTCACGGCGATCTTCATCTCAGGAATATCTTCCTGCTGAACGGCGAACCACGCCTGTTCGACTGCATCGAATTCAATGATCAGATAGCCACGAGCGACGTACTCTATGACCTTGCGTTCTTGCTGATGGATCTATGGTATCGCAGCGAGCATGCGCTGGCGAACCGGTTGATGAATCGCTACTTTGATGAGACGGACGACGAGGAAGGCTTCGAGACGCTCCCGTTCTTCCTGGCACTTCGCGCTGCAGTTCGTGCCCACGTTCTTGCCACCACCGCGACAGATGCGCAGCCGCAGCAGCACGAGAACCTCATAAAGGAAGCAAGATCATATTTTCAGCTCGCAGGCTCGATGCTGCGTGCAAAACCACCCCGTCTGATAGCGATAGGGGGCCTCAGCGGCTCAGGCAAGACGACGCTTGCGGAAGCCCTGGCACCGCTTGTCGGCGCGGCACCAGGTGCCCGAATAATCGAGAGCGACAGGCTCCGGAAGGCGCTACACGGGGTTCCTCCCGAGACAAGGCTGCCGGCGGCAGCTTACCGACCAGAAATCTCGGCGAAGGTCTACCGGGAGATAGCTTGGCGCGCGCGGCTCCACCTGAAGGCGGGCGGTTGCGTGGTAGTTGACGGCGTCTTCGACAAGCCGCGGAATCGCAAGTTGATCGAGGCGTCGTGCAACGGCGATGAACGAGTCTTTCAGGGTGTCTGGCTTGATGCTGATCCGGCACTTCTTAGACGGCGTGTAGTCGACCGATTGAGGGGCGTCTCGGACGCCGGGATTGAGGTTTTGGAGCAACAGCTTGATCACGAGCTAGGCGCTATCGAATGGAAGCGGTTTGACGCAGGAAAACCCATCGAGGTTCTGATCGATGAGATCCTTCGCCCGCACGATGAAATCGAAGAAGACTTCGACGCGTCGATCTAGTAATGAATGAGGTATAAGTGGTCGCCACAGAGTGGCGCCTGGAAGCTGCCATGGATGTCGCGTTACGATGTGGCTACTCACCTACAGCTTCGTTACCCAAATTCTTGGAGCCTTTTAAGCGTCCCATTGTCGACGCCGAAGGGTGGTTGGATCTATCGCCGGCATCATCTGGAAAGCGTAAGAGTTGAGCGGCAAGAATTCGAGGCGCGAACTCTGAACCTTTGGCGCCTCGAATCCTTTCAGGCTTTAGCCGATGCGCAAGTGATCCTCGACGGCCTTTACGCCTGCAGCCGACCAGGCGGCGTGTTCGGCGGCCTGCCGCTCGGACCAGCGCTTGACAGTTCCATCAAGCGTGACCTTGCCATCAAGCACGTTCACTTGGATGGCTTGAGCCTCAAGTTCTGCGTCGCGTCGGAACGCGTCTTCGATCCGCCGTTTGACATCGCTCGAGGTGGGGCGAGGGGCAACCGCGATCAGGTTTGAGATGCCGACGACGCCTGCCAGATCGCGAATGGCGCTCGCAGCCGCGTTTTTCTGATATTGCCATTCAACCGTGCCTTCGAGGGTGACCCAGCCGTTCTGAACCCTGACGGTGACTGCATCCCTTGGCACGGTCGTACGCCATGCCAGCGTGCTGATCGAGCGCTTGGCGATTTCGTCGTCTGCGGTAACATGGGTGCCGTACGGACGCACCTCTATTTCCTGGGCGATAGCGTGCACGCCCTTCACGCGTCGAGCCGCACGCTCGGCGGCGTCCTTTTCGGAATAGGTGGCAACGTGGCCGGTCAGTGTGACCACACCACCTTCTGCCGTGACACCGATATGGGCCGCGTCGATGCT
>NZ_AZNV01000064.1:0-24490 GCF_000510625.1 Rhizobium sp. IBUN
TCCTGTAGGGCAGGGAAAAGCTCTCGTGCATGATCTCGAGCCGTCCGTCCGGGTAGTCGCAGACGATCACTTTCTGGCCAGCCAGTGGCCTGGAAATCTCGGTCGGATCGAGAATGAACAGCACCTTGTCGTAGCGTAGCGTCAGAGATTGCGACAGCGTGCGGACTTCCTTCCGGCACATGGCNCCATCGAGGTTCTCGTGGTTGGCCAGCGGTCGGTGCATGTCCTTTGGATTGCGTGGTTGCTTGCCAAAGCGAGTGTTGAAATCCGCAATGAACTCAGGCGCATAGGAATTGGCACCTTCGATCGTATCAATGCCGCGAAGCCGTAATTCCTTCACAAGCCGATCCTGCAATGTCTGGTTGGCACGTTCCACCCGACCCTTGGCCTGAGGGGTGTTGGCGCAGATGATATCGATGTTGAGCTCATAAAGCGCCCGGCCGAATTGCGTCAGGCCGCTCGTGCGGTCCTTCTCCGACGCATGCGTGGAGCGGAAAACACCATGCTTGTCACTGTAGAAGGCCAGCGGTTTGCCCCATTGCTGCAGATAGGCCTTGGTCGCGTGCAGATAGTCGAACGTGTTCTCCGATCCGGCAAACCGTAGATGCAGCAGCTTGCCGGTCGCGTCATCGATATAGACGAGCAGGGCGCATTTGGGCCCACGGTTCTCGAACCACCAGTGATGCGAGCCATCGATCTGCACCAGTTCGCCAAAGCAATCACGTCGGCCGCGTGGCTGGAAAACCCGCTTCTTGCGTTCCCGGCGTGATACCCAGATACCAGCCTCGGTCATCCATTGCCGCAGCGTCTCCTTGGCGACAGAGATATGATGCAGCTCGATCAGCTTCTCGCGCGCCAGCGTCGGACCGAAATCAAGATAGCGTTCGCGAATCAGATCCAGCGCCGCATTGCGAAACTCCTCGCTGTGGCGCCGGTTGCTCGGACGCGATCGCTTCCTGGAAACAAGACCGGCCGGACCATCCCGGTCATAGGCCTGCAGCAGCCGATGCACCTGGCTTCGACTGAGGTCGAGCCGTTCGGCAGCCTGGACGACGCTCAGGCGTTCCTCACGGATCTTCTGGATAAGTTCAAGGCGATGCAACTCTTTCTGCGACATGGTGATCAAACAGGACATGACGACTCCGACCGCTCATGGTCTCGACCAGGCTGAAGATCGTCATCCTTGCTCCCAACGTTGGCTTTGACCAGTGCGTCGAGAGGCGAGACTGTCGCATCTCTAACTGGCCCAACTGTCGCATTACTAAATAGCCTCTACACACATGGATCGGATAAGATAGATTATGGAACCATCACGTATCTAGATCTGCGAAGGAGCGCATAACTATCAGCCGTACGCCAACATCGCCAAATCGCTTTTTCTTTCGGCGCTTATCGCTGGATGCTGATGTGCCGATTAAATCACTTCGCGCTTTCAGCGCCAGCGAAACAACAAAAACCGCGACACCTCAACAACAGGCAAACTGCGATCATTACACCGCGCGACATCATGCAGGTCGTCAGCCGCTTTCCAGTTCGACCAGTTCGATATCGAAGCTCATCTGATCATAAGCCGGAACCACATGATCGGGCGTTTCGGCCATGACCGTGTCATAGTCGAGCGGCGTATGCATATGGGTCAGGATCGCCCGTTTCGGCTTCAGGCGCTCAATCCAGTCGAGCGATTGCTCGAGCGACAGATGGCTCGGATGATAGCGATATTGCAAGGCATCGATGATTAGGACGTCGAGCTCTTGAAGTTTTTCGACAGTTTCAGGCGGAAAGTCACTGATATCACTGCAATAAGCGACGTCGCCAACGCGAATGCCAAGCGAGTATATGTCGCCATGCTGCTGCAGGTGCGGCCGGATCGAGATCGTTCCGCCCGCGCCGGTGATCCGCACCGGGACGTCGAGGCTTCCGATGACCTTTGCTTCGACGATCGGCGGATAGTTGCTGCCGGGCGGCGTTTCAAGGCAGTAGCCGAACCCTTGTCGAATGCGGTCCATCGTCTCACGCGTGGCGTGAATCGGAACCCGCTGCTGCGCGCCATAGAAATAGCCACGCAGATCGTCGAGGCCATGGATGTGGTCGGCATGGGCATGAGTATAGAGGACAGCGTCGATGTGAGTGACGCGGGCCGCGATCATCTGCTCGCGAAAATCCGGCCCGGTATCGATGACAACGGTCGTGACGCCGCCGTTGTCATCATATTGCCGGACCATGAACGCCGCGCGGGTGCGGCGGTTCTTCGGATTGGTCGGGTCGCAGGCACCCCAATCGCCGGTGATGCGTGGAACGCCGGGCGACGACGAACAGCCGAGAATGGTGAAACGCCGCCTATAGCCCACGCTGTCAGATCCTCGGCATCTTTGAGAAAATGCGGAATGCGTTTTCCGTCGTGATCCGCGCCATCTCGGCATGGCTGAGGCCGAGCGTCTCGGCCAGAACCTCGGCCGTGTTCACGACATAGGACGGTTCGTTGCGCTTGCCGCGCCAGCGCTTTGGCGCAAGGTAGGGCGCGTCGGTCTCGACAAGAAGCCGATCCTGCGGCACCGTTTTGGCGATATCACGAAGTTCCTCCGACTTCGGGAAGGTCAGGATACCGGAGAAGGACACGTAGCCGCCCAGGTCGACGCCGATCCTTGCGAGTTCAGCGCCAGACGAGAAGCAATGGAGGATAAAGGGAAACGCCCCCTTCCCCATTTCCTCTGTCAGGATCGCAGCCATGTCTCCGTCGGCGCTGCGGCTATGGATTACGAGCGGCAGCTGCGTCTCGCGCGAAGCGTCAATGTGGCGCCGCAGCCCGGTCTGCTGGTCCTCCGGCTTTTGCGTATCGTAGAAATAGTCAAGGCCGGCCTCGCCGATCGCGACAATCTTCTCGTGGGCATTGGCCAGACGCACGAGATCTTCCGTCTGGATATCGAGCTCATCGCCGGCATTATTCGGATGCGTGCCGACGGAACAGAAAACAGACGGATATTTCTCGGTGATGGCCAGCAGCGCGTCCAGCTTGCGCACCCGCGTCGAGATCGTCACCATCTGCTTGACACCCGCGTCGTGGGCGCGCTTGACGATCTCGTCCCGCTCCTCCTCGAAGTCGGCGAAATCCAGATGGCAATGCGTATCGATCAGCATGAGGTCCTCACGCTTCCGGCGCGACGTAGCGCGGGAACACTGGCTTCGGCGCTTCGAGCGCCGTGCCTGCGATGAGGCGGCCGGCTTCGCCGAGCGCCGCGAAGTCGCGCTTGTCGGCAGGAGCCGCAACCAGATCAAGCAGCTTGCCGGCCGATTCAGGCACGAAAGGCTGCAACAGGATGGCAATCTGGCGGACGACCTCGGCCGTGACGTAGAGGACGGTGCCCATGCGCGCCGGATCGGTCTTCTTTAGCGCCCAGGGCTCCTGGCCGGCGAAGTAGCGATCGGTCTCGGAAACGACAGCGATGATCGACGCGAGCGCGCGATGGATCAGCTGCTTGTTCATGTCGTCACGCGTCGACGCGAGCAGCGCGTCGGCCTGCGCCAGCATGGTCTTGTCCTCGTCTGTCAGCGGACCGCATTCCGGGACCTTGCCGTCGCAGTTCTTGACGATCATCGACAGCGAGCGGCTGGCAAGGTTTCCGATGCCGTTGGCAAGGTCGGAGTTGATGCGCGTGCCGATCGCCTCTTCGCTGTAGCTGCCGTCCTGACCGAAGGAGACTTCGCGGAGGAAGAAATAGCGCACCTGGTCGAGGCCGAAATGGTTCACCAGATTGACGGGATCGACGACGTTGCCGAGCGACTTCGACATCTTCTCGCCCTTGTTGAGCAGGAAGCCGTGCGCGAAGACGCGCTTGGGAAGTGGCAGCTTGGCGGACATCAGGAAGGCCGGCCAGTAGACCGCGTGGAAGCGGATGATGTCCTTGCCGATGATATGAACGTCCGCCGGCCAGTACTTGGCGCGGGGACCGTTGCGATCCTCGATGTACCCGGTCGCCGTAATGTAGTTGGTCAGGGCATCGACCCAGACATACATGACGTGATCAGGGTCGTTCGGCACCTTGATGCCCCAATCGAAGGTCGTGCGTGAAATCGAGAGATCCTTCAGTCCCGACTTGACGAAGGAGATGACCTCGTTGCGCCGCTCGGCAGGCCCGATGAAGTCAGGGTTGGCTTCATAGTGCGCGAGCAGCTTGTCCTGATATTCGGAAAGCTTGAAGAAGTAGCTGGCCTCTTCCACCCATTCGACAGGCGTGCCTTGCGGTCCGTAGCGCACCCCATCGGAGCGCAGCTCCGTCTCGCTTCCCTGATAGTAGGCTTCGTCGCGAACCGAGTACCAGCCGGCATAAGAATCCTTGTAGATGTCGCCATTGTCAGCCATCAGGTTCCAGATGTTCTGCGACGTCTCGTGGTGACGCTCCTGCGTCGTGCGAATGAAGTCGTCGTTCGAGGCGTTGAGGAGCTGCCCCATCGACTGGAACGCACTGGAATTGCGATCTGCAAGCTCCTGGGCCGACATACCTTCGGCTCGGGCCGTCTGCTGCATCTTCTGGCCGTGCTCGTCGGTACCCGTCAGGAAGAAGACATCCTTGCCGTCGAGGCGCTGGTAGCGCGCCATTGCGTCCGTCGCAATCAGTTCATAGGCATGGCCGATGTGCGGCTTGCCGTTCGGGTATGAAATCGCGGTGGTGATGTAAAACGGTGTCTTGTCTGTCATGGCGGCCATTCGTGTCCGGCTTACTCTATAAAATTTGTCAGCCGCTCTTAGCGCAAGTCATGGCGAAGCGAAACAGCAAGTTTCGAAAGCAGGCGATTTGCCGTTCGCCGGCGTGCTGCACTTGACTCGATTCTGGGCGCATTCTACCCAAAGAAAATTCAAAGGGCGGGCATCAGCGACGTGACATATTCAGCACTCGGCAGCACCATTCACGCGCAGGGCTCGAGGTCTCCTATTTGACCGACCTTTTCAGCTTCAATCCCCTCTATTCCCTCTCCGGGCTTCTTGTCGGCGCCTTGGTCGGCATTACGGGTGTCGGTGGCGGGTCGCTGATGACGCCGTTGCTGGTACTTCTCTTCGGGGTTCATCCAGCGACAGCCGTCGGAACCGATCTGCTCTACGCAGCTGTGACCAAGACAGCCGGAACAGCAGTTCACGGCATGCATGGCAGGGTAAATTGGCGCATTGTAGGCTGCTTGGCTGCCGGAAGCGTCCCGGCCGCCCTGCTGACGCTCTGGCTGATGGCGGGAGTCGATCGTAGGAGCGTCGAGGTCGCCCACACGATTACATTGGCCCTTGGTTGGTTGCTTGTCATGACCGCATTTATGCTGATCTTTCGCAAGCAAGTCCTCGCGCTCGCGCTTCGCTCGATTGGAGAGCGCTCTCCGCCCAAGCCGCTCACGATTGCCATCTGGACAATGGTCCTCGGGCTGGTGCTAGGCACCCTCGTGACGCTGACGTCGGTGGGCGCAGGGGCGCTCGGCGTGACGGTACTGCTGGTCCTCTACCCGCGCCTCGATGTTCGCGAAATTGTTGGCTCCGATATCGTTCACGCCGTCCCGCTGACACTGATCGGCGGGATGGGCTACTGGGTGATCGGCGAGATCAACTGGGGAATGCTGTTTGCCCTGCTGGTCGGCTCGATCCCCGGGATTATCGCGGGCAGCCTGATCGCACCTAAGCTCCACGAACGGACAATCCGCATCGTGCTGGCGCTGACGCTTGCCGTCGTCGCATGGAAGCTGCTGGCAACCTGATCAGGGGCCGGGCTGCTTGATATCTCCAAGGATGCTGAGGATCGTCTGCTTGCGATCCAGATTGTAGGCATCCGAAACGGTCAGCCGCTCGCCAATGTCTGAATGCAGGCGGGCCAGCCTCTCCGCGGCAGCCACCTGCCCTGCCATCGCCGCAGCCCGTGCCTTCTGCATCAAGTCCTCGCCGACGTGGCCGGTGAAAAATTCAAAGATTGTGTCACTGTCCTTCCCGGAAAGCGCATCCGCCAGCCGATGCATAGCCCTGCGGGCAGATGCCCCCTGCGCACCCAATACATCGTTGTAAGCAGCGATGATATCGCTGCCGCCGTAGTTCACCAGCTTCAGCGCCTCGCCTACGCTGCCATTTGCCGCCGCAAGCAAGTCGCGGTTGGCCTCGATACCGAGATGGGCGAGCGCCGCACCGAGAGCACTGTCGCCAAGCGGCGCGAGCTTCAGCGGCAGGCAGCGCGAACGAATGGTTGGCAGCAGCTTACCGGGCGCATGGGAGATAAGCAGGAACAGTGCGCGTTTCGGCGGCTCCTCGAGGATTTTCAGGATCGCATTCGCGGCATTGCGGTTCATGTCATCGGCAGGATCGATGATGACAATGCGCCAATTGCCGGTGCCCGACGTCTGCGAGAAGAAGCGCCCTGCCCGCCTGACCTCATCGACCGTGATTGCGGATTTCATCTTCCCCGTCTTTTCATCGACGGGCCGCGCCAGGTGCAGCAGGTTATGCGAGGCGCCCGAGGCGATCTGGCGGCTGACAGGAGAGGCCGGATCCGGATCCTCCAACCGATCCGGCGCGCCGGCCGGATCGGGATGCGTCAGGACATGATTGGCGAAGCGGAAGGCAAGCGTTGCCTTGCCGACGCCCGGCGGTCCCTCGATCAGGATCGCATGGTGGCCCTTGCCCGACCGATACGACTGCGCGAGGAAGGCCTCGGCGTCATCATGGCCGAATAGCTTCATGTTTTCGGCTGGCCAGATGGCACCGTCAAGCAATCCCGGTCGTTCATCGTTCATGAGTTGTTTCCGCTAACTTGGTCGCTGTCGCATGCGGCAGTTGCCGCCAGACGGTCTCCAGAACCTCGGCGGCAATGACCTCTTCGGACCGCGTCGCATCGATGACGTGGCAACGGTCAGGCTCCCGGGCGGCAATATCGAGAAACGCTTCTCGGCGCTTCTCGTGCGTTTCGAGCTCCTCCTTCTCGAAACGGTCCGGGGCGACGTCGCCAGCAGCGCCTCGCCTCCGGGCGCGCTCCAGACCCGCCAGCGCCGGCAGATCGAAGACAAGCGTGCAGTCGGGAACGATACCATTGACCGCGACGCGCTGCAGCGCCTCGATGAATTCCGACTCAAGATTCCCGGTCACGCCTTGATAGACCCGCGACGAATCCATGAAGCGATCGCAAAGGACCACCTTGCCGGTCATCAAAGCCGGCCGGATGACTTCCTCGACGTGATCATTGCGTGCCGCTGCGAAGAGGATTGCCTCCATGCGGGTTCCAAAGGCTTCGGCAGCACCCGACAGTAGCACGTGACGCACCGCCTCGGCGCCCGGAGAACCGCCCGGCTCCCGTGTCAAAAGCACGTCATGACCGCGGGCACGGAGAGACTCAGCAAGGCGGCGGATCTGCGTCGACTTGCCCGCGCCCTCCCCGCCTTCAAACGTTACAAACAACCCAGTACCGGATGGCAATGACTAATTCCTGCATTACGGCGGTCACCCGCACCACTGCCGTACATTTAACGGAAGGCAGCGAAAAGCGAAACCGCTCGACGGTAACTCTCACCCTGAATAGAGAATTCGGCGATCAGGTGGGTTCAGGCTTATCCCACAGCCAGGAGAACAGCAGCGTCTCGCCGAGTTCCATCAGCGCGTCGACGGCGCGGCTGCTCAAAGAGCCAACCTCCACGGTCTCCTTCGTATAAAGGGGTACCTCACGCAACAGGCGACCGCCCGCGAAGATGCGCAGCGTCCCTATTTCATGGCCGGCCTCCACGGGAGCCATCAACGGCCAATGGTAGACGATGCGCGCCGACAGCCGCTCGGGATTGCTGATCGGTACATAGACACTCACGGGCGTCTTTGCGACGAGATCAACGCTTCGGGAGGTTCCACCGTAGACGCTTGCTTCGCCGATCACCTCGGCGTCGGCGAAAATCTGACGGCTTTCGAAGGCGGTCAGCCCCCATTCGAGCACGCGCTTGGCCTCTTCGGTGCGCTCCTTGTCGGAGGCAATGCCGCCCAAGGCCATGAAGAGCCGCCGGCCATCGCGTTCGGCGGAGGCGACGATGGAATAGCCCTCTCCCTCGGCAAAGCCGGTCGCCAGGCCATCAACACCCATACCGAAACCAAGCAAAGGATTGCGGTTGCGCTGGAAAATCCTGTTCCACTCGAAATCAGGCTGCGCAAAATAGGAATAGAGGTTCGGATAGGACATTTGCAGTTCCGCCGCCAACGTCACCATGTCGAGCGCCGTCGTCCTGCTTTTGCCGTCAGGCAGCCCGGTCGAATTCCCGAAGATGGACCGCTCCATACCGAGCGTTTTAGCACGCCGCGTCATGGCAGCCGCAAAGGCCGGCTCACTGCCGCTCATGCCTTCAGCGAGAACGATGCAGCTGTCGTTGGCGCCCTGAATGGCAATGCCTTTGATCAGATCCTCGACGCGGACGTTCGACTTGAGCGCGGCAAACATCGTTGCCGTGCGCGACGGCGCCCCCCCAGTTCGCCAGGCGTATTCCGAAACCGGATACTGCGTGTCGAGGGTGATCTGGTTCTTCGAAAGGGCGTCGAAGACGAGATCCACCGTCATCAGCTTCGCGAGTGACGCCGGCGAGAAGGTCTGATTCTCGTTCTTGGCAAGAAGCACGGTCCCGGTAGACGCCTCGACCATGTAGGCTTGGGCCGCCTTGGTCACGAATGAAGCGTTGGCATCACCGCTCGCGGCAGCGGCAACCGTTGCGAAAGGCAGAAGACAAACACAGAGGCCAACGAAACGCTTGAACACCGAAAAACCCCACAGCTCGGTCGAGCTCGACGATGCTAACAACGGACCTGGAGCGACGCAATGGCCGCCGTTACTCGCCGCGCGCGGCGGCTGTCTTTTGACGCTTGACGGATGCCAGGATCGAGTCCTGCGTGAGGCCGTCGTTGCGAACCATCACGGCGTCGAAAGCGAGTTCGACGGTAACAGTTTTGGCGCCCTCTTCCTGATACCCCATTGCGAGAGAGCGCTGCCCTCCATAGGGGCGTTCATATGGGAAAGGACCAAATTCCGGGAGGACGATCATCTGAGCGGCCGCCGGCTCCGCCAGGGGCGCGACGCCGCCAAAAGACGGTGACGGCATCGGCGTCGGGACAGGCGCAGCATTGTAGCGCGCGCTCGGAGTCGAGCCGGCATAGGACGTCGCCGAGACCGGCACAGGAACATTCTCCGGCTCGGGCGTGAAACCGCCGAAGCTCTGGAGCTGGTCTGCGGTTATGCGCTTGCTGTTGGAGGCGACCATGACACCGGTGGCAATCTGCCCGCCACCCGGGTTGATGCCCGGAATGCGGCTGCCCTTCGGCACATAGGAGGCCATCAGATAAGGCATATCATGCCCATCCATCCGGGCACGCCCCACATACTGGACGCGGACGTTTCCGGTACCACTGTGCTGCAGGTCAAGCATGTCCGCCGTCTTATTGGACAGGTCGATAATGCGCCCTTCGTGATACGGACCACGATCGTTGACACGCACGATAATGGACGCGCCGTTTTCCGTATTCGTCACGCGTGCATAGCTCGGCAGCGGAAACGTTGGATGCGCGGCGGAAAGGTGCATCTGGTCATAGACTTCGCCGTTCGCCGTCAAACGGCCATGAAAGGCCGAGCCGTACCACGACGCAACACCAACCTTGTTGTAGGAGAAATCTTCCTTCGGGTAGTACCACCTCCCCTTCACCACGTAGGGGTCCCCGACCATATAGCGGCCGCCGCCTTTCGGGATGTTGTTGCCGGTGGCAACACGGGGGCTGGCCTTGACGCCGTATTCCTTCTCCGAGAAATACTCCTTGCCGTGAGTGCGTTTTGTGGGCGTAGGCGAGGAACCGCAAGCCGTAACCGTTGCGCAGATCAGCGACAGCCCTACCCATCGCATTCCCGTTGCGAATGACGCCGCCCCGTACTCTCGTTTCATATGTCCCACGCCGCTCAAGACCGTTATGGTTAAGAAATCTGCCCGATCCGGACAAGACACCCCTAATCCCACCAACCTAACGAGACTTTAATCATGCGGCCTTCATGGCAAATTTGCGAAGCATTTCGCCAAGATAGGGACAATTCTAATTAATATGGTTAATAATTCACTAATTTAAGATTCTGAATAACGCAGTCGGTTCAGCCCGGCTGGGCGTTTCAGCAACGGGGAGCTTCTCCCCTCTGCTGCCCTTCCGGGTACCGTACAGAACCAGTTGACGCTGCCGCCGAACGGCTTTAAACGCTCCATAGCCTGAGCTGATGGCGTCAGGCAACCGCAGGTGCGCGGGTTTCGAGCCCGCTTCAAATCAACTGCATGGAAGAGTGTCCGAGTGGTTTAAGGAACCGGTCTTGAAAACCGGCGTGCGGGAAACCGTACCGTGGGTTCGAATCCCACCTCTTCCGCCATATGTCATTGATTTTTAATCACTTTTTAAGGCGACCAATCAGCAACCCCACCGGCGACCCCACCGCAAAACACGGGTAGCAAAATATGTGGATTTTGCTCAGTTCGGACGTTTCGACCCCGCTTGCTGACGCCATGAGCGACATAGAATCGGGCCGCCCCGTGTGGTGTGCCTTAGAGATAGCCGTGGCTGGTAAGCCATTCGCGCAAGATATGCCGGACTGCCTCGGATTGGTTTATCGTCGGTTGCTGCGCCGCTCTGAATGCCTCCACGGCGTCCAAAAGTTCTTGGTTGAAAGCAATAAGCTTCTTGATCGGAAATTCGGTTGGCCTACCTGGCCCGGCTCTATCAGATGTCATCGCTTAATTTCATATATAGGTAATTGACACAAAATCGGAATTACATATATACGAAATTCACGCCACCGGGAAGGTGAATCGGCCCGGCGGCCCTAACGAAAATCGAAGAAGGTAAATAAAATGGCAGGTGCCGTAAACGCCACCGCCATCGGCGGTAGTTCTGTGCCGATGGATCTCCTCTTGCTCGCTATCAAGGCTTACGACGATGGCCTGGCCGCATACAACGCATTCGAAAATGACGATTTGCTTGATGACGGCGAAGCTGATCTTTTCGCGGCCACGATAGAAGGCCCGCATGATGTCCTTGCAAAATGGCGCACCCCGGCTAGCACCCGCGAGGCCGCGTTGGCGGCGGTATCCCTTGCCGAGCGCGAGAAGGCAATCTTTGGGGCATCCGCTGTCGCCGACGCCATGGAAATGGCGGCAATCGCCTTCCTCAAGAACAGCGCTGGCGCGCCATCGAAGCCAACAGCAATCGAGGTCCCGGCCCGCATCGGTCTTGAAGGCCTCGCCCCGGACACGCTGCTGACGGCGCCGGAATCGGCCGCCTACCTCCGACTCTCGGGTTCCACGCTCGCCCGGTGGCGGAGCACGAAACGCGGCCCTGCCTACGCTAAAATTGGCGGAATCGTTACTTACCGTGTTTCGGCTTTGCTCGATTTCGTGGCGAAGAGCGAGCGCAAGGGAACCCGCCCCGAAAAATGACAACAATCGAAAGGGCCGCCCGATAAGCGGCCCTTATCTCTGAGCTTTGGCGATGTGGCCGGAAAAAGCCTCTAGTGCGCTGTCCAGCGTGCCGACTTTGTCAGCCAATCCAGCGGTGACCGCTTTTGCTCCGCGAAATACGTCCGCTTTCGTTTCCCGTGCTCGCTTAGTGGTCATTCTCCGGTTCTTCGAAACCAGTTCCAGGAACATATCATAGAGCCCGTCCACGTCCGCTTGCATCCGGGCGCGCGGGCCATCGCCGAGGGGTTCATGTGGATTGCCGTCCGTCTTGTAGGCACCGGCATAAAGATATGTCCACTTCATGCCACGCGCTTTGTCCGCTTCGGACACATCAACATGAGCGCCGAGCACCCCGATAGAACCAACTTCCGATGTCCTGGCCACCCAAATTTGTTTGGCGCTGGACCCGATGGCGTAGGCGGCGGAACACATGATTTCGTTGGCGTGAGCCCATACCGGCTTGCCCGTTGCCGCCGAGGCGGAGCGGATGAAATCGGCACAATCAAAGCAACCGTTGGCCTCGCCCCCGCTCGAATCTATTTCGAGCATGAGACCGCGAATCGTGGAGTCCATGAGGATATCGGCGACTGCATTCTGAATAAGCCCGTAACTCATCATGCCGCATTCGGCGTCGAGCCAGGATCCACGCCGCACCAGCGAGCCCACAATTGGAAGCACGGCGATGCCGTCCAGGTCCATATAGGCGCCGCCGGGGAGACTGCGGCCGCCCGGTGTACGCATTTCGCGGGACGCTCGCTTTTCTGCCGTTCCCAACGCTTCCCCGGCAAGGATACGTGTGCCGATGGCGTCAATGATCTGGCGGCCCACATCGCTACGCACCAGAAGCGGACGATTGAAAATCAATGACGCCAGATGTGGAAGGTCACGCATTTTCAGGAAATCTCTCTCTTGTCGGGCGGCCGCCTAAGCGCTGGACGTGTCCGATCACTATAGCTTTTCCGGTTTCTTTGTGATGGAGGCCACGCGGCCGCCCGTGCCAGAAGACCAGTGTTTTGCGAACGGCGCGCGCTGCCTTGAGTAGGTTTTCGACTTCATATGGGCGCATACCAACGGCGACGAAGTGCATCGAAATGCCGGGCTCGCTACCGACCAAGAGGTCGAGACAAGTTAGCGGCTCACCCGCGAGCTCCTCACTGAGCAATTCGCTCGCCTCGTGGCCGGAGTAAACCCGCAGCACTTTTGGCGCTACCAGCGCGGAATACCATTCTTCCCTCTCGGCAATCGGCGCCATCAGAGGCAAATCGAGTTCCGAGGCTGGACCAATCACGCCACAATGCCAAGGGCGGCCGGTGTGCTCGTTTGCTTGGCTCATCGGTGTTACCACCGCCATGAGAACGCCAGCTTTGGCGCGCTCTAGCGCGGCGGAGACGTTTTCGGCGCCATCATCGACCAAGAGGTCAATGGTTGCGGATCCTCCTCCCGCAACGGTGGCGCTAAGCTCAAGCCACGTGAGAGGAGCGCCGGTTTCGCTGGTGGCGGGGTGAATTGCCAAAACACCGGGAGCAATCAAAGGGCGGTGCATCGCTTCACATCACTCAGCCACTAGCGAAGATTTGGCATCTGCGGCATTTTTCTGCGCCAATGCCTTAAGCCGAGCATCGACGGCCGCCGCGATCTCGCGTGGCGTCCCTTGTCCGCCCTGCACTGTTATAGCCCCCACGTGTACCGAGGCGTCTATCGTTGTCGTGCTGGTGCTGTTCGACGTGATCATGTTCGGGCGCGCTATCGCTGCATCATCCTTCGCCTTGCCCAGTGCGCTATCCGTGGTAGCGCGAGCGAACGAGGTGGGGATTAAATCGCGCGCCATGTCACCGAAGACCGGGCTTTGATTGAAGCCGAGGTCGCGAGCCACAGGCGAGAGCTTTTCTCGCACCGGAGCGGCGGCGCCGGTCGTCTTGGCTTCCGGCTTGTCTCCGGTGCCAAACAATCTGTCCTTCGTGCCCTGCCATAGCTCGGCGGGAGTGATTCCGGTATCTTTGGCGGGCAAACCAAGCTTGTCCCGCAAGTAGTCATCCACCGGCTTCGTGAGGCCGCCTAAATTGCCTTTCGGGTCGTACTTTTCCAGCACTTCCATAGCGATGGCGGCGATGCCCGCGATGATGGCGACACGGGCCGCGATGCCGAAGGCTTTGCCCCAAAGATTCCCGGCCTTGCCACCGGCGGCTTCAATCGTCTTACCGAGCCCGGCGCCCGCGAAGTCCGCGATACCGCCCGTAAGCCTGGTGAGAAGATCAAGGCCCACACCGGCAATGGCTTTCGCGAGCCCGCCGAAGGCGAAACCGAGAAGCGTAACCGCCGAGATAGCGGGCGCCAGTGCCCAAAGCCCGATGAGCGCTAGGGCTGCATTGAGCGGGCCGCCTATGAGGTCCACAAGCGGCTTTATCTTGTCATAGACGGCACCAACCTTGTCCGCGAACGCGGCGAACTGCTGGCGGATCTGAGAGGTGGGGTCGAAAAGGGCACGGATGACGCCGCCGAGCCGCTGAACCCATCCGGTAAGCTTCGAACGGATCAAGCCCGAATTTGCATTCAGCCAATCGCTCATCCCATCAATGGCATCACCGATGACGGGGAGAAGCTGGACCCCGACGAACGTCTTGAACGCATTGAGCCGCTTGCCCAGCGCGCTGACGCCATCACCGAAGGCATCGGCCGCATTCGCCGCATCCTGGCTCCAAACAACGCCAAGGCGCCGGGCCTCTTCTCTGCCACTCTTGATGCCTTCGGCGCCATCGGCGAGGATCTTGGTGAGTTCCACGCCGGACTTACCGAAAAGCTTAAAGGCTAGCTGGTTTCGTTTCAGCGGGTCTTTGATCTTTGCGAGCCCGGCGAAGGTGGAATCAAGAACGTCTTCCATCGGCCGCATCTTGCCGCTCGAGTCCTTGACCCTGACACCGAGCGAGCGGAAGGCGGCGGAAAGCTGCTTATTGCCCTTGGACGCTTCCACGGCGTTGATGCCGAGCTTTTCAACACCCTTGGTGAAAGCCTCCGCCGAGGCGCCCGCTTGATCGCTGACATAGAGGTATTCGGAAAGCGTTTCCGTACCGATACCGAGCTTGACGGACATGTCATGGATTTCAGAGCCCGCGTCCGACGCGCTTTGAGCCAATCCGTAGGCCGTCGCAATCACCCCGGCGCCGCCCGCGCCCAAAAGGCCGAATAGTCCCGCGAGTCGGCCCGAGGTGGCCGCGATGCCGTCCCCAAGCCCTTTGAACTTCCCGGCGATGTTGCCGATGGATTGCCCAAGCTTCTCAAGGCCGATGCGCTTGGAAAGGGAACCAAGGCGCGCCGAAATCCGCTTAATCGGGCCGGTAACCCGGTCGATAAGGCTTAGTGTTACTGTGGCTTCGGCGTTGGCACTCATTGCGTCGCCCCAGTCTTACGGGCGTCAAGATATGCGAGAACATCACAGGCATACCACCGGCGAGCACCACCGATGCGAAAAGGTTTGGGAAAGTCCGTTTCCCGTACCCATCGCCGCAGCGTGCGCGGTGATACTCTCAACTCTGAAATAATGTCCTGTGGCGTAAGCAATTTTGGCATGTTCGACTCCGTTAGCCGGAGTATCCCATGGCCGCCTTTGGCCACCTATCTCGCAAACTGCGCTGGCACCGAATGCGAGTGGCATGGCAATGAAGATACCCCGCCACCACGGAGGCAGCGGGGTAAAGTGGTGGTTAGTGCTTGGTATTCTTCGCGATCTGCTCGGAACCGAAGTGGCGTTTGCCCTTCAGCACTTCGTTCACGCGCCCCTGATTAACGCCAAAGCTTGCGGCAATCTCGTGCTGATACTCGCCGTTCCAACGGCGGAGCCAGACTTGCACGGCGTCTTCAAAGGAAAGGCGGTGGTTCGTTTTCGTATGCGTCATGGTTTTAGGCCCTTTATTGGCCCTTGACCGACTTGACAGAATACGTACCCCGCGTAATGTCGGGGCTGTTAACGGATCTGTAAGCCGGTCAAGGTTTCTACAGTTTCAACACGAGGCCGGGGCTGCAACCCCGGCTTCTGTGTTCATCCGCCAGGTAATTCCGGCTGAACGATCAATATAAAGTTTGAATCGGGAGATTCCGTCAAGGGCGCGACTTCGCCGGTTCTGTGGATTAGAACCGTGTATTAACGCCCTGCTAGAAATACAGAAATTTTTTTCCACAAGATTTCGCTTGTAAATCAACCCGTTGAAAGAGATCGCGTTAACATCTTGTTAATACTTTCTTAAATGGGGATAGTGGGGATAACTTGATCTTACTTGCGGTCAACGGTGAGGGCTAAAAGCTGACGTGGGAGCCGTAGTGCGAATCAATCATCGCGGCCATGTGGAAAACCTCGCCCTTTTTGATTTTTTGCGCCATGTCCGGCCGGGTTCTCTTGAACGCTCTTCACTGGCCATCAGCATTTGCGTTGCATGATTAGCTCAAAACCGAGCGCTTCCACCAACGCAGCGAACTTTTCCAGCGTGGGAGTTCGCTCCTGCTTTAGCCAGGCGTAGAAGGAGTTGGACGCCACCGATGTCAGCGCCCGAAGCTTCTTGGTGGTAAGAGCCCTTTCCCTGCGGGCGTGGTCTAGCGCGGCCATGGCCGGACGAAGGTCTACAAGATTGTAGAAAACCTCTCTGCGGCTCTTGGAGCGCATAACAACCTCAAAACCGACCGTTTCCGCTAACGCCACCAAGTTTGATATCGCCGGGTGCCGGTTCCCCGCCAGCCAATAATAGGCCGAGTTTAACGAAACGCCGGACCGTTCTTCGACGTCCCACAAAGACATACCGAGAGCCTTGCGCTCGCGGGAAATGGCTCTCATAGCGCCTACCTGGTCCAAGAGGTTCCATTCGGAATCGTCATCCCGGCCTGAAAGGACTAGCAACCCGTATTCTATCAACTCGATTGCTTGTGCCGAAAGCGGAGGAAGGTTCGCGGTGATATTCATTTCGCCTCGCCAATTGGCGACCGCACCTGGTGCAAGTCAATATGGCATTCCGGGCAATGCCCGGCCGCCTCGGCGAGGGTTTCGGACCGAAACGGAATACGTTCACTCCCGCCTTCCCGTAAATATTCGATGAGATGGCTTTCCAAAACGGCGGAAAACGCGCCCGGCGGCACCCCGAATTCAGCGGCTATCATAGCCCCACGGCGGCGCGGAAAGTTTAGTGCCTGGTCGCGCAGCATCCGAAAGAAGGTAAAATTCACGCGCTTTACGATGTCGTGCGGAACCAATTCGCCTCGCATCTTCGCCAACTCCATCTCGGCCTTCGCGGCTTGCGCCATTATGAGCCTTGTCTTGGCGGCAGTGAGATCTGCAGCTTCCTCGTCTTCGCCGCCGCTACCGATTGGACGGCCTGGCCCGGCGTTGACGTTCTCTCGAATCCATTTGATAGCGGCATCGACTCGGACCATGCCTTGCGAGTTACATGGAAGGCCCGATTTCGTGAGGTTCGATATATAGGCTTTCGAAAGGTTAAGCCGCTTCGCGAAAGCTGTTTTAGATTCAAATAGTTCTGGCGTCATCCTAAGAGGCTTCCGGGTTCACAGTTCACAATTAACTTCTTAGGCCTGTCGCTACATGGAACGTGCGCGGCCACGTCCCCCGCATAATCGGCACCCCTTCCGGAGGACCCGTGAATTCTTCTGGCGGGTGATTGAAGGGGTGCGCCGCCGATCCAACGAGGAACGACCGGCGGCGCGGCCGGGGAAGGCTACCCGGCCATCTCAGAAGCTACTTGGGAAGGTGGCAACGCCTGGCCGTTGCCCTTCATCGCCTTGCGCCACATAGCCTTGGTCTGTTCAGCGGTATGTTTGCCGTTGGCCGTCACCTTCGGAACCGCGATAGCGGAGGTATACTCGGCTTGAGAATCGGCGGCGGTGTTCATGATGAAGTTGCGGGCGGCTTGCGGGCTCCACCCCGATAGCATCGCCTCGCCTGCATCGAACGCAACACCCATCCGCGCTGCGGAAGGCGCCATGGCAAGAAGTTCAAGGCATCGTGCCCGTTCTTCACCGCTGAGTCGGTTAGCGAGAACATCCTCTACCGATTCTCCGTTCGAAATCAGGCGGCGCAACTCTAATCGGGCCGCGTGCTTCTCTGCCTCGGTCATCGTCTTGGTCATTCTTGTCCCCTTTCGGACGCTGCCATTTCCAGCACGTAAGCACGGACGTCATCCACCGAGGCGCCTTCAGTGATGGCCTCGAGAAGGTCCATTTCAACCCCGATCTTGCGGGCCTGTTCCGCCAGTGTGATGAGGTCGCAAACACGGGTACGCTCTGCCCCAACGAACGCGTCGACGTAGGGCTGAATAGCCACCAAATGAGCTTCGGTCGCAGCGCTCACTACCTTAGCCGGAAGGTTGAGGCGAAGAAGGTTGTCGCCCATGATCAGATCGTTTCGCGGAGGAAGATTTCAGGCCGGGCATCACTACGGCGGAACACTGTAATACCGGCCTCTTCAGCCTCGCGGATAAGCTGCTCTTCCGCGAGTTCCACGGCCTCGATATCAGCGTCGATCTTCCGTAGCTTTGCGGCCCGTTCGGACGCCGTGATACCCTCGCCGGGACGTTCGGCAATGGCTTTGGCAAGCAATGCGGGCTCAATAAGCGGGCGAAGTCCTAAGACGCAAAGCCCCCCGACCAGATCATGACTGTTGATTTGAAAGTATCCGCCCTGTGGGCCGACCATGCCGCTACCCGGTTGGAAAACGGCATTGAGATCGGGTAGCCCGCGTTCCGGATCGTCATCAGATCTGAACCCGCGAGCCGAAAAGCGCGCGTTGGCACCCGCTTCAAGCTCATCTAGAGCACGATTGATGTTCTCAGCGGTCTCTTCTTTGGTCGCAGGTGCTCTAGCAATGCCCTCACGTTCCCGCGAGAGCGAAGCACGTTCGTTCCGGAGTTCTTCGACCGCGACCTGCAAATCGGCCCGTGCGGCGACCGCTTTCTTTGAGGCGGCGCGGATTTTATCTAGTATTTTCAATTGAAAATCTCCTCGATGTCGCCGGGAATGGCGATATGCTGACGGGCAAAATGATAGGCCTCGCTGGCGAGGCGTCCGACCAGCTGTGACTCTTCACGGACACGTTCGTGGTTGTGCTCGGCGTTCTCGAGATCACGTTTGGCAACTGCAATCGCTTCTTGAAATGCCCTGTCGCCGCCTGTGTCCCGGTTCTTGCCAGCCTTGTCTTTGTATGTTTCAAATTCGCGCTGCGCTTCGCGGAGAGGTATCCGCGCCGCTAACACGAGCCCCCAGGCGCCACGCACGGCGTCGGATGCTGCCTGCTTATTTCGCCCTAGCTGGCGAAGCCGATTAATCGAGATGTTCAAGTTCGAATTCCTTTGCGGTGAACGAAGCGGAAAGGTCACGGGCGCGCTGCAGGTCTCGTTTTGCTTCGCGAAGCCGTTCGCGAGCTTCTTCCAGCCGGATCCGGGCGATTGCCTCACGACCGCGCATACTTGCGGAAAGCACGGGGTCACGGCCGGTGTCCAAATCGATGTCACGCACCGCGCACCGCAAGCGTCCGTCCGCTTCAGTCAACGCATCGCGAGCGGACGTGAGTTCGGCATAAGCGGCGCTGCGGAGCCTAACGGCAGCGGTGTGGTCGGAGATTGTTTCGGCAGCGGTTTCCATGCCGACATAGTGCGAGGGTATAAATCCCAAAGTTAGGGCGTATCGAGACTTTGGGACACTTTTTGCGCCAGAAGGTTGGAGATGCTTTTTTCCGACCATATCCCACCGAAGTGCTGGCAGAGAAAATGAAGGAAGGCCTTTTCCTCATCGGCCGGGAACGGAGCCGCCGGATCAAACGAGCTTTTGTATTTGTTGATCTTTACCCGGATGGTACGGGCGAAATTGCTTGCCGTCATCGACGCATACCGGGTGCGCTTGAGTTCCACCGCCATGCGGTTCCTCGTGGCAGTGATCCGCATCCGCCGTTCGCCCGGCCCGGACTTCCCGCGCTCATGCACCGCCGCTTCGTGGCCCATCAAATCCGCTTCGGCGGCTCGCAATGACCGTATCGAACTAAGGGCGACGGCATTCGCCTCAATCGCTCGGTCGATGGCATCTGACGGTGGAAGAGTTGCTAGGAACCGCTCAAAGAAGGAGTCCACCGCTGCGTCGTAAGAGTCTTCGATTATTGCGCTACTCGTTTGGCTCGGCATTTCAAACCATTCTTCTTAGGTCATCAGCATCGTGTTGCACTTGTTGCACTTCGCTCCCTTATCGCCCGTCTAATACGACAACTCCTAGAGAGGGTGTTATTTCTCCAGTACGCGCGGAAGTATACATAAAACACTACTACGGGTGATAAGGGTAGAAAGTGCAACAAGTGCAACAAAGGCGGCGGGTTCAGTCATCGCGATACCCCGAATAAGCATCGGGGTTGCTCTTCAGGCGATAGCCGACAACACAGTTGACAACGGAACTAGCACCACCACTTGGCCGTGTCCGTTTGAGTTCAAGATTTCCCTCTTCACCGAGCGCGCGCGACATCGCGGTTTGCGTCCAAGGTGACTTCACGCCTTGCTCTTCCTGCCACTTTCGAAAGGCCGGGTAGATATCGGCGGTCGCGGTCTTGGCTTCCGTATCAGGCACCAGGCAGTCGCGGACGAATGCCAAGATATCGTCCTCTTCGTCCAGATAATCGGCGCTGGCGGCCTTCACGCGCTCCGGTGGCGTCAAGCCCATCTTCAGCCATTCCCCGGCGCCGTCGATGCACCACCGCAGAATAGCGGGCCATTCAGCCTTGAGCTTGTCGCCGAGGTTCGGGTCGCGCTGCCCATTGTCATCCGTGAAGTTCCGGCTGAAAGGCACCAGTATGAAGCGCTCTCGCATCGAGACACCCACACCTTTGAATCTGGGCTTATTGTTCCCGCTGATGAAGAGGGAAAGCTGAGGCTGGAATTCAAAGAAGTCTTGCCGCATCCGACGCGCCGAAATCGTGTCACCCCCGGTGAGAGATTTGATAACCTCTTCGTTCCACGTCGCACCCTTCGGTATCTCATTGGAGGCCACCAGGCGGGCGCCTTGGAGTTGAGCGAGGCCGGTGGGGTGTTCCTGACCGTGGGTCGCCATGAAAAGAGACGAAGACACCGTGCGCGCGTAGTCACCGAGAATGCCGGTCAGGGTCTGCATGATGGTGCCCTTGCCGTTTCGGCCGGTACCGTAGAGAAACAGCAACTTTTGCTCGGTCGTTTCGCCGGTAAGGGCGTATCCGGCGGCGCGCTGGATGAAAGCGATTGTGTCGAGGTCACCATATCCGTCATCGCCGGGAAAGACGCGGCGAAGGAAGTCAAACCACACCTTGGCGGGGGTGCCAGATGGTGCCGGGGCTACCGCTGTGAACTTCGTAATCATATCCTCACGGCGCGCCGGGCGGAGCTTGCCGGTTTTCAGGTCGACGGTGCCGCCGGGGGTGCCAAGAAGTAGTGTGTCGCCATCGAAGGAATTTGCGTGGGCGATGCTTTTGGAGTTGGACCGCGCCATTTGCTCGACGGCGGTCACGGTGGAATGAGCGCCAAGCGTCCGCCGAACCTTGGCGGCCGAGGCCGAAATAGCTCTCGCTTTATCCTCGCTGGCATCGAGCGCCTGCCGTTGCGCCCACTCGAATACTTCATCGGCCTTCATTCGAAGGAAGTCACGGACCTGGCCGCGCGTTACCGGGTAATCAGCTTCTTCCCATCGCTGGCCGCGCCAAAACAACCAGTTGCCCCGCGATGCAACGAATTTGGCGTTTTCATCCCAGTGCTTCTGACCAAGTTCGAGTGCCAGAGCGTCGTCGTTGATAACCGTCTCATGCGAAGACTCATAGTCTTCGAAAGAGCCTCGCACTTCCGGTGCGACCATGACGGCCGGAACGGGCACATTAACGCGCTCATACTCGGCGCGAATATGATCCGGTAAGTTTTCCGGGTTGCGGAGGCGAACGCCGTTTCGCTCGGCGGCGGGCTCCGCGATATCATCAAGAAAGCCTAGATCGTCGTTAGAGGTCAGAGTGCTCACACCCGGCCGCCTTTCATAGAGATAGATTTTGAGTACCAGGGTGTAAGCCGCGCAACCGTTTCGGGTAGCGTCTCGCATTTGAGATGTGCGTGAAGGCTGGTAAGGCCTACGCCGCAGACCAGCATGTCGGGCATTCCGGAAGTGCATCGCCAGCCGTCGCTGGCGTTGACGTGGAGATCCATGCCGGTGTCATCCTGCGATGCATAGAACACCTCGCCAGACCACGAAGAAGCCCAACCCAAGCTCCTAGCAAGTTTGTCCAAAACGCCGCGCCGCTGCTCATGGAGCCATGCGTCGAGAAGGAACACGGGGATTAATTCGCCAAGCGCATCGATGATGGCGAGTTCCTCTCGCCCTCCATCTTCAACTTGAGCCATGGCCGCTTCAATGCGACCCATCGCCGGTCCAATGCGGTGAGCGGCGACTACTGTTTCGCCATTCGCTAGGTATTCGCGCGCCTCAGCCACGCGGTCGAGCGCTTCAGCCATGCTCTCGCGGGCGCCCGCAAAGGCAAGCCGTTGATGGATCTGGCGGCCCAAGGCGACTTGAGTCGCTTGACCTAAGTCTTTGTTTTTGATATTCATGATGCATAGTTCTTTGAACTGAAACCCCTTCACGGCTTGGCGGCGGGAGGGGNTTTTCTTTGCCCGTTGCACAGCGCGAAGCCGCGCCGCTCAATCTCTCAAGCAGTCTTTTCCTACAATCCAGGTTTTCAGGAACTACGCGGCGGCCTTGCTAGGCGGCCCAACGTGGTCGAATGACTCGACCCATCGTTCGAAGTCTTCCACCATTACCACGGTCCGACCACCGGCCTTTTTTAGAACCAGCTTCCCGCGAGAATTCTCGTTGTAGAGATGCGCCCGACTGAACCCTGTTATCTCCATCACCTGCTTCAGAACGTAAAAGCGTCGTTCCATGACCATCTCCTTGTCAGCTATGGTCAGTAAGGTAACGTTATAGACAGTTATGGTCATTCTCGCGAAAGGGAATCTGTCAATTATTTCAGTATCTTGCCACGCCGTGTAAGCGCATTTCATTAGTTGTCACGTCTTGTCACGGCATGGCAATATCGCCTCACTTAGGAGGCGGCGCGTCCGAGAGGCACCACATTGGCGCCCGGTTCTACGGTGACGTATCCCGCCCAATCAGTCATCAAGCTGCGTCGTTTCTCAATGGCGGTGCCGCGCCTATATGCCCCTTCGACACCGCCTACCGTGTGCGCCAAGGCCTGCTCTACGACTTCACGGGCATGTGGTGTTGCATCACCGGCCCAGTCGCGAAAGGTCGATCTGAAGCCGTGAACCGTCAGGCCTTCTTGTATGCCTCGGAGGCACATTAGAAGCGCCATATCGCTGAGTGGTTTGTGGTCCCGAACGGAGGGAAATACCAATTCATCTGGATCGTCTTCCGTTTGGCGAAGCTTGGCGGCCTCGGCGAGCACTTCGCGCGCTGCGGATGATAGAGGGACAACATGCTCTTTGCCCGGCTTCATCCGTTCGGGTGGAACCGTCCACGTGTTGGCTACAAGATTGATCTCTTTCCACAAAGCTCCGCGCGACTCGCCCGACCGCGCCGCCGTCAAAATCGTGAATTGTAGGCAAAGCGCCGATATGGAAGTGAGCGCCGAGAGTTTAGGCCAGAACTCGTCCATTTGCTGCCATGGCAACGCGGGATGATGGCCCCGCTGTAGCTTTTGACGTTTCGGAAGGAGGGCATCAAGGTGGCCCCTCAATAGTGCGGGGTTTGGACCTTTGCGGAGGCCCTTCGCGATACTCGCGGCGAGAACCTTTTCAATGCGTCCGCGCACCCGCGCTGCCGTTTCCGCCTTCGTCGTCCAGATCGGCGCCAAGCACTTAAGCACCCCATCGGTATCCACCTCATCAAGCTTCAGGTGCCAGATAGGTGCCGCATACTCGATGAGCGTGCTTTTCCACTGGGCTCGATGCTTGGCGTTTCGGTTGCCATCAACAATGCCCGGCACCCTTCGAACCCGGCCACGCTCATCCGTTTCGGAATAACCGTCCAGCAAGCGAAGGGCGAAGGTGCCAAACGTGTCCCGTGCCGCCTCGGCCTCCGCCGCCTTGCGAGCGTCCTCCTCGCGCCTCAGAGCCGCCTTGCGCTCATCAAGTGGATCACGGCCCGAGCCTATCATTTCCCGCGCCTCGGCCGCCATCTGACGCGCCAGCTTCAAGGAAACCTTCTCGGTGGACCCCAATCCCATCTCCGTGCGCTTGCCGTCGCGCTTGTAGAAAAACGCCCACGATTTTGAGCCGGAACCCGTCACGTTTAAGTAGAGCCCGCTGCCGTCGCTATACCGCCCCGCCGCAAGCTTACCGGTCACC
The DNA here is from genome assembly GCF_000510625.1 of Rhizobium sp. IBUN. Taxonomy (NCBI): domain Bacteria; kingdom Pseudomonadati; phylum Pseudomonadota; class Alphaproteobacteria; order Hyphomicrobiales; family Rhizobiaceae; genus Rhizobium; species Rhizobium sp. IBUN. The sequence continues at coordinate 23,811 of NZ_AZNV01000064.1, forward strand.
TGCCTGGCCGTCAGTTGTTCCAGATTTCGTGCCATTCATATCTCCGCCAAAAAGCCACCGACCCCACCTCCGACCCCACCGCGAGGCGTGGTTAGTCGTAGACAGATAAATACAGTCTTGGAGACTTCTCGACAATAACATAAATGAAATCAGTTACTTACGTTGACAACTGTCGACACCCTTAGACAGTTATTTACACTGGAATGGCGGACACCTCTTCCGCCACCATGATCATCGTCCGACCCGGACACATAGGTCACAATCGGTACCTAAGACATCGGTGACAACCTCGTGCCGAACGGGTTGTCGATTGTTTGCAATGTCCTCTGTTCGAGGTCGATATATCCGAGATCATAGCGCNGGAAGCTGACGAGCCAAATGCCGTCGTCGACTTCTTGNGGCCGAGCTTCTGGCCGGCCATGACGGTTGAGATGTTGATCTTCTTGCGATGGATGCACAGACGGCCGCAATTGGTGACGATGGCATCGCGGTCGTGGAAGGGGTAGCTGATCTCGGGCAGCCCTTCATAGGTGCCGGCCGAGGTCTGGTAGACTTCGGCCGGCACCTTCATCGACAGGGCCTCGTGCGGTCTTTCCGTGTTGAATTCGCTGATGAATGCGTCGAAGCGCATCTGCTGCTGCAGGATATTGCGTCCCGGCGGGCGGGTGGCTTCCTTCTTC
>NZ_AZNV01000065.1:0-23043 GCF_000510625.1 Rhizobium sp. IBUN
TCCAGTCCTGCCCGCTCGGCCATGAGCCAGCCTGTCTTGCGCTCTACTCCCGACAGCACGCCATCAAGAAAGGCGCCGCTCGATAATCGCAGTTCACGACGACGAAAGATCGGCCCCAGTCGCTCCTTCAATGCATCGAGCTCGCGTTGCCATGCCAAAATCGACCCAGACCAGCTTGCGACGGACATGCAATTCCCTCCAGCTAAACGCCGAGAGTGAATCATGATCTCGCATAAAACGCAACTGTAGTACTAGGCACGGGAAGCTACGTTACGATCAATTTCCGAGCGTAGAGGCCGGCCTGCGTTTTCTTGATCATGGCACTGATCGGGAGGGGCGACTTTCCTTCGCAATCCGATCGTCCGCAAGCCGTACCTTTTCCAAGCCTCGTCATTGTACGGTACTGGACCCTTTTCCAGGTCTCCGGAACAGATTGATTGCCCGACCATTTGTCTGCGGAACAACGACGGAGCCCGTCAAGTGGAAACCCAATTAATTGACCTTCTTCCCGCCCTCAATGCCTTTGCCTTGAAACTCGCGAAGAATTCCGACGATGCCGATGACCTGGTCCAGCAGACCATTACAAAGGCACTTGCACATCGGAACCATTTCGAGCCCGGCACGAACCTCAAATCCTGGACCTTCACCATATTGAAGAATGCGTTCCTCAGCCAAACCCGCTCCTCACAGCGCAGTCCGCTTGGAATAGACGAAGACGCAGCATTGTGCGATGTTCCCGTATCATCATCGCAGGAATGGGCAATGCATTACAGGGACGTCGAAAAGGCAATCGACAGTCTCTCGCCCCTTTATCGGGAGGCGCTTATGCTGGTCGCGTCCGGCGCGTCCTACGAAGAAACTGCCCACCGGTTGCATTGCGAGATCGGCACCGTCAAAAGCCGTGTCGGTCGTGCCCGATCGCGACTGTTAAGCTCGCTTGGCGCAGTCAGTTACGACGAAGCACTGGCAATTTGACGAAGGGCACTGACCTCGCTGGGGATCAAGACGCTTTCGCTTGGCCACGCAGAGGAGACGACCCCACAAACGATAGTCTATCTTACCTTCTCGGTACCTGTTGGACTTGTTACGCCCGTTGGTCCGCTGCCGCCTCCACTTGGCGAGGGACTACGGTCGATCGTTGTCGGCACTACGGCCGGCGGCGCGTTTGATTGCGGCTCTTTCATTTGCGCTTTTGTCGAGGCGGTTGCCGCGGGATCCGTCCTAACGGCAGACGGCCAGACGAGGTAGCTAAGCAGCGCCACCATGAACACCGCCAGGCCGACAATTCCCGCTCCCCAGATAAGCCAACGCCGCATCGTTTCCTGTCGAACTGCGACCTCGTCTTGATAGCGTGAATCGGTTTCGTACTTTTCGATGTTCTTGTCGTCACGAGTGCTCATCGATGGGCCTGCGCCTCAACCGCGTTTGCCTGACATGGTTCCAACCGCTGTTCGAGATGTCTCGATGCTGCTTCGGCAACAGGCTGCTGGGCATGGTCCACACACGTGTTCTTGAACAGCCCGGAACCTAAAGATGCCTCACGTGTTCTCATTTCCAGTCTTCTCCTCAAGGAAATGCCATGAGCCGACCCCCTTCCCGCATCCAGGCCGGTGATTATACGATCCTCGGCGCCACTCCTGACCAGGAAGGTACGAACTTCGCACTCTTCAGCGCTTATGCCGAACGCGTGGAGCTATGCCTTTTTTCCGATGATGGAACACAAGAAATCGAACGGATTGAGCTTCCGGAGTACACCAACGAGATCTGGCATGGATATATTCCCGGTCTCAAGGCCGGGTCGCTCTACGGCTACCGCGTTGACGGACCGTATGAGCCTGAAAACGGGCATCGGTTCAATGCAAACAAGCTTCTGGTCGACCCGTACGCCCGGGAGCTTGTTGGCGAAATCAACTGGGGCCAGGCCCAGTTTGCCTATCAGATGGAGGACCCTGAAAAGGACCTGACATTCGATGAGATGGACAGCGCGGCGGACATGCCGAAATGCCGTGTCGTTGATGCGCAAGCCTATGATTGGAAGGGTGATGCCAAGCCTTCGATCCCCTGGTCATCGACGATCTTTTATGAGTGTCATGTCAAAGGGTTTACGCAATTGCACCCGGCAATCCCCCGCAATCTTCGGGGAACCTTTGAGGGCCTTGCGGACAAGGAAGTTGTCGCTTACGTCAAGAGCCTTGGCATTACTTCCATCGAACTCTTGCCAATTCACTGGTTTCCCGACGATCCCCATCTTCTCGACAAGGGTTTGAGGAATTTCTGGGGTTACAACACCCTTGGCTTTTTTGCACCGGCCTCGCGCTACTACGGTCCTGACGGCATGGCCGGCTTTCGCGACATGGTCAGGGCCTTCCATGACGCCGGCATCGAGGTAATCCTCGATGTCGTGTACAATCATACAGCCGAGGGCAATGAGCTTGGCCCCACGCTCTCGTTCAAGGGGATCGACAATTTCTCCTATTATCGGACCTTACCGGGCGAGCCTCGGTACTACATCAACGATACCGGTACCGGAAACACCATCAACACGTCGCATCCCCGGGTGCTGCAAATGGTGACGGACTCCCTTCGCTACTGGGCTGAGACCATGCACATCGACGGGTTCCGCTTTGATCTCGGCACCATTTTAGGACGCGAACCGAAAGGCTTCGACCAGCGTAGTGGGTTCTTCGATGCAATCGGCCAGGACCCGGTGCTTTCAAGGGTGAAACTCGTGGGCGAGCCGTGGGACATAGGACCGGGTGGCTATCACGTCGGTGGCTTTCCACCCGGATGGGCTGAATGGAACGATAAATATCGAGATACGCTTCGCAGTTACTGGCGGGACGAAGACGGGATGACGCAAGACTTCGCCGCCCGTGTGCTCGGTTCCGGCGATATCTACGATCTGCGCGGGCGCAGGCCATGGGCTGGCGTAAACTTCATCACGGCGCATGATGGCTTCACGCTCAATGACCTCGTCTCTTACAATGAAAAACATAACGAAGCGAACGGCGAAGACAACCAGGACGGCCACGACGACAATCAGAGTTTCAATTATGGCATGGAAGGTCCAACAGGTGATGAAGCGATCAACATGGTGCGCGATCGGCAGAAACGAAACTTTCTGACGACGCTGTTCTTATCCCACGGGACGCCCATGCTGCTGGCTGGCGATGAGTTCGGCCGGAGCCAGATGGGCAACAACAATGGCTACTGCCAGGATAGCGAGTTGAGCTGGGTGCACTGGGAAACCCTTCCAGCCGGTGCTGAGGAGCTACGGGAATTTTCGACACGGCTCATCAAGCTGCGCCGTGAGCACCCGATCTTCAGGCGTGACAACTGGCGCGACGGCATGGATGTCACGTGGTTCAATCCGGTCGGCGGAGTGCAGACCGAGGAACATTGGTCCGATCCTGGAAGCACGACCATTGGTCTCAGACTATCGCAATCTGATTATTCCGACGAAGGATGGAATGACGTCCTTCTCCTGTTCAATCCTCACGACGGTGACGTGGACTTCAAGCTTCCTGCGGATAAGGATGACTGGACAACGGTCCTGACGACAGCCGATCCCGACGCCCGTGAAGAAACGATTGAAGGTGACGGATTCCGCCTCTCCCCGCGAAGCCTCGTGGTTTTGAGATCCGGCACGCCTGCTTGAGGGCGAGAGGTCGGCGCCGAAAGACAGAACGTTAAACTATCCTTTTTGCCAGTGGCTATTGTCGAAATCGATCGAGGCGTCGCCGTGTGCCCTTTTTCAGCGCTGCAAGCTTACGTCGCTCTTCGAGAAAATAGTCGAGATACCCGACCAGGGCGTAGGTGAGGTATCGAGCGCTCGCAATGAGCACTATTATCAATGTGGTGACGATTGCGAACGTCATAGTGATCTCCTGTGCGGATGACAAAACCACCAGTGTTGCCGAAGGTTTCCGGCAATCGTCACGGTTTCTTGCTGTCGCGGGGGATCTCGTTGTTTCAGTCCTGGCACGCCGGTCCAGACACATCACTCGTCGGCCGCCTTTCCCAGCGTATCTGCAACATAGGCACCGCGGGCTCCCATAGGCAACGCGGCGCCGGTCGTCGTATCCCTTGCGGTTTGATGCTCCAGTTCTGCATTCAATTCGCCCCCCACGATCAATATGACAAGCGACAGCCAGGTCCAGACAAGGAAGCCCATCAGCGCCCCCAAAGTACCATAGGTTGCGTCATAGTTGGCGTAATGGTCGAGATAGAACGAAAAGCCGGTTGACATTAAAAACCAGGCCAGCGTCACGAGAGCGGCCCCCCAGGTCATCCACCGAAGCTTTGCCGGTTCGCGACTTGGTCCGAACCGGTATACGGCAGTTGTTGCGATCGCCGCAATCAGGAGGAGGAAAGGCCAGCGCAGCAAAAGGACCAGATTTTCCTTGAATTGGTCGAGCCACAGATAGGACAACAAGACGGGCATCACCGCGACCAGTCCAATCATCAAGGTTGCAGCCAGCATTGCGCAAAGCGTGAAGCAGAGACCAAGGACGTTCAGCCTGATCAGACCACGTTTTTCCGTTTCTTCATAAGCGATATTCATCGCGTCGAAAATGGCAAGCGTGGCGCTGTGAGTACTCCATAGCGCGACCGCCAGGCCGACAAAGAATGTCAGCCCCAGCGTGCTGCTTCTCGCTTCAACGAGGCTCCTGATCCGATCGGCGATGAGATCGAACGCGCCTGGCGGCAACAATGCTGAGAGTTCGCGCAAGTGATCAGCCATGGTCGCCGGGTCTGCAATCAGACCATAGATAGCAACAAGGGCGGCGAGCGCGGGAAAGAGCGCCAGGAGGAGATAGAAGGTCACGCCGGCCGCGATGAGCGTCACGCGGTCATCAAGAACCTCATGAACCACGCGCCAAAAGACGTCGCGGAGGCCTTTTATTGGAATAGCCTCTGGAACCTTGGCGTTTCTACCCCTCCCATGATCTTCCTCAGCGGTTTGTACGGGGCCGTTCACCCCGCTTCGCGCCGTAGTGAGAAGGCCGAAAAGAGCCATCGACAGAATGAGCAGTGTCGTTGTGCTTGAAGATTTCATGGCAGACGCCTCAGGGCCTTTGCGAGCATTGCCACGCGATAACGCGCTTACCCGGAAAAAGATGCAGTTAACCGGAAAGGTCGAGGCCCAACACTTCACTGGCACTGCGGCCGCAAGTGCCAGATCGAAGGCCGGAACAAAAGATCGCCTCCATTGTTTGGATTCGCGCAACCGAGGAGTGAGTGGACCAGCTCACAAAAATCGACTTTATGGAGAGGAAATGGTGTGCGGGCGGGCCGCATGTCGGCAAGGACCGGACAGCATTCAGAGTCTAGAGGCAAGAATGACTCGTGAGGGTAAATCGTGGCCAAAAAGGACCTAAACAACCATGGCTTGCCGCTCAACCTTTTCGCCGGCAAAAGAATCTTGGTCGTTGAAGAGGACCACTTTGTGGCGGTCGAAGCTCGACAGCTCCTGGAGGCAGCAGGCGCGAGGATCACGGGGGCGACCTTCCCGTTTGCTATCGGCATGATTGACCCTGAGGCAACCGACGCCGCCATCCTGGATATCAGGTTGGACGGGGAAGCAGCTTTTCTCATTGCGGATCGGTTGTATAACTTGGGAATTCCATTCGTGTTTGCGACCTCCCACGTCGACGCCAGCGTCAAGGATAGCTTCGGCGGTTTTCACCTTTGCGGAGACCTCCATGCATTGGGTGATATTGCACTCGCTCTATTTTCCCCAAAGCCCCATTAAGCCCCGGACGAGACCCACTCTCGCGGATGATCGGAACTTTTAGGGCACGAATCTGTTTCACCTGATCCGTCGTCTTCCACGGCACTCGTCATCGCGCGTTCCGGGCGACCTAGCGTCATACCGTGTTAAAGCGGAATGAGCGCCGGAGGCTCCGTCATGACTGCAAACCGCAGCAGCAACAGGCTTATTAACGGCCTTTCCGATCAAGACTATGATCTGATCTCGACGGGCCTCGAGGAAGTTGATCTTCCCCAAGGCTTTCACGTCGCCACGGCTGGGCAGTCGTTCAAGCATGTCTATTTTCCCTGCAATGGCATTGCTTCCGTCATTGCCGTGTCTCCCAAGGGCCGGCGGGCAGAAGCAGGAATGGTGGGGCGGGAGGGGTTTACGCCCATAGGAGGGCTTGTAAAGGCAAGTGAGGGCCCATTCGATATTGTCATCCAAGTCGCGGGGCATGGCCTGCGGCTGAAGCTCACTGCGTTGCACGGTCCTGTCAACAGCAGTCCGGCGCTGAGGGACCTTTTGCTTCGTTATCTCGTGGCGTTCAACCATCAAGTTGCTTTTACCGCACTTTCCAATGCAGCCCATACGATCGACGTTCGGCTGGCGCGATGGATATTGATGTCTGAGGATCGGATGCAAAGCTCCCATATCGTTTTGACGCACGACTATCTTTCGCTGATGCTCGCCGTACGAAGGCCCTCGGTCACGATTGCGCTGCACATGTTGGAGGGGCAACGTCTTATTCGATCAGAGCGCGCTTTAATTGTGGTGCGGGATCGAAGCGGTCTTGAAGACTATGCAGGGGACGCATATGGCGCTCCCGAGCGAGAGTACCGCCGATTGATGGACATCGACCAGGTCAAAGCCATACCAAGGGTCGGTGCTGTGGCGCCGTCGATCTAGAGTTCGAGTGACGGGCAGTATTCATGTTGATCGCACGGCGCATGTCATTCCTTTAACCACCTGCAACAACGCCCTGACAATTCGGACATGTGTCTGCTTGAACTCGCAGTGTCCGTCATTCTTTAGAAGCAAAGAATTCTATTATCGAATCCGGTCATAGCGGGTGGCATGCCTGACGGCCGCACGATGGCTGCAGCGACCTGTTCTTCGCTAAATGGCTTCATGACCACTTCGCTGGCACCATCCAGGCCCGCTCCCACACCTTCCGGCCTCCCGGTTACATAGATGACCTCCAGTCGGAACCTGTCGATGAGCTTGCGCCCCAGAGACGCTCCGGTCGGCCCGTCGGCAAGCTTGAGGTCGACGAGAGCAATGTCTGCGGTGGCTGCATAGGCGAGAGCCTGCTCCATCGTCTGCAGCGGACCGACGCTTCGATGGCCCGCCGCCTCGGCAATGGACTGGAGGTCCTTGGCAATGACGTAATCGTCTTCAACGATCATGATGTTCATCTTTTTCACTCCTCCACCCAATCAATGTAGATCACTGGTCACTTGGCGTCAGCGGTCGGAACCGTACAGACGCGCCGGAAAAGCCAGCGGTTGCAATCTCAAGCCGATTGCCACTTTCAGTCGCTTGGACCTTGCGCGCCTATCAATCAGCGACAGGGAACCTTGCATGCCCTTTTCCGGTTAGCACAGGCGGAGGCGCCAGATCCGGTGCGATCATTCCTGCCGGACGGAAAGGAAAGGCCATGATTTCGCCAGCTCAGTCCTCGGTGACAAACAAGCTGCTGAGCATCCTGCCTGAAAGCGACTACCGCCAAATTGCGCAAGATCTTGAATTCCTCAAGCTTTCGCGAGGTACTGTCGTTGCGCATGCGGGGCAGCATATCGATTACATCTATTTCCTCACTTCAGGTATCGGATCGATTATCGCGACGACGCCCGAGGGCAACCGGGCCGAAGCAGGAATATTCGGCTCTGATGGCTATGTTCCAACCTCTGCCGTGGCGAGTACGGAAAACAGCCCCCACGAAGTGGTGATACTTCTCGATTCGGAGGGCTATCGCATGGACTATGGCTGTTTTCGCGGATGGATGGACCGCAACCGGAATTTTTCCAAAGTGATGATCCGCTCGATTGAGGCTTTCTCGGTCCAACTGACCTACACCGCCATTTCAAATGCGATCCACGACGTTACCGAGCGACTGGCCCGCTGGCTTTTAATGTGTCACGATCGTGTGCCGGGCGATGAAATCGGGCTTACGCATGAATTTATCTCTCTGATGCTCGCGGTTCGACGGCCGAGTGTTACCACTTCATTGCACATCCTAGAGGGCAACGGCTTCATCAAGTCGGAGCGGAGCAATATTATCATGCGCAACCGACCTGCAATGGAGGAGTTCGCCCACGACGCCTATGGCAAGCCGGAAGAGGAATATCGCCGGCTGATGAAAGACCTGTTCTGAACGGAGACGAAAGGGCCAAGCGCTTGATTAGAGATCGCCGATCAGGCGTCGGTATTCTTCTTCCGGCTTGCCGTAGGCATTTCCTGCAAACTCTTCCATTCCACGCCTGTCGCGGATCATTATCCGTCCGCGCTCGGACCGGATGAACCTTTTTCCCTCGAGTACATGGAGCGCAGTTGTCACGCTTGGTCGCCTGACAGAGAGCATCAAAGAGATAAAGTCATGGGTCAGAGCGATTTCATCACCGTCGACGCGGTCATGCGACATGAGCAGCCAGCGCGCCAATCGCACGTCAATCTGGTAGTTTGCGTTCGATAGGGCGGTGAACGAGATCTGCGATGCAAAGGTCTGGATAAAGCGCGCCAGAAGATTGGCGAAAGCAGGATTTTGAGAAATCGCCTGCAGTGCCGCATCCAATGTCATTCGATATCCGTACCCTTCTACCTGCATCAATACCTCGTGGACTGATCGTGCCACCGACGCCGGTCGAGGTCTGCGAAAAGCCCTCGCGTCCAAACATCCCCGCTTCTGCTCGTTGGCGGCCTGAGGAAACTGTAATGACTGAGCCGATCCCCCTACAGAGGAAGTAGACATGTTCGATGAGAGTCTCGGCGTTAACAATGACGAAGCCCTGACGAAGATGAACTGCCTCAAGTGATGGCACGATGGCGCGAAGCTCCTCATCAGGGAGGCGGGCCAGGAGCCGATTTTGTATGGTGGATCGATCAGCGACGTACATTGGACTCAGGAATGTGAGGGAACACGAACGACAGGATCGTCGCCGCACGATTCAGCTTCGGCTGGGTATCGCGGCTGTATAACATCCTGTTGTTGCCTATGTTTTTGCGTACGCTGGCAGACCGTCGACATGCAGACGCCGTGTCAGACAGGCACGCTTGGGCGCCGTTCTTCGGTTTTGAACCGGCTTGCGCAAGGAAGGTTTGCCGAGCGATGCCCTGCGAACGCAATTCTGTGCCGTGCCCAAAGGGAACAACCTTCAAGATCGGAGGTTGTCTCAGTCGAGCAGGAGGAAAAACCGATGAAAGTACGAGAGGTGATGACCACAAAAATCGTCACAGCCGAGCCCGGCGCTCAAATCCGCCATGTCGCGCGGCTGATGTCGGAAGTTGATACCGGGATAATCCCGATCATCGACGGAGACGCAATTGGTGTCGTGACCGACCGCGACATCGTCATACGGGCCGTGGCCGAGGGAATATCCTGTGATCAACCCGTTTCCAGGATCATGACGTCTGGAATAGAGGGTTGCCTAGAGGAGGACGATCTCCTGGAAGCGGCCGGACGGATGTCGGAGCTTCAGATGCGTCGGCTTGTCGTGTTCGATGCAGCCGGAACCGTTTCCGGGATCCTCTCCCTTGGCGACATCGCAGTCCGACAGGAGGAAATGGCCGGTGTCGCGTTGGAGGAAATATCTGATGACACTCAACGTCGGGACTAGGCCCGGGGTTCAGTAAGCGGCGCTTCCTGACAGTGTTCTCGCCATTTACGAAGCGGGCCGTTTCCAGGCAGGTTACAGGGGAGTTCAATGCAGGGTTCAACGAACAGAGACGGTTGGTCGCCAGTCGACGAAGAGGACCTTCAGACGGCAAACCCTTCCTCGCGGGCTCGGTTTGAAAAGACGGGACGCGAACAAGCTCTCCTCTCTGCTCAGGAGGAAATTGCGCGGTTGCGGCTCGAGATCGACGAGATCGCACATGCCGTGGACAAGATGGCGACAACGGCTTCGACGCCCCGCAGGCCCGTGATCCGGTTCGCGCCCCTGATCATTTTGACCTCGCTCGCAGCCCTTTGTTCCAGGGACAGATAAAGTCAGCCGGCCAGGCCAACGAGAATTGGCCTTCCCAATCCATGATCGGTAATCGTCGCAGCATGTCCGCACGAGACACATGAACGCTGCTGGTTGCCAGGCACCGCCGAAATTCGAAGCGAAACCCGCAATTCACTTTTTTCTAAGAGTTGGCTGTCAAACAGAGATCGCGCGATTTGTCTGGCGTTCGCGCCCAAAGGTGTTTCTATGACGCTCAAGCCCGCTCTTATCGGTGTCTGGCTACTGGCTGGTGTCTTGTCGATACTCGTCGCTATCAATCCATTCGGGCATCATGACATCGACGCGTCCACAACCGCGTCAATTCCTGACCGGTAGATCGCTCGACGCCGGACTGAGCGACGCGTTTGTCCTCCTTCGCGACTATCAATGGCGGTTCGACTCCACGGTCGACACTTGGGGAGTTTTTGCCTGCTGGAGGGCTTCCTTCAGCTGGTCCTGCGAGAACGGTTTGGTCAGTCTGATCAGTTCGGTTAGCCCCTGATCGTCGGGCAACTCAGCATAGCCGGATGCCAGTATGATCGGAAGACTCGAGAAGGAGTCGAGTATAATTCGGGAAAGCTCGGCTCCGGTCATGCCGGGCATGGAATGATCGGTAATCACAATATCAAAACGCTTTTCTTCCCCGAGAAGCTGCAAGGCCTGCGATGCCGAGGTCACTTCGACGGCGATGTGACCGAGGTCCTCAAGCATCGCCACGGTTCCCATGCTGACCAATGGATCGTCGTCCACCACAAGGACAGTAAGCTCTCCTGTCACCGGGGGGGCATCGAAGGCATCGTCAACACGCCCACCCGCCACCGGATCGCTCGACGTGCCGGCAACCGGTAACCAGACACTCACGGATGTCCCAGCCCCCGGCCTGCTTGCGAGCTCGAGCGCCCCGCCGGATTGGGCGGCAAGACCCTGGACCATCGATAGTCCGAGACCAGTGCCTTTTCCTGGCCCCTTCGTCGTGAAAAACGGCTCAGTTGCCCGCGCAAGCGTTGGTTCGTCCATTCCAGGGCCACCGTCCGTGACGCGGATACGCACGTAGCGACCATCGCTTAGTGATCCCGGGTGATCGGCAGCATCTGCCTGGAGGATGATTGAGCCCGCCCCATCCATGGCGTCGCGTGCATTGACGAAAAGGTTCAAAAGAGCAAGTTCGAGCTGGTTGGCATCGACAAGCATGCTCGGCAGGTCCGGGGCGACGTCCAGTTTGATGTCGATGCCCTGGCCCACGGCCTTGACGAGGAGATCTTCAATATTGGCAAACAGCTGTTCAAAATCGACGGTGGTCGGCTTCAACTCCTGACGCCTGGCAAAGGCAAGCAGGCGCTGGGTCAGGGCCGAACCACGTTCGGCAGCCTGGATGGCATTGCCGAGCAGTCGCTCGCTGCGATTGTCCTCGGGCAAGCGCTTCTTCAAGAGGCTCAGACTTCCAAGGATTGCCATCAGGAGGTTGTTGAAATCATGTGCCACACCGCCCGTCAGCTGACCGATCGTGTCGATCTTTTGAGCTTCGAACAATTGCGCGAGAGCCTCCTCGCGCTCGCGTGTCCTTTGTTCGATGCGGTGTTCCAGCTCCTCATTCAACCGGCGTAGTTGCTCCGATGAAGCCTCGAGTTCGGCGGTGCGCTGGCTGACCCTTAATTCCAACTCGCTGTTCAGCCTCTCGAGCTCCTTGGTCTTGCGATAAAGGTCGGCAAAGACCCGCACCTTGGCCCGCAGGACGTCGGGCACGATTGGAACGGAGACGTAGTCGACAGCACCTGCAGCGTATCCTCGCAGCCGATCAGGCTCGGTCATCATGACCGCCGAAACAAAAATGATGGCGGTATTCTGGTAGCGCGGATGTTCGCGGATCATGCTGACAAGCTCGAAACCGTCCTGCTCGGGCATGCACACGTCGGCAAGAATGACCGCTATCTCGTTGCGAAGAAGTTGTTCAAGGGCCTCCCTGGCGGACTGAGCTTTGATCAGGTTTTCACCGAGATCCTTGAGGATGACCTCATAGCTCAAGAGCTTCGCCGGCTGATCGTCCACGAGAAGGATGTTCAATCGTTCCAATGCCGCCTCCCTCACCGATGCAGCCACATGCGCAAAGCAGACAGCAATTGCTCGGTATTGACCGGCTTTGCCAGGTAGTCGGAGGCGCCTGCCTCCAGGCATTTTTCGCGGTCGCCCTTCATCGCCTTTGCGGTCAGCGCCAGGATCGGCAGCCTCTGGAAGCCCGGCTTGGCACGTATCGCCATCATTGTTTCGTAACCGTCCATGCCAGGCATCATGATGTCCATCAAAACGATGGCAACCGACGCATCCCTTTCCAGAATCTCTATCGCCTCGCTTCCGGTGGTTGCTGTCAGAACCTTCATGCCCCGGCGCTCGAGAACACTGCTGAGAGCAAAGATGTTCCGCGCGTCGTCATCAACAAGCAGCACCGTCTCGCCAACTAGACTTTCGTCCGAACTATGGAGCTCCTGGAGCATTCTCTGCTTTTCGCTCGGCAAGTCAGCGACAACGCGGTGCAGGAAGAGCGCCGTTTCGTCCAACAGTCGTTCGGGCGATTCAACGCCCTTGACGACGACGCTGCGCGCCATGCTGTGCAAGCGGCTGTCGTCGTCGGGAGACAGTTCCCGACCGGTAAAGACAACCACGGGAACTTCGGCGATATCGCCATCGGCGTGCATCTTCTCGAGGACGTCAAAACCGGACATGTCGGGCAGGGTGAGATCGAGAACGACACAATCGGCCGGATCACGCTTCAGGGAAGCCAGGGCGTCGCCGCCTGACCCGACGCTTTCAATCTCGATATCGTCATGGCCAAGGAGCGCTGCCACGCTTGCGCGCTCGGCCTCGTTATCGTCGACGACGAGCAGTCGCCGACGCCGCGACTGCGCATAGGTTTTCAGCCGCGACAAGGCCTCGCCAAGCCCCTCCGACGTGGCCGGTTTTTTGAGGAATGCAAAGGCACCCCGTGTCAACCCATACTGCCTGTCGTCGTCGAGACTGACAATCTGAACGGGGATGTGCCGCGTTTTGACGTTCTGCTTGAGCTGGCTGAGAACACTCCAGCCGAGCATGTCAGGCAGGAAAATATCGAGCGACATTGCCGTCGGCTGATATTCCTGCGCCAACGCCAGCGCTTCGCTGCCGCGTTGGGCGACGATAACCTTGAAGCCACGATCGTGGGCAAGATCCACCAGGATACGCGAGTAATGGGGATCGTCTTCGACCACGAGGAGTAGCAGATCGCTGGCCGCGACTTCTTCACGATCGTCCAGCAAGCGTTCAGCCGGTTTGTCGCCCCGTCTGACGGCCGCGACCTCGGCAAGCTGCACGACATTGGTCTCTTCGGCCACTACCCTCGCCGTCGTTGAACCGGCATAGGTGAGCGGCAGGAAAAGCGTGAATGTACTGCCCGCTCCCGGACTGCTGCGAAGCTGAATTTCTCCGCCAAGCAAGTTTGCGAGCTCACGGCTGATGGCAAGACCAAGGCCCGTACCACCGTATTTACGGCTCGTCGACGCATCGGCCTGTTGGAATGCCTCGAAGATGATGCGCTGCTTCTCGAGTGCAATGCCAATGCCGGTATCCGCAACCTCGAATGCGATCACCGATGCCGCGGCTTTCAGGGATGGGTGGTCTGGCGACCAGCCATTTTCGACCATGGCGACTTTCAGTGTTACCTCACCCTCGGCAGTGAATTTGAATGCGTTCGACAAGAGGTTCTTCAGGATCTGCTGCAGCCGCTTGGCGTCGGTCATGATGCTTTCGGAAACGTTTGCCGCAATCTCCACGGCGAAAGAGAGTCCTCGATTGTCGGCTTCGTGCCCGAAGGGGCGCGCCATGGCTTCCAGTAGGCTGCTGATCCGTATCTCTTCCGCATCGACCGATACTGTTCCCGACTCGATCTTGGACAGATCGAGAATATCGCTGATCAGGTTCAAAAGATCGGTACCGGCGGCATGGATCGTTTTTGCAAACTCGACCTGTTTGCCCGAAAGGTTGCCTTCCGGATTGTCACCGAGCTGCTGGCCAAGGATCAGGATGGAGTTGAGTGGCGTTCGCAACTCGTGTGACATGTTGGCGAGAAATTCGGACTTGTATTTCGATGTCAGGGCAAGTTCCGTGGCCTTTTCCTCAAGCGCCCGGCGCGCCTGCTCGATCTCCTGGTTCTTGCCTTCTACCTCGACGTTTCGCTCCTCGAGTTGCTGTGCCTTCTGCTCGAGCTGCTCGTTTGTCTGCTGCAATTCGCGTTGCTGGGTCTGAAGTTCTCCCGCCAGCTGCTGCGATTGCTTGAGCAAGCCCTCCGTCTGCATCGTCGCCTCAATGGAGTTGAGGACAATACCGATCGAAGTCGTCAATTGATCCAGGAACGACAGTTGCAGCTCGCTGAAGGTCCCGGCCGAGGCCAGTTCAATGACGGCTTTGACCTGACCCTCGAAATGAACCGGAAGGACCACGGCGCTGCGCGGCAATGTTGAAAATACACCCGAACTGATCGGAACGACGTTGCTTGGCAGATCGGTGATGACGATCGCCCTTGCATCGCTGGCGCATTGCCCGACGAGGCCCTGCCCGAATTCGAGGCGCTTCGGGTGCTCTGTCTCCAGGCCCTGCGCATAAACGGAAAGAAGCGACAAGACCGGACGATCTGTCTCTGCGTCGACCTGATAGATGACCCCCTGATGGGCCCCGACCAGCGGCGCCAATTCTGAAAGCAGCATTTTGCCAACCAGGGTCAGGTCGCGCTGGCCCTGCAGCATGTTGGTGAAGCGTGCAAGGTTCGTCTTCAGCCAATCCTGCTCGGTATTGCGCTCGGTAGTGAGACGCAGGTTGTCGATCATCGTGTTGATATTGTCCTTGAGTTCGGCGACCTCGCCTCGCGCGTCCACCTTGATCGAACGCGTCAAATCACCCTTTGTCACGGCGGTGGCCACTTCTGCGATGGCGCGCACCTGTGTTGTCAGGTTGGCGGCAAGGAGGTTGACGTTGCCCGTCAGATCCTTCCATGTGCCGGCAGCGCCTGGGACATTCGCCTGGCCGCCAAGGCGGCCCTCGACGCCGACTTCGCGGGCAACACTCGTCACCTGATCGGCAAAGGTCGCAAGGGTGTTCGTCATATTGTTGATCGTTTCTGCCAGCGCGGCGACCTCGCCTTTTGAAGCCACGGTCAAATTCTGCTTGAGGTCACCGTTTGCGACAGCCGTCACGACCTTGACGATGCCGCGGACCTGTTCGGTGAGATTGGCCCCCATGACGTTGACGGTATCGGTGAGGTCCTTCCAGGTGCCAGCGACACCGGGCACCTGCGCCTGGCCGCCGAGCTTGCCTTCGGTCCCGACCTCGCGCGCCACACGCGTCACCTCGCCGGCAAACGCATTCAGCTGGTCCACCATGGTGTTGATGGTGTTCTTGAGTTCGAGAATTTCGCCCTTCACATCGACAGTGATCTTGCGAGACAGGTCGCCGCGGGCGACGGCAGTCGTCACTTCGGCGATGTTGCGGACCTGGGTGGTCAGGTTGGCTGCCAGAAGGTTGACGTTGTCGGTCAGGTCCTTCCAGGTTCCAGCAACACCTGGAACCACGGCCTGGCCGCCAAGACGGCCGTCCGTTCCCACCTCGCGGGCCACGCGTGTGACTTCGCCGGCAAAGGAGCGCAGCTGATCCACCATCGTGTTGAGCGTATCCTTGAGGAGCAGGATCTCGCCGCGAACATCGACGGTAATCTTGCGCGACAGATCACCGTTGGCGATCGCCGTTGCAACTTCGGCAATGTTGCGAACCTGGGCGGTCAAATTCCCGGCCATGGAGTTGACGCTGTCGGTAAGGTCCTTCCAGGTGCCGGCGACACCCGAGACCTGGGCCTGTCCGCCGAGCTTGCCCTCGGTCCCGACTTCACGGGCGACACGCGTCACCTCTCCGGCGAAGGCGTTCAACTGGTCCACCATCGTGTTGATGGTATTCTTGAGCTCCAGGATCTCACCCTTGACGTCGACGGTTATCTTGCGAGACAGGTCGCCTCTTGCGACGGCGGTCGTGACTTCTGCGATATTGCGCACCTGACCGGTCAGATTAGAGGCCATGAAGTTGACGTTCTCAGTCAGATCTTTCCAGGTGCCGGCGACACCTGGAACCTGCGCCTGTCCGCCAAGTTTTCCCTCGGTCCCGACTTCACGGGCGACACGCGTGACCTCCGAGGCGAAACGGTTCAGCTGATCGACCATTGTGTTGAGGGTTTCCTTTAGCTCAAGGATTTCCCCGGACACGGAAACGGTAATCTTCTTCGACAGGTCGCCATTGGCGATCGCTGTCGAGACCTCGGCGATATTGCGCACCTGCGCCGTCAGGTTGCCAGCCATGGAATTCACACTGTCAGTCAGGTCTTTCCAGGTACCGGCAACGCCAAGCACATTTGCCTGGCCACCGAGCCTGCCTTCCGTTCCGACCTCTCGCGCAACGCGAGTGACTTCGCCGGCGAACCCGTTCAGCTGATCGACCATGGTATTCAAGGTTTCCTTCAGCTCGAGAATCTCGCCGGAAACTGGAACGGTGATTTTCTTCGACAGGTCGCCCTGGGCGACGGCGGTCGCCACCTCAGCGATATTGCGCACCTGGCCAGTGAGGTTCGACGCCATGGAGTTGACCGAATCTGTCAGATCCTTCCAGGTTCCTGCGACGTCGCGAACATTGGCCTGGCCCCCAAGCCGGCCTTCGGTACCAACCTCTCTTGCAACGCGGGTTACCTCTGAGGCAAACGCGTTAAGCTGGTCGACCATCGTGTTGATCGTTTCCTTGAGTTCGAGAATCTCGCCTTTGACGTCGACGGTGATCTTTTTTGACAGATCGCCATTGGCGATCGCGGTTGAAACCTCGGCGATGTTTCGGACCTGGGCTGTGAGATTTCCGGCCATCGAGTTGACGTTTTCGGTCAGATCCTTCCAGGTGCCAGCTGCACCGCGGACATTGGCCTGTCCGCCAAGGCGCCCTTCGGTTCCGACCTCACGCGCAACACGGGTTACTTCGGAAGCGAATGCGTTAAGCTGGTCGACCATCGTGTTGATGGTTTCCTTGAGTTCGAGAATTTCGCCCGAAACGGTGACCGTGATCTTTTTCGACAGGTCGCCGCTTGCGATCGCCGTCGAGACCTCGGCAATGTTTCTGACCTGAGCAGTCAGATTCGAGGCCATCGAATTGACGTTGTCGGTCAGATCCTTCCAGGTGCCGGCGACACCAGGCACCTGCGCCTGGCCGCCAAGACGGCCCTCGGTTCCCACTTCACGGGCGACGCGCGTGACTTCTCCGGCAAATCCGTTCAGCTGATCCACCATGGTGTTGATGGTTTCCTTCAGCTCCAGGATCTCGCCCGACACGTCAACGGTGATCTTGCGCGAAAGATCTCCACGCGCCACAGCTGTGGTCACCTGGGCGATATTTCTGACCTGCGCTGTCAGGTTGCCGCACATTGCGTTGACGCTGTCGGTCAGGTCCTTCCAGGTCCCGGCGACGCCCGGCACCAGGGCCTGCCCGCCAAGCTTGCCTTCGGTGCCGACCTCACGTGCAACGCGGGTCACTTCGGAGGCAAAGGACCGCAGCTGATCGACCATGGTATTGATCGCTTCCTTCAGCTGCAGAATCTCGCCCCTGACGTCCACTGTGATCTTCTTTGAGAGATCGCCATTGGCGACAGCGATTGTGACATCGGCAATGTTGCGCACCTGGGCCGTCAGGTTCGATGCCATGGAGTTGACGCTCTCGGTCAGATCCTTCCAGACACCGGTTACCTCCGGCACTTGCGCCTGCCCGCCCAGCTTTCCATCAGTACCGACCTCGCGCGCCACGCGCGTGACCTCTGATGTAAAGAGGCTCAACTGCTTGATCATCGTATTGACGATGTCGGCCGATCGAAGGAACTCGCCCTTGAGTGGACGGCCCTCGACATCGAGCGGAACGGTCTGCAACAGGTCGCCCTTGGCGACGGCCGTTATCGTGCGGGTGACAGCAGTGGTTGGCCACAACAGATCATCAATGAGGTGATTGATAGATCCTTCCATTGCCGCCCATGAGCCATCCGACAATCCAAGGCGCACGCGTATGCTCGTCCTGCCTTCCCGCCCGACGACCTCGCCGACGTGATCCAGCTGGTGAGCCAGGCGTTGGTTGGCAGCGATGATGTCATTGAGGGCATCGGCGATCTTGCCCGTCTTGCCTGTCAGATCCGGGCGCATGCGAACGGAAAAGTCCCCTCGCCGGACCGACAGAAGGACATCGAGCAGCGCCGCGAAATCCTCCACCGCCAAGGGCGCGTCGTCCGGATCGACAGTATGGCTCACAGGATCGATCGCGTGCTTATGTTCACCTGAACTGGTCACCACAGAGCCTCCCTCAAACCAGCGCGTAACTAGAGCGCCGAAAAGGAAATTCTATGTGCGCTATCAAACCGATAGGCTGCATCGGCGCTAAGGAAGCGTATTTCTTGACCGGACGCCGTTGAGCGTACGCTATGGTACAAAGACTTCAGGGTGGAATTGATCAGGAAGCGGCCCTTTGCTGCTTCCAGTCGCGATAGGGAAGCAGGAGCATCCCCGGATACCGCTTCTCGATTTCGCTTTCCGTCAGCGCAATTCTCGCCAGGACATCGTCGAGATCAAGTTGCTGAGGGTTCTCGCTTGCCTTTTCGAGCAGCTCCATGACAGCAAACAGTTCGTCATCGATCATCGCCCCAAGGCGACGGGCAAGGTCATCAACAGGCGCGGCAAGGATTTTCTCTGACATAGGGCGTCCAACTCTCGTGATCCGGATCTTACGCGCGGCAATGCCGCCGGTTTCTAGCTGGAGCTGGTTGCGGCCCAAACGACGATACAAAGGTAGAGGAAGAAGAACATGAGCCCCACACCAGCGATTAGAATGATCGCAAGCCGGCCAGCCCTTCTCTTCGTCTTTCTTTCACCTGGCGAATTGGCCGTCGCCTCGATCGGATCTCTTGAAACGTTTATTATCAGCTCTTGGCGGAAACGACTGGTTCGGGCCTAACCCGTGCGGCGGTCCAAAGTTCCGCTGATCTCGGCGTTGCGCCCAGATCGACGCCATTTTCCCGGCGGCGCCCCGATTCTGGACACGGGAACAATAGGCCACCGGTTGCGGTTTATCAGTCCACGACGTGATGTAAGACATGGGCAATCGCGCAAGGACGAACAGGCGGAGGCCACGCCCGTCCAGGATCGCGATTGCTAACCGCCCGCAACTTCGGAGTTTGGTATGATCTCAGGTGAGCAAGTAGGGGCAGCACGAGCGCTCTTGCGATGGCGCCCGGAGGATCTGGCTGAAGCTGCGGGAATTTCTGTCGCGATCGTCAATGGAATGGAAGCACAACAGGGTCTCCTTCCTGACACCCCCTCGGTTCGGGCAATCGCCGATGCAATTGCTGCAGCAGGCGTCATGGTGTTTGGCGAAGGACCCGTCGACGGGGGCCCGGGCGTGCGGCTCATGGCAAAGCCGTCCGCCGCAATCGACATCAACGTAACCCAGACTGTCCAGTACAAGGAATTCCTGGAAAACGATGCTCCTCCTGGTGTCGGTGGATGAGCTAGAACGCTCCCGATGGGAACCTTACGCTTTCAGACCTCGCCATTACTTTAGGGATTTCTGATTGACCTATAAGGCAAAGTCAGGGTGAATAGTGTGGCAACGTTTGGTGGAGGAGCCGACTAGGTTGTTTGCCGACCTACTGGGTAAGTATGTGCTGGTGATGGACAAGAATTACCTGCAGGCCGCAGCCTTGGGTTCGGCACTCCGTTCAGGGAAGCGAGGTCGTGGGACCTTTAATGACCTGCGACAGGGTTTCAAAGCCCTCGATGAGGCACACATCGACGCCGCGGCGCTCACGCTGGATGAGCTTTCAACCGAATAGCGGCACATCTCGACTAGCGTTGAGGCGGCCTTGCTGCTGTGCCGCTCCCTGTGTTTCAGGAGTCGGAACTCGCGAATCGGCCGGCAGAAGTTGACTTCGATCAGCTTACCGCCTTCGATGTGCTGCTGGGCGGACTGCCGCCGCTCATGACTGGCTGCTTCGATGCAGTGTTATTTTTTTCGGTGAACGACGCCATCACCGCGGCGGCAAGTACGATCATTCCAGCGGTGATCATGATCCAACGAGGCAATCTACTTTCGCGCTTTGGCGGCTCGGTTGGCGGCTTCTCGTGCAATGACGTTCCTGCGGCAGAGACCGTTTGCGCTTCATCTTCAGTCCTGGTGCCCCTCAATCGCCCGTTTTGCGAACGTTGGAACGTAACCGCCAGCCGGAACGGCAATCAGTACTTCATCCGCTGAGCCGCTCGTCAGATAGTACCGCTCAAGAGCACTACGAAGCTGGCGTGCTGCCATTCGCACGCAAGGATCATTCATTACATCAAATGACGCATCACGTCCGAAAACGCTGGTTGCAATGGTGAATGCCTTCAGATAAGCGGCGCGTCCTTCGAGGGTCTCGTTCACGATGAACTGCAAAAATCTGTGCCCGCGATCTGGGAGAATGAAGTCTGGGCTCGACAGTATGCGATCGAACTGTCCTCGCGCCTCGGCGGGAGTTTGACCGCAATTATTATTCTCCCGATAATATTTCTGGCCGCTTCTATCAACCAACGACAATCGGTGCTATTCAGACCCCATCAAGCGCTGCGCCCGCAGAAAGATCCCATGACATACCGCCGCTTCGCGACCGCGTCGTCCTCCGACGCGCCGAAGATGAGATACCCCGATACGAGGCCGGGATTTCCGATACCGCATAGGAAAAATCTCAGGAAGGCGGTGATGCCACTAATCACGCCTCATGACAAAAGCGGAAAGCTCGATTTCAATTGAGAGTATCGAACCAATGGCTAAAGGACAAATGCTAAGCAACCGCGAGACGCGGAAGCCTAAACAGGAAATGGCGCCGGTGAGGGTTTCGGCGACCTTCGCCAATCAGAAAAAGGACGCCACGAAAAGCAGCCTGCAGGGCGGCAAGCACAAGAGATGAAGCCAAAAGGAAACGCGCCAAGCGGCCGCGCACCATTTATCAAGCGAGCGTCCCTACGACAACGTTCCGAACCTCAGGAGATCCAGCAGCGATGAACTCTTTTCATCCAATCTATCGCTTCGACTACCCGCTTTTCCTCATCAAATCCGCCGTTGTGATAGCACTTGCCTTCTCTTCATTCATTGCCATTGGTGGAACTATCCTTTGACCAGGCCCCTCCACCGCGACCGAAGCCCACCCCTGTCCGATGAAAAGGCTTGGCTCAAAATCCTCGCCATGTATCGCCAGCCGCATCTCAGACGCAGCGTTTTCGAACTTGCAGTAACGGCCATTCCATTTGCGTTCTGCTGGGCTGGTGCCTTGGCGGCGGTTCACTACGGCTACTGGGCCGGGCTCGTTCTGATTGTTCCCGCAGCCGCCTTTCTGCTTCGCTTGTTTATGATCCAGCACGATTGCGGCCACGGCTCCTTCTTTGCGCGTCGCCGTATCGACGACTGGACGGGCCGGGTGATCGGCGTCCTGACACTTACGCCCTATGATTACTGGCGCCGGGCACATGCGGAGCATCATGCCTTGGCGGGAAATCTCGAGGGGCGCGGCGTTGGCGATATAACAACGCTGACGGTGTTGGAGTATGACCGCCGTTCCTGGATCGGTCGGCTCAGCTATCGCCTGTATAGGCATCCGGCAATCATGTTTGGCATCGGCCCCGCATGGCTGTTCCTGTTCAAGCAGCGGCTTCCCTTCGGCATGATGCGATCCGGTTCCTTGCCTTGGATATCCACCATGGCGACAAATCTGGCAATCGCGCTCAGCTCCGCGATATTGATATGGGCAATCGGAATCCTGCCCTTCCTGCTGGTGCATTTGCCCGTCGCCCTACTGGCCGCAACAGCGGGCATCTGGCTCTTCTACGTGCAACATCAGTTTGAAGAAACCCATTGGTCGAGAGAACCGGAATGGCAATTTCCACATGCGGCCCTTCATGGTGCATCGCACTACGACCTGCCGTTGGCTCTTCGCTGGATCACGGGCAACATCGGTATCCATCACGTTCACCATCTGTCGAGTAGGGTCCCCTATTACAGGCTTCCGGAAGTATTGAGAGACCACCCAGCATTGGCCGGTGTTGGCCGCATCACCATGATGCAGAGCCTGCGCTGTGTAAAACTGGTTTTGTGGGATGAGCACAGGCGACGCCTGATCTCGTTTCGCGACGCCGCGCAGCTGCGTCAGCCACAGTAGTCTCGTTCGTCAAACAGCAATCTGGCGTTCGGAGCAGTTCAGCCGTCAGATTGTGGCACCGAAGGCTGACCCCTCGTTATATGATCGTAAGCCTTTGATCTACAGACAGAAAATTGAAATTTGGCGGGGTCAGGATCGGGGCCGATGATGACCCCTCCTATGGCCGACGAACGTTCGGCGAGGTTGTCACCTTTAAGCTGGGGCATGGTCGCGCTGGGGATGAAGAAACAATCTGGGTTCAAAAGGAGGATGTCGCCGAATGGCGAAGCACCCGTTCCACCCGATAGCAGGGCTACTAGCCTCCGGTTCCGTCGCGTGACCTGCGCTGCCCCTCGATACATCTCAAAAATGTAATGTATCGCGCCCTTAGTGCGCCCCCGTCGCCCATTGCCCGGTGCTACAGCTAATCGCGAAAAGAACCTTAGACCTGCTAGCTAAAAACCAAATTTAGCCCGCGCGGTCTGACAAGCGCCATCACCAGGAACACAAGCTCGGCAAACATCTGGCCGAACTTCATAAACAAGGCATGCCGTGCTTACGCCTACTTCACCGGCCAGCGCGGAGCATCGCGAGCCTTCGCAGCGCATGCCGCCTTGATCAGCTGCCACATAGTAGACGGGGACCAAATCCAGATCGTCATCNGCTTCCGTGGTGAACCTGGGCCACTCGGACGAGTATGAGCAGCACGCACCGCAGCTTTGGCAATCGATTTCGCCCACAAACGCCACGCTCACCCTCGTCGCACGAGGGAGATTTCCGTGCTTCACTTGTGCTTCAGAAGCCAAAGCTTGCCCGCCATGGTAATTCGGTAAGGCAAATGC
>NZ_AZNV01000066.1:0-21442 GCF_000510625.1 Rhizobium sp. IBUN
CACCGTCGAGGGGGCCGCACCAACGCGCGCCGCAATCGACTTGTGGCCAAGACCTTCCGCAAATCTGTATCTCAGAATCTCGCGGACACGCCGCATCTTTAGTCTCTCCGCTGGCATCGCGTTCCTTCCTCTCAGGCAACTGAAAGGAGGAACGTCTCACCAGCAGGACACCCCGACAAACAGCCCCAATCAGGGGGCGGCATCATCTCGGAACAAGGGGGCGGTTAATTCTCGGAATTGGGGGGCGGCATCATTTCGGAATGCGGGGGCGGATTGCCTCGGAATCCGCAGAGGACCAACGCTTCGTCCGCATTCGCTGCCTCCAAAACGCGGTAGCCGGCCTCTTCGAGCAGATCGACAGTATCGAAACGAAGCTTCGCCTCGTCTTCGACAACGAGGATGTTTTTGGCACGATCGCGCCCGACAGGCCTTTCCGTCATGCGTAGGCGATCGAAGACTTCCTGACCGTCGGCAGAGGCGCGGGTCTGCTCGAGGAGTTCTCGCTCCAGGACAGCCTGTCGCCAATGAATCTGATCTTCACCGTACGGTCGTCCCGCCTGCTCCCAAAGTGCATATGCGCGGTGAGCGATCCAATCCTGTCTGTTATCAAAAATCATCGTTCGTCCCTTGGTTTTGCAGCCATGACATGCGCGCTACAAAACGGAAGAGAAGTCGCCCGGTTCCCGTCCTTTTGAATCTGTTATGCTTGCAAAGCGTTGGAGATCTCGTGCGCGAGTTGATCCTGGGTATATGGCTTCCCAAGCCTGACTGCGTCTACCTGCACTCCTGCCGGCAGATCGGCATAGCCGCTCGCAAGAAGCACGGGCAGGTCGGGAACTAACTGCCGTACGGCATGGACAAGATCCGCGCCATTCATACCGGGCATGGAATAGTCGGTGATCAGAAGATCGAACTGCTGATCGCTACCGAGAATTTCGAGCGCCTCCGCTCCCGAATGAGCTTCCACCACTTCATGCCCAAGGTCGGTTACCATATCAGCCGAACTCATCGCGATCAGGATGTCGTCATCAACCAGAAGGATGCGCTTCGGCTGTTTGTCGGCCATGATGACGGGTGATGAGCCCTTCATGTGCATCTGCACGACGTCACCCTCCACCGCTGGGATCAGGAGCTGAGCGGTTGTACCGGAGCCGAGCACGCTCTCTAGGCTAAAGCTGCCCCCATGTTGCAGCGCCAAGCCATGGATCATGGAAAGACCGAGGCCTGTACCCTTCCCGAGTTCCTTGGTGGAAAAGAACGGTTCCACCGCCTTTGCGAGCGTATCCTCGTCCATTCCTTTCCCATTGTCGGTAACGCTCAGAAGGACATAACGACCGGCAGAAAGTTCCTTGTCTGCGGGCGGGACATTGATCTCTGCAAGCGCAATCTTGAGCGAACCTCCGTCGGGCATGGCGTCCCGGGCGTTGACCGCAAGGTTTAATAGGGCAAGTTCAATCTGGTTTGCGTCAGCAAGAACATGCGGCAGGTTCTCGGGCATTTCTTTGTCCAAAATGATCATCGGACCGACAGATCGCCGGAGAAGATCCTCCATGTCTGTTACCAGCTTGCGCAGGTCAACCGCCTTTACCTGCAGATCCTGGCGCCGTGCGAATGCCAGCAAGCGCTGGGTCAGAGATGCCCCTCTTTTCGCGGCTTGAAGCGCTCCATCAACCAGCCTGACCAGACGCGCCTCACTAGTTACCGCCTTGCGGATCAGTTCCAGATTTCCGAGTACCACCATCAACAGATTGTTGAAGTCGTGAGCAACGCACCCTGTCAATTGCCCGATCGCTTCAAGCTTTTGAATCTGGCGTAGTTGCTCTTCCGCCTTTTGTCGCTGCGCGGCCTCGGCCAAAACAGTGTCGTGGGCAGCTTTCAACTCGGCGGTTCGGGCCGCGACACGCTCTTCGAGCAATTCATTTAATTGTCGCTGCTGCTCCAGGATCTGGCGGCGCTGAGTGAAGTCGACCGAAACGCCGACCAGCTTGACCGCGACCCCCGACCGCTTGCGCAAGAGCTGTGCCCTGTTCTCCACCCAGTGGACTGAACCGTCCGGCCAAATAACGCGATACTCAACCGCAAACCCAACACCCGTTTCGATCGTTGCAGTCAGGGCTTCGTGCACGCCTTCAAGATCGCCGGGATGGATGCTGGCCTGTAGTGTCGGGTAGGCAAATGGTTCGTCCGGCAATCGGCCGAAGATCGCCTTGCATATTGGGGAAGTCGATAGCTCGTAGGTGACGAGATCCAGTTCCCAGGAGCCGAGCCTGCCCGCCTCGAGGGCAGTTTGCAGCCGTCGTTCCTGTTCGCGAAGCTCCTCGATGCGAGCTCGCGCCTCGTACTGGCGGCGTCTTCCTCGCATTGCGGTTTGGGCAACGCTAATGAAGCTGGTGGCATGGAACGGCCGCTCGATGAAGCTGACGTTCCCCAGAATTCCTGACAGCCGCCCTGCAGCTGGATTGCGCTCCGAGCCGCCGCCTCGCTGCGTTAGAACGAGGAACGGCATGTCAGACCAGGAAGCCTGTTGCAATATCCATTCGGAAAGCGGTTTCAGGTCGGCATTGTGCAACGCCTCTTCCGTCAACACGACGAAGGCGGTGTCGTCGCCAATTGTCCGCATAAGAGCTGCCAGATCGGACACGGCCTCGCTGGGCATGCCCGCCTCCCTGAGAAGCGAGGAAGCAATCTGAGTATCTCTGCCCGAAGGCGCAAGTATAAGGCTGGTTGCGAGCTGATCAGGAATTTTTGCGCTCCTCCCCTTTCGCCTCCGACATGAGAGACTGCCTTTCGCCCAGGAAGGTGGGGACACCCCCCAGGACACCCTGGAACGCCGACAGCGGTGCTCCCACCGTCAGTCCACTTTCGCTGATTCCATATTCACGGATCGTGTCTTCATGCTTTCCGGCGCGCTTCTTGACGACGGAGATCGCCCTGCGAACCTTGCCCAAGGCTTCGAAGTAACGCAGAAGAACGACTGTGTCTGAGAGATATGTAATGTCGACTGGGGCTTTCATATCGCCGACCAGCCCGTGCTGCGCAACTGTCAGGAAAGTTGTTGCGCCCTGGCGGTTGAGGTATTGAAGCAGTTCGTGCATGTGAAGGATGAGCGCGTTCTCGCCGGGCATGGCCGCCTGATAGCCATTTATGCTGTCGATCACGACGGTCTTGGCATCAAAATCTGCGACACGGTCGCGTACGCGCTGGGCGAACTCTCCCGGAGACACCTCGGAAGCATCGAGTTGCTCGAGATGCAGCTTGCCTTCATCCCGCATGCTTTCGAAGTCGAAGCCAAGGGCCTTTGTCCGATCAAGCAAGAGCCCAATCTCTTCATCGAAGACAAAAACGGCAGCCCGTTCTCCACGTTTGACTGCTGCATCGACGAACTGCAGTGTAAACAGGCTTTTGCCGGTCCCGGCTGGGCCGATGAGCAGGGTGCTCGATCCACGCTCGATGCCCCCACCGAGAAGACGATCGAGTTCGGCAACACCGCTTCCGACCCTGTCGCGGGTAAATTCCGTTTTGTGTTCCACGGCCCGAAGTCTCGGGAAGACCCGCACACCCCCCTTGCGAATGATGAAATCGTGAAAGCCACCGCGAAACGCGCGCCCGCGATATTTCATCACGCGCAGACGCCGGCGTTCGGAGCCATAATCCGGAGCCAGCTGTTCAAGGTGGATAACACCATGGACGACACTGTGAACGGTCTTGTCCAGGACATCCGACGTCATGTCGTCGAGCAGCAGCACCGTCGCCCCAGATTGCGCAAAGAAATGCTTGAGAGCAAGGATCTGGCGGCGATATCGAAGCGAACTCTGCGCCAGCAAGCGGATTTCCGAAAGGCTGTCGATGACCACCCGGCTCGGCTTGTGGCGCTCGAACACCTCAAAGATCATCTTCGTCGTCTCTCCGAGCTCAAGGTCGGACGAGTAGAGAAGACTTTGCTGCTGGTCGGCATTCAGAAGGCTTTCCGGGGGAACAAGTTCGAAGATTTCCAGGCTGTCGTCGATCGTCAGCCCGTGCGACACTGCGGTGCCTCGCAGTTCCTCTTCGGTTTCGGAGAGAGTTACGTAGAGGCACTTTTCACCTGCCGACGCTCCGTCAAGCAGGAACTGAAGTGCGATTGTCGTCTTTCCCGTTCCCGGCGCACCTTCGAGGAGAAATACGTGCCTGCGGCTTAAGCCTCCGCATAAGACGTCATCCAGGCCGGGAATTCCGGTTTTAGCCTGGGTCTGTTCGTCGAGCATCCAGATCCTACCTCCCAACTGGTTGCAAACTCATTCCGTGGTGCAAATAGCTAGTTGTAGGCTGGCGCGACAGCAATGTCGTTCTGCCAACCATTTTGCCAGGCCATTCGTCTTCGTTTTGGATCGATGGGCCGAAAACCGGCAATGACACATGCGACGGTCCCGGCCGGAGTTGCAGCAAACAAAAGGCTCGGAACCGAATTGAGCTTTCCCAGTCCTTTGAGCTTTCCCGGTCCTTCAAGTGTCTTGCGGCTTGGCGGGCCGTGCCGCTGATCGTCTTCGTTATGTCAGCTACACGTTGGCGCATGTCTTCCGATTGTTGGCGAAGCGTTCCCATCTCCCGCTCTTCATGGACGTCGCGCTGCTGCGGGATGCCCGTGGATGGCCTGTTCGCCTCGACGACAGCGCGGGAAACCGGCATGCCAATCGTCTCGCCGTTCGTTTCGAGCGTTCTGCTCTCGGCCATCCTTCACCCCATAACCCTCTCACCTTGCATCTAAAGCGTCCAACGGGCCCGCCGGCCGGTGTGCCGTACGAGGGCTCGATGCCTACGGCCGGGACGTTTCATCGGCTTCTGGTCGCTTAAAACGTTTAACTGAACCTCTGGTTCCACGAGCCGCGGCTCTGTGGCAGATCCGCGACAAGAATCCGCTTTCAAGCCGACTCCGCTTTTTCGTCAGCGACATCCTCGACGCATTGGGCTTTTTCCGCGAGTTGTGTACTCATCTCGCGAAGTTGTTTCTCGTCAAGCTTCTCGATCCCGACAAACTTGTTTTGCGCCTGTGAGGTCAAAATGAGCTCGTCGAGCTTCGCCTGCAGGGCTTTGCCATCTCGGTTCTGAGAGTTCTGCAGCACGAAAACCATCAGAAAAGTTATAATGGTGGTGCCGGTATTGATGACGAGCTGCCAAGTTTCAGAGAAACTGAATACCGGGCCAGATGCTGCCCAAACCGAGACAAGTGCGACCGCCATCACGAAGGTTACCGGTTTTCCTGACAACTCGGCAACAGCAGTTGCGAATTTTGAAAAGAAATGGCCTGAGTTCATGACGTTCTCTCGTTACCTAGTGGCAAGTAACGCAGGCGTCACATTTAAGGTTCCGGTTAGCCGAGATCCTGTACGCTGGGAGACAAAGAAATGACTGACCAAAGGCAATAAAAACCGACCAAGGACGTCATCGATCCGGTGGACGACCAGAAGCTGCCTCTGCCCTTTTCAGGCCCGCCGGCCTATGCGGTTCTCAGCCAAGATTCGCGTTGTGATCTGATCAATCACCCGGACCTTGTGTCCGGGCGGAAACCAATGACGAATTCAACCACCTTCGCTTGCGACATCTCGCAGGGGCGAAGAGCGTTGCGGCCATTTTCTAATCTATAAAGATTGAAGCTGACGATATCGCTCCCTCCAAGGTCCTCGGCAAAGAGCCACTCGCGCCGGCCGTCCAAGGATCGCTTCACGGTTGCGCTCCAGCGCCGCCCCTTGAAATTGCCTTCAAGGTAGCCGGCTGGCAATTGGGCCAAGGCAACTTCGAAAGCGGGAATGTCCCAGCGCTCTGCGTTCGGCTCCAGGCACTCATTGCATATGCCGCATCCGTCTTCGTCTATTTCCCCCGGAGTACGTGATCGATTGCAGCAAAGACAGGTGATGAAATTACTGAAGCTACTGACTTTCAGGGGTGGAATAATTTCGATGGTCGGATTGGAGGATAGTTTAGTTGTCAACGCATCCATCTCGAGGCTCCACTTCGAGGTTTCTTTTCAGATAGGTAATCGGGTCCTTTGCACAAGATCAGTGTTGAACATCCGAAGGCACAAAGTCGAGAAATGACGCCGTTTGCCGTACAAACAGGTGGCTCCCGAGCGTCCTGGCGAAGTGCTTCTCGAGGCCCACTTGTCGCCCAAACTTTCCGCATTTATATGCGCGTTTCCTGAAATAATCGTAAAAACAATGTGTTTCGGCGCCCCTCACCGATTATGCTAACCTTCAAGTCTTGTGGGGGAGTGCAGGATGAGCGACCGCTCAATCGGAATGCTAATTGCTGTGGAAATATGTGCCTTATTTTGGATTGCTACGGCGGTCTTCATATTTGGCGTGCCCTGACTGCGTGAAAGCGGTTCAGGCATCAGCCCAACTTGCAAATTTCCAACAGTGACTGCGCTCAAGCCGTTTGACGAGCTAACGAAATCGTCCGGCGGCGGGAACTTCTGATCATCCTGGAGCTTTCATTGAGGCACTGGACAATGGAGATGACCAATGCCTGATCCCAAGGATTCCCCAGCAGTTAAATCCATGCAGAAAGAACAGGCGGAACAAAGACGTCGCGCACGCCAAGGAGGGCTCGATCAGGGATTGGAAGACACTTTTCCGGCTTCTGATCCCGTTTCAGCTACGACTACCGGCGTCCCCACCGGAAGGACGGACGCGGAGGTTGCTGAACGCGTGAAATCAGAGCCCGACCCATACACGACGGAAAGCAACAATGGCGATCCGCTCCGTCCAGGGTCAATAGGTGAGAATATTCGTGCGCTGCGGCTCGATACAAATCGGCTGGCGAAGTCTTTTTCCGGCGTGGCATCCGACTCAGTTGGAGTAGCGAAGGCACGAGCCGGAAGTTTGCTTGACGATGTGAAGGAAACCGTTCGTGATAGACCCATTACCGCGGTTGCGGTCGTCGCCGCTCTTGCGTTTGTGTTCGGAGCGACGCGGTAACGAGCCGACGTTCCAAGGCGGGCAATGCTATCGCAGGCGCTCATTCGACCAGACGGGAACTCGGATCACTCGTATCTCACGCAGTCGTCGGGTGATGAGGTGCCCGTAGTCGCTTCCATGCGGAAAGTGTAACGTCATCCGAAGATAAGACTTTTTATTACACCCCTCGCACTTAAAGCGCCTAAGCACCCTGTCGAGTGTGATGTTGCCGCAAAGCTCCATGAGGTCCGCTGGGAGATAGTGATGCGTCACTTTGCAATAGTCGCAGGTAATGACGAGGAGCTGACCCTGTTCGCGAGCGCCTTCAATGGTCCATTGTCTAAGGCGCTTGAACGGATGGATTTCAGGCATCAGGCTTTCACATGTTCAAGTTCATAAAGGTTGCGGCCCTTCTCTTGCCAAGAGACGATTGAACCCTCAGTTCAGCGGACGTTTGCGTAATCGAGCGATCTCGCCGCACAAGAGCAACATGGGAGAACGGCCATTTCAGCGCGATTGACTAAGTTCTCTATTTGTTCTTTTTGGCTCGCATGTCAATAGGAATGCTTGGGATGTTCTTGATCGACTGGACGAACAGCATTTTCCTATTTCTATCCGGCTGCCAAAAAAGTAACCACCGACCGTCGAACGGTTCGACTGGTCTTGCCAAGCGCGCCCATTCACTTGGTTGGACACGATTTCGTTGAAGCTCGGCACAAGGCCACGCGACCGGGTCGGACGAATGCAATTTGAAACTTTGTCGGCAACGTGCTTCGGAGCATGCATCTCAGGCCCGCAGGCTTCGAAAACTCGCATCTGGTGCGGGCCACTAGGTGTGCCGTCGCCGAGATCACAATCTAGCCAAGCAAAAAGGTACCTCGTTGCTCTCACCAATCCCCTTGCGGTTTATTCCCAAGCATCCATGCTGGAACAACTTGGTCACAGATCTGTTGCTCAGACACAAATCGAAGTTCGGAGGATTTGCTATGAAATTGACCAGAGCCCTGTTGCTTGGAGCGCTTGTGACCACAATCATTACATGGCCATCCCCGGCGCTATACGCGCAAGACCTGGAATTTCGGGTCGGCCCAGGTGGAGTTGGAATTTATGATCGAAACCGAGAGCGACGCGTAAGAGAGCGCTGCAATCCCGACGACGCTCTCGATCTCGCACGTGACGCAGGATTCAGGCGACCTCAGATTGCCAGGGTAACGTCGAGAAGCGTTGTCGTTGAGGGGTTCACCCGGGCGGGGCCGGACAGAATCGTCTTCGGCAATTCCCGAGGGTGCCCGGAAATCGGCTAGCGCAGGCAGCCCGGTCTCATCGCAACAGCGCTTGCGTAGTGTGTACGCTGTCGAACACGGAACTAGGAGGGGTTTTGCCAGATCGCGGGTGCGGGTATCATCTAGCCGGACTGGTACTCGCTGCGATACCACTGTTTGAGACACGAGATCGCGATGACTTTACGGGCGGCGGGGGCGGCGAGTCGAGCCTGCAACACGGGCTCCTCGCCGTGTTATCAAAAATATTGGCGTTGAGCACACGGGGTCGCAAAACAGTCGGAAGACGAGCTGGAAGCATGTCCTGAAGGGTGCGGGCCTCTCTATGGCTCGACCGCTTGCGAAATCGCCACGGCCAGCTGTGCCTGTGAATAGGGCTTTGGTAATCGCGCGACTGTGCGATCCGCGCCTTGTGGAAGATCTGCATAGCCCGTTGCCAGTACGACTGGCAGGCCAGGCCACTTTTGCTCAATCATTCCTGCCAGCTGGGACCCGGTCGTTTTTGGCATCGCATGATCCGTGATCACGAGGTCGAAATTGCAGTTCTCAGAGAGAATCTTCAGCGCTTCCTCAGCGGATTGAGCAGGCGTCGTCGCATGGCCGAGATCCTCGATCAATAAAACCGCATTCGTCAAGACGAGTTGATCATCATCGACCACGAGAATATTGAGCGGTCTGTTGTAGCTTTGGGGAGCGATCTTCTCCTCCGCTTGATTTGCTTTCGCTGTTTCGTCAACACCCCCGGCTGTTGGAAGCCACAGCTCGGCACACGTGCCCTCGCCTTTGGTTGAGAGAAGGATGAGCCGTCCTCCGCTTTGAGCCAGCAAGCCCTGGACCATCGACAGGCCGAGTCCTGTTCCTTTACCGACGCCCTTCGTTGTGAAGAATGGTGTGGTTGCGTTTGCCAGCGTTTCTTCGTCCATTCCCTCCCCATTATCCGTCACCGAAAGACAGATATAATTGCCCGGTTTCAACTCACTGCGATCGCCAGCCGCAATCGAATGCCGCTTTGCGCCTATCGTGATCTCGCCGTCCGACGAAATGGCATCGCGGGCATTGAGCGCTAGATTGACGAGTGCATTCTCCAACTGGTTCGGATCGCACTGAACTTTCGGAAGACCCAGGGGAAAATTCGTGTTGATTTCGATCGGGCCAAGCGACCGCCGAAGCATGTCCGTCATGCCTCGGACGAGATCGGGGATGTCAACCGGCTGCAATTCCAGTTCCTGTTTTCGGGAAAAAGCAAGAAGCCGTTGTGTCAGCGATGCTCCGCGCTTGGCGCCCTGTATGGCATTTCTGATCAATCCCGTTACGTCCTGCCCCGCGGCGGCTCGCTTTTCAGCAATCTCAAGGCTGCCGAGAATGGCCATGAGCAAGTTGTTGAAGTCATGTGCGACCCCGCCCGTTAACTGGCCAACAGCCTCCATCTTTTGAGCCTGAAACAGGCCTCTCTGCGCCTTGGCGAGGGCCTCCTCGACCTGGCGCTTTTCCGTGATGTCGCGAGTCACCTTTGCAAATCCAATGAGTTCTCCGCCTTCGGAGCGGATCGCATCGATGATGACGTTCGCCCAAAATCGCGACCCGTCCTTGCGCAAGCGCCATCCTTCTCGCTCGAACCGACCCTCGCGCTCTGCTATCTCAAGGGCGCGGACGGGAAGATTTACCGCTTTGTCCTCGTCGGTGTAAAACCGTGAAAAGTGCTGGCCGATAATTTCTTCGGGCGTGTAGCCTTTGATACGTTGGGCCCCGACGTTCCAACTCGAAACAAACCCCTTGGGACTGAGCATGTAGATCGCGTAATCGGTGACGCCCTGAACGAGTAAGCGAAACTGCTCCTCGCTGCGCCTGAGGGCCTCTTCCGCGCGCTTACGCTCTGACAAATCCCTTGTGATCTTGGCAAAGCCAATCACCTGTCCGTTGTCGCGAAGGGGGTCAATGACAACATGTGCCCAAAAGCGCGTACCGTCCTTTCGAACGCGCCATGCCTCTTCCTCGAACCGCCCTTCCTGCGTGGCCAAATGCAATGCCCGCGCCGGCAGACCCGCTTCCTGGTCCTCTGGAGTGTAGAATCGCGAGAAATGCTCCCCAACAATCTCGTCGTCCATATATCCCTTGAACTTGTTCGCGCCGGTGTTCCAACTGCTGACATACCCATTAGGATCCAGCATGTAGATTGCATAATCGCTGATAGCGTCCATAGAGGTGCGATAACGGTCCTGAACCGCTCCGGACGATGGACTGATCTCGGGACTCATCCTTTATCCTCGTTACATGTGCGCGAGTGGAACATCATTGCCTTAACTAAAAGATCGTCGTTTGGTTTCCAGCCGCACCTGAAAGTGTTCCGGAGGTAATCGGAAGAAACAAATGCAAGCCCGAACAGTGGCTCTGGCGACGGGTTGATCAGTGTCCACTCCCATGATGACGGAACAGGAGGGACTGCACGCGTGTTAATTAGAGCAGGATGTCATCGTGCCAGTGGAGGAAAAATTCAATGGGCATCTTTAACCGCATAAGTCACGCAATACTCACGGGGTCGGATGAACTGGGAGCGCCACCGCCTCCCGGTCCGGGGGCACCACAGTCAGACCAGATTTCCGAACGTCCTCCAATTGTCACCGATCCTGCGACCGGGGCGCCCCGCCACCTTTGCGCCCAGATGTCGACGTCGCTGCCATCCTGGACGCGGCCGCAAGAATTTCCGCACAAACGCTGGATTGGCGGCACTCGATCGTAGACCTCATGAAAGCAATCGGAATGGACGCCAGCATTCAGGAACGAAGGGATTTGGCGACCGAGCTCGGCTTTAGCGGCGACAAGGATGACAGTGCAACGATGAACACCTTCCTGCACAAGACGCTTATGAGGAGGCTCGCGGAAAACGGCGGTAGAGTACCATCGGACCTTCTCGATTAGAGCGCGCCCACCAAGGGACGTGCAGCCAGGGCGAAGGCCGTCGTCTTTCCAACTTTGGCGCCCGAAACGCAATTCTACAAGGGACACGGGTCGCAGGTGCGATATTTGACCCGCTTTTTTTCGTCTTTTGTGAAGGAACAGACCGGCAGCCTTGGTGTTAGGTGGAACGAGACCGCTGTCCATTGTCGGTCTCGCCATTCAACCAAGGAGTAGACGACATGGCATCCCAAGGCGGTTCTCACGAGCAGCATGTTAAGGCCGGCAAACAGAGCCATAAAAACTCTGATACGAAGCAGGCATCAATGACCCGCAATGATCAGGACAGCTCAGATCGCAGCAGCAAGGCAAGCGACCAGCGCTCCAAAGGAGGGCAGGGAAGTCACAAGGGTAAGCACTGACTGATGTCGAAGCCCGCGAACGAGCGGGCTTCATACTTTAGAGCGGCCAACTTCATTGGCCAACTACCCTGACAAGCGACCAGGCTATACCGACGCCGGGGTCCTGAATGCGCCGACTGCACGGTCCAGCTGCCGCTAAATGTCGACCTCAACGTCATGCGCGGCCCCGCTGTCCCTCCTGTCAATCCTACATCAGCAAAGGATAGTGGCAACGGCGCCAAGGACGGACGGCGGCCGGGAAGAGCACCGTTTCCGTACGCAAGCGGACATAGAATCTGGGAGGCCCTGCGAGTATAATCTCTCCGTCGGCCATTGAGTACTGGGCAAAGGCCGCTTGGGAGATCAGACGTGCTCTTGCCTCTGGTGGAGCGACCGATGTGCCTTTTAACTTTCTTGACATGATGGACTACTCAGACCGCGAGTTCTACCCAAGCTGTGAAATCTTGGTGCCAGTCAAACGAGGTCGACCCCGAAAGCGAGCGCGGCCGTGCGGCGACCGGCCGTGCGATTGAATTATTCAATCGCAACCCCAGCCTGAGCAGCGAGGACTTGCAGCAAGCCCTGACTTCCAGCCCTCCCTGAAAGGGCCGACAGGCGCGCCGTCAGCCAGCACTACCGCACCACAAGTCCCTCTGACTCTGGCTCTTACTCGCCGGGAGAGCCAGCATCACCGGTCGCACCAGACGCGACGTCGAGGATGATCGTCCTTTCACTAGTGGGGCGAGGCGAATGAGTGACTCGTTGACGCGAACGCCACTCCTGAGTAAACGCAAATGGCTGATGCTGACTTTTGACGCCGTTTTTCCCCACGCCGACCTACTGGGTATTCTACGGACATGTCGAAGGGATATGCATATGAACGCTGAAATAATTGCACCGCTTGTTGCTGCGGATGGAACATTGATAACTGCCATTGCATTGCTCATCCGAGAAATTCGGATGTGGAGAACCCTGAAGCGTCGGCCCCGGCGACCAACGAAATAGCGAACGCGCGGATCGCCTCCTCATAGGCTTATAGATTGAAACATTGCCGGTAATGATAGCGCATCGCTGCTACGCGCCCTGATAACGATTTCAGCGCCAATAATTATAATTGCGCTCGGCCGACGAGCGGCCCACCAGATATCCCAGCGCAAATGCCATAGTTCCGATGCCCAGTACGAGGCTGGTCGCGGTACGCGGGTGTTCCCCAGCACCTGATACGAGCGCATTGGTTTCGCGCTTGACTGCTTCACCAGCCACCCTTGCCGCGTGAAGCATCCCTTCAGGTTTGTCAGGTGGTGATCCGGTGAAGCCTGCTTTGAGGTCTTCTGCCATACGATCTGTCCTTTTGCTCGGCGAGCAATATTCCGCGAAGTGCAAAAGCCCGACGAGGAAAGCTCGACGTCGGGCTTTTTGCGGATGAGATCGGCGTTTCTATGCCCGAAAGCATCTGTGAAGGTGATTGAGGGTTGATAAAGCGCTCAAGCCCCGGCTCTCTTAACATGTTGAAGGTGACGATCTTCACGCCACGGTTGACCGCGTCCTGAAGATCATGAAGAAGTCGAGGCGAAGACGTTCCGACGTTCTGGCCGAAATAGAAAATGCAGTCAGTGTTTTCGAAGTCGGATAAGATGGCGGTGCCCACGGACGCACCAATGCTCTCCGGCAAAGCCACTGACGAGCTCTCGTGGAACATGTTCGAGCTATCCGGCAGATTATTGCTGCCATACATCCTGGCAAAGAGCTGATACATATAGCTGGTTTCAAGCGATGCCCGTCCCGAGGTGTAAAAATCGACCTCCTGCGGACGTCGTCCAGCAAGCTCCTTGCCGATCTCCTCGAACGCCGCTTCCCATGAGACCGGGAGGTATCTGTCTGTGGCGGCATCAAAACGCATCGGCTGCGTCAAGCGGCCCTGCTCCTCAAGGTCGTGGTCCCGCCACCCTTCGAGGTCAGTAAGCGTATGGTTTGCAAAAAAGGCAGGATCTGCCCGTCGGCTCGTGATTCCCCACGCTGTAGCCTTCGCACCGTTTTCGCAAAACTCGAGAGGGTGAGGTTTGGCGGGCTTTGCCCAGGCGCAACTCACACACATGTAGCCATCCGGCTTATTCTGCTTGGCGAGAAGGCCAGACCCGGCCGCGAACTTATGCTCACGCGCAAGGACAGCCGCGACAGACCTTGCTGATCCCCAGCCGCCTGCCGCACCTCCGTAATGTTTGATCGTGGGTGGTGATTTTGGATCTGCGGACATCCGCGACGTTTCCTTTTCATGCGGCAGTCGCTGCAAACAGCCTCTCGGGCACGTCTTTCCTGGGCCTGCCCAAGCGATTTCTGGCTTTCCATTCCGGCGCCGCAAGGGTGAACGACGCCGCGACGACCTCGTGTCTACGGCTGTTGGTGTTCGCCACTGCCCGTTCGCACTTTGAAGGTCTTGACCTCATCGACCACCCGATCCTTGACCGCATCATGCATGTCGGATGCTACCGCGACCGCCTTGTCGTAGGCGTCGGATGCGATGGCTTTACCCTCGGCAAGAGCCTCGCTCGCCTGGACAGTAACGGCTTCCTTTGCCGAGTCCGATGTCTCACCAAGCAATTCGTCTTCCGTCTCGGTGTGAGGGAGCGCGGCGCCGATCGCGGCCCCGACCGCGAATGCAGGATGGCTGGGGGTTTGGGACGCAGTCGCGGGTGCGGCCATCGGCCTTTGCTCGCGCTCTCGTGGGGTTGGTTCGTTCGACATGGAAGCCTCCACTTACAGGAACAGATGCCCCCAAACCTTGTTGAACGACGTTTGTTCCGTCCGAGGTGATCGCCAGTGCAAGGCCGCATTTGTGGGAAAATTTCGCCATCAAAGACGAAGGAGAAGCGTCCTGGCTCGTTGGAGCGCAGTGCAACTGGGTGTGATCCATCCCGTCAAACGCAGCGGGTCCGCGCCCTCGTCAAGCAGCGATTACGCGGCCGGACCTCTCTCCTCGTTGGTCATCGGCACGCGCTCCCCAATATACGCCATCTATCATTGGCACTTTCTTGTATTGGGCAGTTACTTGAGTTTTGATGCCGCTTTGTCGGCAGCATCGCGATCTGGCCCGTGCCGCATAATGATGCGTTTTGCATCCTCGCTGGAAATCCCGTGCTTCTTCGCGAAATAGGCAACTTCATAAGGTTCGCTTGCGGAAGCGCGATTGCGGTCAACCTGACCCCGCTTCGATTTGTCGTCTGACATTACTTTCTCCTCTGCTGCGGAGGCGGAACGCACAGAGGAATCCAATGTTCCTGCACTGGAAAGACACTTGCTCAGGCATCAGCCGAATTCACTCCGAGCCTTGACACCAGAGCTTCCTGTGTCACCTTGACCGAAGGGGGAAACGACATGTTTGATATCGGCACGGTATACAATTTCACTCTGATTGAAGGCACTTCGGACGGATGGAACGAGGTTCGGTCCACCGAGCGTGTGGCTGATATCGACGGCCCTCTACTGAAGTTTGAGTCCGGCCGGATCATCAACGCGCATTCTTCATTGTTCGTTTCGGCGGTCCCCGTGACCATGCTGGCATCGGCTTCGCCAGCAGAAACGGCTGATGTCGGCACAACAGTCTAACTCGAAGCGCCAATTTCGCCGCGTGCAAAACACAGCGGAAAGATCTGGCCGCAGAAAATCGACACGTCACCTGCCTCAAGTGGCGGCCCAGATGTGACACATTGGACGGGGGGCACGATCGCGAGCAAGCTCAGCAACCGTTCCCAAAGGCAACCAGGGCGACAGTTCAGGATCATTGAACTTCGCGGCGGCTGAGACCAGATTCACGCTCGGCGGAGCTGGCAGCGCCTGTTCGGCCGCCGCCCAGTCCTGCAGGATAAAAATTCCTCCCTTGCCCCTCCATCAATCGTAGTGGGCGACGGCGTACAGCCGTCAACGAGTCTCATCACGGAGCTGCGAACGCTCAAGCGCAAGCATCTCACCCTTGCCGGGCGCCCAGCGAGGTTAACTGGCCAAGGGAACAATGTCTGGGGCGCAGCGTTCGAAGCGTGCAAGAGTCTCTTATGAAAGGTTATTGAGATGGGTCGCGGTATTTTACTCTGGCTTCTCGGCATCCCCCTGCCGATCGTTATCCTGCTCGTCCTCTTCATGCGATAGGAGGCCAGAATGTCTCTAAGCGAAAGTAAAGTAACGGACGTTCTCCCGGTCGAGTCCTCCAAATCTGCGCTCGCCTGGGGTCCGATCATCGGTGGCGCGGTTGCTGCGACAGGAATCACACTCATTCTCCTTTTGGTAGGATCGGGAATGGGCCTGACGATGGTGTCGCCGTGGTCTAGCGAAAACAGCTCGGCCGCAACGGTCGGCGTAGCCGCAGCGATCTGGCTCGTTGTTGTTCAGTGGCTGTCTGCTGCCCTCGGAGGATATCTTACGGGGCGACTTCGAACGAAGTGGGCTGCGGCACACACCGACGAAGTTTTCTTTCGCGATACCGCCCATGGCTTTCTCAGTTGGGCACTGGCAACGCTGTTCGTGGCAGGGTTCCTGGCGTCGTCCTTGACGTCCCTTGCCGGAGCAGGGGCGAGCGCTGTCGGCACTGCTGCCAATACGGCGGGCATCGCAGCAGGGGCCGCGAGCGCGGTTTCGCGTGACGGCACCGACCTTTCAACGTCCTACTTCACCGACGCGCTGCTTCGCCCTCAACAGGTCACCCAGCGGGCGCGTGAAGAGGATGGAGCGGCAAGCGCGGAAATCGCAAGAATTCTGCTGCAAGGAACGGCACGGGGAGAGGTGCCCGATAACGACAAAACCTATATCGCCAGCATCGTCGCAGCACGCACCAATCTTTCTGAAGCGGATGCACGTGCCAGGGTCGACGCAGTTCTGAAGCAGATTGAGGATGCCAAGGTCGCCACTCAAGACGCCTTGGACAAGACGCGGAAAGCAGCCGCCACCACTGCCCTTGTTGGCGCCCTGTCCCTATTGATCGGAGCCTTCATTTCCTCTGCTGCCGCGGCGTTGGGTGGCAGGCAGCGCGACGAGGAAGAAGACCTGGTCGCTACCCGATATTGACCTTCAATCTCCGTTGAATCCAATTGAGAAAGTGTGCCGCCAGGCACGCTTTCTCGGTACCAGATTTCCAACTCGGAGTGATGTGCTTCCAGAGCATCAGCCCAGTTTGCTCGCTCGCTCCTATTGTGGAATTAGACAGGGTCGTTGGCGAGAGGGACCATGCGGAAAGGCCCGCGGCCAATGAACCACAGGTCTTGTTGCTTAGTTCGCCAGATGCGTCCACTTGGAGCGCACGTCGGATGCGCTCATTGAAAGATGCACGTGTGCGTCGACGTGGTCGACCCACTCCAGGGGAATGAGATGGTGATGTTCTCCGTCTGGAGAATCCGACTTCGTGAGTTTGATGCTCTCGCTTCCCTCGAGATAGTCCACCGTTCCGATATGCTGGCCGTCGGCAGATTTGACTTCCATATGGTCTTTGATGTCGCTGGCTAGAATCATGGCTATAATCTCCTCGGTTGGACTCAAGTCTCCAACTCGAGATGGTCCAAATGGTTCCGCCCTTTGCAAGGGGTGTTCCAGCCTGTTTAATTTGGACACTCGGACGATTCACCGCAGGTCTGGATCCGTCGCAGCCATCAACCATTCTTCAGTTCGCATGATTTCGACCTGTACCGAGAAGCGATCTCCCAGCAATTGCAGGGAAGCGTCATGCGTGTCGTCCGCGCTGCTGCAAACGGCATCCTTCAGCAAGATCACACGATATCCAAGGTCGATCGCGCCAAGGGCCGCAGCTAAGACGCATATATCCGTCTCTCCGCCACTCAATACAATGGTCCCGACTTCCTCGCTGCCAAGCGCGGAGTGAAGGCGGCCGTCGACCCAGGGAGAATAGAGAAACTTGTCGAATATGCGGGCCGGTGGAACGAGAGCATGCAAGGAAGAAACCAGCTCAATCATTTCAGGCGATAGCCGATCTGTCGTCATCATCGGCCACTTCTCATAGTAGGCCTTCCACATCCCAGGCATGGCTTCCGCATTTCGGGGTGGAATGAATCGTGTGAAAATCGTGCGCTGGGGAAAGCGGGATGCAACCTCGACCACTTTCGGTGAGACAGCCTTCATCCATGGCACCTGCCAGGGTGTGTCTTCCGCAAACATGCGCTGCATATCAATACAAAGATGAATCCACCGCTCCACGCGCATTCCTATTCGTCCCGCTGTGACTTGAGCCAATGCAAGACAGCACTTTCCTCCTCGTCCATCCACCTGAGCAACCGCTGGCTGGTCGTCTTGCGTCTGAGCACGTCACAAAGTCGACCAGCGCGAAAATCGCGGAATACGGCAGGATGGATATAGGAGGACCTGCAGACGGCCCTGGTGTTGACCAGCTTGGCCGCGACCAGATCGATCGCCTCGTTCATCTGCGAAACAACTGCCCGCTCCGAGCTTGCGGTATCGAGCGGCGCCAACGCCGCGACCGCCAGGCAGGTGGCCCCCCAGGTTCGAAACTGGCGCGACGTGAATTCGTCACCCGCGACCTCCCTGATATAGGCGTTCACGTCCTGGGAGGAAATTTGCCGGCAACCACCATCCTCGCACATGTACTTGAACAGCTGCTGACCGGGAAGCTCTTGCAGTCGACGGATGACGTTGGCGATCCGGCGGTCCGAATGGGCGAGGTTCCACTCCTTGCCTGACTTGCCCTTGAAGCGAAATCTTACGGTCGCACCCTCGATCTTGACATGCCGATTGCGCAGGGTCGTCAATCCGTAGGACTTGTTTGTCTCAGCGTAGCCGGCATTTCCGATGCGGATATAGAGATTGTCGAGCATCCACACGACGGTTGCGAGTGCCTTGTCAATGGTCAGCCGGCGCGCACGAAGGTCCGTATCAACGCGCTCGCGAATATCGGGAAGCCGCATGCCAAAGTCGGCCAGCCTGTCAAATTTTGTGCGTTCGCGCTCGGCCTTCCACTCAGGATGATATCGGTACTGTTTGCGTCCACGAGTATCGATACCAACCGCCTGCAGATGCGATCGAGCATCGGGCGAAATGATGACATCGCGATAAGCGGGCGGAATCGCCAGCCCGTTCAGGCGGGCGATCTCGTCTTTATCCGTTAGGCGGCGCCCGTCCGGGGCGTAATAGAGAAAGCCGTTCTTGCCGCACTTGCGCTTGATCCCCGCCTCCAGGCTGGAAAGATAAACAAGGCCAGTTGAAAGTTTGGCTTCCGCAACCACCGCGGCGATCGCATTTTTGGAGAGCATCGTTGTCATGGTCACAAAACACCGAACGAGGATCATGGTTCCTTTCGGGAACATCCGCGCAAGCTCTGAGTTTGGGCAGCGCAAACCCGACATTCGGAGGACACGATGGCTACTCAAAAGACACTGGACGATCTCTTCCTGGACACGCTCAAGGATATCTACTACGCGGAAAAGCAGATCCTGAAGACGCTACCGAAAATGGCGCGCGCTGCCCAGTCGCAAGAAGGCAAAGCTGGGTTTCTCCAACATCGCGACGAGACCCAGGGGCAAATCGAGCGCCTAGAGCAGGTATTTGAGATTATCGGCAAGCCTGCCCGTGGCAAGACCTGTGAGGCGATACAAGGTATCATCTCAGAGGGCGAGGAGATCATTGAAGAATTCAACGGGTCTCCAGCATTGGATGCCGGCCTGATTTCCGCCGCGCAGGCCGTCGAGCACTACGAAATCGCCCGCTATGGCACACTGATCGCCTGGGCCAATCAGCTCGGTCTGAGGGATGCAATCCCGTTGCTGAAGCAGACCCTTGCAGAGGAAGAAGCGACCGACAAGAAACTGACACAGCTCGCCATGGCAGCAGCCAACGCAAAGGCAGCCTAGGTACGGTCAGCTCGGCCGATCTCGTATGCGGCCGAGCTTTCCTTGCTTTGCAGAAACAGGAATGAAAAGATGCCATATGTTGCATCCCCCAGCTATTGTGACGATGCGCAAGCGCGAGAGGCAAATCTCATCCAGTGTCTCCTACCCGCAAAGCGGTTTCTGGATGAGACGTCACATGCGTCCGAGACGGAAAGGATTGAGAAGCTCGTTGCATCCGCAGTTGGCGCCGGATGGGATGAGGACGAGGTCCGCAAAGCACTCAAGGTCACAAATGCACACTCACGTCAGGCTTCAACCGATACCCAAGAGTTCGCAACAATCGGATTGGTGCCGACTTCGACGAAGACACCGTAAGGTGCTGTCCCAGCTCTCGTAGGGTTTCCAGCAGTCAGCGCATGTCACTCCATGACCTGGCCTC
Organism: Rhizobium sp. IBUN; assembly: GCF_000510625.1. Lineage (NCBI taxonomy): Bacteria > Pseudomonadati > Pseudomonadota > Alphaproteobacteria > Hyphomicrobiales > Rhizobiaceae > Rhizobium > Rhizobium sp. IBUN. Next base: position 19,783 of record NZ_AZNV01000066.1, read on the forward strand.
GTCCTTTCAGCCTTTACGTGGCCGTCATCAAGCGCGTGAAGGACCAAACTTCACAGCCAGGAAGGTTAGGACCATGAAACGATTTTTCTTCAACATCCGAGAGGGCGACGAACTCATCGAGGATCCAGATGGCACTCTTCTTTCGGATCTCACCAGTGCGATTTCGGAAGCGAACGGCGCTGCTCGAGAACTGCTTGCAGCGGAAATCAGAAATGGTCGGTCGGTCGATGGGCGCAGCATCGAGATTGCCGATGAAACACGCACCGTCGTGGCCGTGATAGCGCTGCGCTCGATCGTGGCGAACGAATGAGCGTCCTCATCCCAGCTTCCGCTCAAAAAATCCGAGACTGAATAATCCGCCGCAGACAGCCAAGGGACAATCGCCCGATTCAAGACGATCGTCAAAAGAGCCGTGCTACGCGAAAAAGCGCCTGAGGGAAGTGGCCAATGCCTGCGGATTTTCCTCGGCGACATGGTGGCCGCTGTCTAGCGGATGCCCCTCCACATCGTTTGCCCAGGAGCGCCAGATCGGCAAAGGGTCCCCGAAATGATCCACGAGATCATCGAAACGTGACCACAGGCATAGCAACGGACACTGGATTTTCCGGCCATGCTTTCGATCCTCGACGTCATGTTTCCAGTCAACGGTCAACCCCGCGCGGTAGTCCTCGACCATCCCATGGATGACGACCGGGTTCGTGAGCGCCGAAACGACGTCGTCATAGGCTTCCTCGCCCATGAGGCCAGGCTTGATCGCGTACCAACCCAAAGGATTGGCATTTATCGCTGCCTCCGGCTTGAGTTCTTGAGAGAAGAAGAACCAGTGATACCAATCGCGGGCAAAGCGCCAGTCCATGCGCTCGAGATGGTCGATGATCGGAATGCTATCGATGACCGCTAGCCTTTTCACCGCCAAAGGATGGTCCATCGCGAGCCGAAACGCGACATAGCTACCGCGATCGTGCCCGGCAACGGAGAATGTGTGGTATCCGAGGATCCGCATCAGTTCCAGACAGTCCATAGCCTTTTCTCGTTTAGACGAGGCATGGCTGTCAGGCGAATCCTGCGGTTGGAAAGATTTCCCGAATCCTCGCAGATCGGGGCAGATCTCGAACTTCACGGCGGGCCTCGCCGAAATGCTTGCGGTCAAGGGGATCCGTGTTAACGCAGTAGCACCCGGCCCGATCTGGACACCGCTCATCCCGTCGACAATGCCCGCTGACAAGGTTGCCAAATTCGGTGAGCAGACCTTGATCGGTCGCGCAGGACAGCCCGCCGAACTGGCGGGCGCCTTCGTCCTTCTCGCCTCAGAGCTTGGCAGCTTTATGAATGGGGCCGTGGTCCCCGTGACCGGCGGCGAGATCATGATCTAGTACTACAGTTGCGTTTTGTGTCTTGTTTTGTAGTGAGCGCTCATTGCGTAGGCTTGATGCTCTCGTCGCCAGAGTGACCATGCGAGAACGAAGGCCGTCCTGATCGGCGGTCGCAGTAGGAGCCGGGTGATCAGATAGCGGATCTCTGCGACGCTTGGTAGAAGCGCAAGTTTGTTGGTCAGGCGGCGATTGGCGGGTTTGGACTCGTTTCGTTCGGTTTGCCACCGGCGCTGCGGCGCAGGTCGGAGCCCAACTTAGCAAGGAACGCTGCGGCCGCCATGACGAGC
>NZ_AZNV01000067.1:0-20500 GCF_000510625.1 Rhizobium sp. IBUN
ATGCACGCCAAGTCGTCGTCCCACCGCAAAGAACGACGGGTTCTCGCGGTAGGCCAGCAGCATGGCTGCCCGCGATACCCGGCTCGCCGGCTCGGTTCGAGACCGCGAAAGAGCTGTCAGCGTTTCGATCTCTTGCTCGCTCATCGCCAGCTCAATGACTCGCCGCCTTGGTGCCATGATGAAACTCCTCATTTGAATAATCTCAAACCAGGAATCCACCAGCGCACGTCAGGTTCCATCAAACGCCGCTTTCATGGAATCGGTCGTCTAGTGATGCCCATCGCCGTTGCAGCCCGCTGAAATCAGGTTCAACGCCATGAGGCGTCTGCCCAGTGGCAGCGAGTACGAGAAATACAGCGGAGCGGCGGCCCTCGGATTTCAGAGCCTCAATGCGTCGGACAAATTCACCGGGCGGATCCAACCGGCCCATTCTGCACGTCCGTAAAGACGGTTCCGGGTCGTATGCCTTGCCGAGCGTTCGCGCGCGGTTTGTCTGGCCGCGGCATAGCGAAATTCAATTGTAGCGTGCCGTCCTTCGACGTGCCAGACCGTGGCTCGTGGCCGCTGGTTGGTGTGCATGGCACCCTTCGGCAGGCAAGGGCACCTACGCCTTCCGACCAGCATGTTCACCACCAAATCTTCGCAGCCGTCCTCCCCATGCACAGGCTGCCCTGTCCTCAGGTGTAGCTCGACCGCCAATATGCTTCGACCTAGCGTCCGCTACGGGCTCGGGACCGACATGTCTCGACCACGCAAAAATAGGAGCACACCATGTCACAGGCAGAAGCAGAGAGCCGCAGGATTGGGCAGGAGGAGGCGAACATGACCCAGAACAACCCCTCACAACCCGCCAGAACACGGTCCGAAGAGTTGGTCCCGTCGCGCTACGCGGTGCGGGTCGGCGAGATTGACGTGCTGGTTATCAGCGATGGGGTACTGCCGCTACCAACTGCGATGTTGGGACATAACGCCGACCCTGTCGTCCGAGCTGGCTGGCTGGATGATATGTTCCTGCCGCAGGACGCTTTCGACTGGTCACTGAATGCGGTTCTTGTGCGCAGTGGCGGGCAGACCATACTCATCGACGCTGGACTGGGATTGGACCCGGACTTGAACTTGCCGCGGGCCGGGCAGTTGACCAAGCGACTGGAGGCGGCTGGCATCGATCTTGGATCCGTCACCGACATCGTGCTGACCCACATGCACATGGACCATGTTGGCGGGCTGCTCGTCGACGGGGTGAAGGAACGGCTGCGGCCGGACCTGCGGATCCACGTGGCGGCCGCCGAGGTCAAATTCTGGGAGGCGCCCGATTTCTCCCGCGTCTCGATGCCGCCGGGGTTCCCGGACGCGCTTCGGGCGGCGGCCAAGCGGTTCACCGAAGAATACCGCAGCCATCTGCGGCTGTTCGATGAGGAACAAGAGGTGGCGCCGGGCGTGGTCGCCACACGTACCGGCGGCCACACCCCCGGGCATTGCGTGGTTCGCGTGGCGTCCGGCGGTGATCGGCTTATGTTTGCCGGCGACGCCGTGTTTGCGGTCGGGTTCGAACACCCCGACTGGTATAACGGTTTCGAACACGACCCGGAAGAGGCGGCCCGCGTCCGGGTCCGACTTTTGCGGGAGCTGGCGGAGACCGGCGCACAGCTCGTTGCCACGCACCTGCCGTTCCCGTCCGTCGGCCACGTGGCGGTTGATGGCGATGCTTTCCGCTGGGTCCCGGCCTTCTGGGACTATTGACCGCTTGGATCGACCATTCCGCGTAAGCGTCTCGTCGACCGAGCGCCCATGCGTAAACGGTCGAACTTGCACTGGAAAAAACCGACTAGGCTCTTGATGGGCCTAGTCGCTGCAGCAGTCTAAGGCAGCAAAAATGTCCCAAATGAACTGCGCCAACCGCTCGCCGGCACCGCACCGCGCCTCTCGCCTTACGAGGAATACATCTGCCGCGGCTTCAAGGGGGCTACTCCGTTTTCACTACATGGACAGTTTTGGCAAAATGGCTCCATAATGAACGCAAGGGAACGAACAGCCTGGGGACGTCCGTATGGAATCGGTTTCTATCGCGTTGGTCGATGATCATCCATTAATGCTGGCAGGTTTGGTGGATCTATTTAAACTGAACGAGGATTTCACGGTCGCGGCGACGGGAAGCAAGGCCAGCGACGTTCTCAAGATCAACGCGGAAATCCGCCCGGACGTATTCGTGGTGGACGTGATGATGCCTGGAAACATATTCGAGGTCATCGCGAAGATCGTCGCGACTTCGCCAAAGACAAAGTTCCTCGCCTTCACCGCCCTGACGAGAAGCGACATCGCCGTTCGCGCGCTCAATGCCGGCGCGACCGGGTATGTTCTTAAGGGCAGTGATGCCGGCGAGCTTATTCAGGGCGTAAGGGCTGTGTATAACGGCGAGACCTTCATTACGCCGGCGTTTGCCTGCAAGGTCATCGAAGAGCTCAAGATTTCTTCGCTGCGCAAGATGGCGTCCGGAACCGTCAAGCTCAGCATTCGCGAGGGACAAATTGTCGGCATGCTCATGCGCGGAGCCACAAACAAGCAGATCGCGGCCGATTTGCGTATCGGCGAAAAGACCGTAAAGAACTACATGACCATCCTGATGCAGAAGCTTCATGCGCGAAACCGCCTCGAGGTGCTCATTGCGGCGCAGAAGCTTGAGGTCGACGATCATCAAGACAGGGAGCCAATGCTGCGCCATTGATGAATGTCTTCTCCTCTAACTCGTCGTTATTTCGCCGCTCTTGCCAGGTCTAGGCGCTGTTGATTTCGAGTGGTACGCGGGTCACGAGTTGCATTCCCCCTTTGCCTCGCTGCCTGATTTGTACCGAGCCGGCAAAAGCTTCAACCCGGTTGCGAATTCCTTGCAGACCCAGCGGCCTACGGCGCGCTTCGGTCGTCGAAGTTGGTGAGAAACCCGGTCCACCGTCGCTGATTACGATTGTGATGGCCTCTTCGTTCGCGATGGCGATAACACGTTGATCGCGGCCGGCTGCGTGATGAAAAGCATTGTTGAGCCCTTCCTGAACCACGCGGTAAAGACAGATTTTCAGCGGGTGAGCGGTCCTCTTCTGAAGTCCCCTGTAGCGGGCCTTTACGATGGACCCGGTCGCATGCTCGTGCCGCTCGACGGCAACGCGAAGTGCGGCCTCCAGGGACATGTTTTCGAGCTCCGGAAGTACCAGACCCGTCGAGAGCTCCCGCAACTCCGTCAATACCTGGCCCGCCAGGCGAAGTGGCGAGATGTCGGCTCTCGTCACGTTCGAGGGACCGACGGCATCGGCCGGGTCGCCAGGCGTCTTCGGGGCCGGCGTCCCCAGCCTGAGGATCAGCAGGCCGAGCAACTGTATCGGCCCGTCGTGCAGATCTGAACCGATACGGTTCAAGAGAGCCTCGTTTGATTTGCTGGCATCCATGCGCGCCTGATCGGCGGTCTTGCGCAGCTGCCTGTTCTGCTCCGCCAATGCTTGCGCGCTGGCGAGTTGGGCCTTGAGCGTCACGCTCTGGCGCCGGATCAGCCTACTGGCACGCCGAACAATCAGGAAGAGCAGGCCCATGATGGCGACCGTCGTTGCTCCAACGATGGCCCACGTCCTTCGTTGAACCCGGTCGCGTTGCGCTATAAACTCGCCCGCCTCCTCGTAAAGTTCTCCGACCGCCATGACCTCGTGGACGTTGGAACGATAGATCGGCCCATAGATTTCGATCAGCGGGCGCTGTTCCGGCTGTCCACCGTCCTCGTTATCATCGTGTCCAGTTTCCAGTTGTGCCACCACCTGGCCAGCAAACGCCTGCTCGATATCCTTTGACGGAAGGCGCTTGCCCGTAAGCGATTTATCGGTGCTGTAGAGAACTGTTCCGTCCCGCTCCCAGATTCGGAACCCCTCCACGCGCGTCGCCAGGTCCGTGCCGATCAGCAGCCTGTCCAGTTGCTGCTGACGCTCGGCCGAAACACGTGGGCCGTCCGGGCCTTCCTCAATATGGCCGGCAAGGAAGCCCTCCATGTAGAGGGCCCCGGATTCTGCTCGGCTCCGAAGCTGGTTCGCGGCAATCTGCGAACTCAGCCACTCGCCGAGGATCGCCATCGAGCCGCCGATGATTAAGGTAGCGACGAGCAAGAATTGGGTCGTCAGATCAAGGCTGTACCAGAAGCGGATTGCCCAGGAGCCGCGGCCGGTGGCGGCTTCATCGCCGGGGACATAAGTCACGCTCTCCTTTGGGTACAAAGTCCCTCCTTTCAGGCGACGAAGGTCCGCACAATTCTCTGGACCTTTGGAACTATTCCGTCCGGTGCCCTTCGCGACATTATCCCATCATCGAAGATTATGTCGGCTTTTCTTGCGTTCGTATCTGCTTCTCGAACGCAATCGACAAGAAAAGGCGTTCGTGCGCCAAGCAACGTACGAGAATAGTTCAAGTTTCAGCAAGTTTACCATGCGGTGAAGAAATTCAGCTGGTGCTAGGGAGAGCAAAATGGTCAGCTATATTCGTTCCGATCTCGAGTTCATTCTCGCGCAAATCAAGATCGCCGAAGCGCATGCCGCCGGGCAACCGCTATACGGTCCGGGCGGGCTGATCCCTACCTACAATCTGGCCTGGGGCCTCAGAACCGTCGACGGTAGCTACAACAATCTGCTCAATCCCAATTGGGGCTCATCGGACGAGCCGTTCCGGGAGGGGCTCGGAACCGACTTCCGGACGCTGTTTGTCGATGCCGACCCGGGACCTGGCGTCCAGATGACCCAGGTTACCTATACGCCAGGCGTCGATGTCGACGGCCCGACGATGACGCTTCCCGACGGTACGGTCATCGGCAATCGCGCAGGCCCCGGCGACGTGATCGATCCTGAAGTGCGCATCATCTCCAATCTCATTGTCGACCAGACACTTGGCAATCCTTCGGCGATCCTGACCGCCCTGCAGCGCGCCGGCGTCGATGATCCCGGCCTTGTCATTACCGGGACAATTTCTGCCGCCTATGCACCGTTGCAGCCGCTGTTCGAGGCTCTGGGCGATGCCCAACGCGCCTATGCGAACGCTTCCGCCGCCGCGGCGGCAAGCCCGAACAATGCTGCCTTGCAGACGGCCGCAGCCAATGCCGCCGCTGCGGTCGAATTAGCCAGAACGACGCTGGAAACCGATCCCGGATACACCACGCTGACAACCTTGCTCGACGATAACGGCATCGAGCTCGACGGCACCAACCTTCGCATCACCAACAGCGCGCCGGACGAAGGCCTCTCGGCGCCTTTCAATTCCTGGTTCACGCTGTTCGGCCAGTTCTTCGACCATGGCCTCGACCTCGTCGGCAAGGGCGGAAGCGGCACCGTGATGATCCCCCTGATGCCGGACGATCCGCTCTATGTGCCCGGCAGCAGCACCAATTTCATGGTCTTGACCCGCGCGACCGTTGGTCCTGGTGCAGATGGCATCCTCGTCGACAACCCCAACACGGCTGTCGATGAAAGCGCCGACAATGTCCGGCCGATCAACACCACGACGGCCTTTGTCGATCAGAACCAGACCTATACTTCGCACCCCTCGCATCAGGTGTTCCTGCGCGAATACGTGATGGCCAACGGGCGCCCGGTTGCGACCGGCGAACTGATCCAGGGCCAGCAAGGCGGCATGGCCACCTGGGCGGACCTGAAGGCGCAGGCTGCCGATTTGCTTGGCATCCAGCTGCTCGACAGCGACGTGGGCAATGTTCCGCTGCTGCTGACCGACCCCTATGGCGAATTCATCCGCGGAGCGAATGGTTTCGTGCAGATCATGACGACGACCGGTCTGGTGGAAGCTGATCCCGGGGCCAACGGCGGTCTTGGTACGTTGCTGCCTGCGAATACCTTGCGCACAGGCCACGCATTTCTCGCCGATATTGCCCATTCGGCGGTTCCTGGCGGCCTCGCAGACGGCGATATCGAAATCGGTCTCGATAATCCCGGCAACCTGCCGGGTGTCTACGACGACGAACTCCTTAATGCGCATTTTGTGGCGGGCGATGGCCGCGCCAACGAGAATATCGGCCTGACCGCGGTCCACCATGTCTTTCATGCCGAGCATAATCGACTGGTAGAGCACACCAAGGCTGTCACCATCGCCGATGCGGCTGCCATGCTTGCAGGCGGAGCGACCCAGGCGGAGGCTGTCGCCTTCCTCAACGAATGGCTGATCAATGACGTCACTGCCGTTCCCGCCGATCAAGCGGCAATAAATGCGCTGGTTTGGGATGGCGAGCGCCTGTTCCAGGCTGCAAAGTTCGGCACCGAGATGCAGTACCAGCATCTCGTCTTTGAAGAGTTCGCCCGCAAGATCCAGCCAAACATCAACGTGTTCCTTGTTCCCGACGGGTTTGACGTCACCATCGACCCCTCGATCGTCGCAGAGTTTGCGCATGTGGTGTATCGCTTCGGTCATTCGATGCTGACGGAAACGATCGACCGTTTCGACCCGTCCTTCACGCCGGACCAGATCGGCCTGATCGAAGGCTTCCTCAATCCCGTCCAGTTCACGAACAACGGCGGTAACAACCCCATCGACGCCGAGGTCGCGGCCGGAGCCATCATTCGCGGCATGACGCGCCAGGCGGGCAACGAAATCGACGAGTTCGTCACCAGCGCGCTGCGCAACAACCTCCTCGGCTTGCCGCTCGACCTTGCGACCATCAACCTGGCGCGCGGTCGTGATACGGGCGTTCCCACCCTCAACGAGGCGCGCGCCCAATTCTATGAAGCAACCGACGAGAACTCGCTGCTGAAGCCCTATGAAAGCTGGGTGGACTTCGCCGGCAACCTCAAGCACGAAGCCTCGATCATCAATTTCATCGCGGCCTACGGCACGCACTCGACGCTGACGAGCGCCACGACGCTCGAGGAGAAGCGCGCCGCCGCAATGGCCCTGGTCGGCCTCGGCGGAGGCACGCTGGACGAAGCCGATCGGCTGGCGTTCCTGAACGGCACGGGGATCTATGCCGGCGATCTCGGCGGTATGAACAAGGTCGATCTCTGGATTGGCGGTCTGGCCGAGAAGATCATGCCCTTCGGCGGCATGCTGGGCTCAACTTTCAACTTCGTCTTCGAGACACAGATGGAAAGTCTGCAGAACGGCGACCGCTTCTACTATCTGCAGCGCCTCGATGGCTTGCACCTGTTTGGCGAAATGGAAGCAAACTCCTTCGCCGCGATGATCATGCGTAATACAGATGCGACGCACCTGCCGTCCGACGTCTTCTCGACGCCCGGCCTCATTCTCGAGATCGACCGCACCAGGCAATACAATCCGGGCCTTGGCGAAGCTGCGGGCGCCGACGGCATCATGGACGATGATCCGACCACGGCCGTCAACGAAGCCGCCGACAATATCGGCAACGATCCGACGGGCGGCAGCATCCTGACGCCGCTGGTGATCCGCGACAATCCGCAGACACCGACCCTCGACACCAACTACCTGCGCTACACCGGCGGCGAGCATGTGCTGCTCGGTGGCACCAATGCAGCTGACGTGCTGATCGCCAGCATCGGCGACGACACCCTCTTCGGCGACGGCGGCAACGACCGGCTCGAGGGCGGCTTCGGCAACGACATCATCAACGGCGGTGCCGGTGACGATATCATCCGTGACGCGGGCGGCGACGACAACATCAAGGCCAACGAAGGCAACGACGTCGTCCACGCCGGCCCCGGCCTTGATCTCGTGCTCGGCGGCGACGGCCAGGACTTCATCGTGCTCGGCACTGACATGGGTTCGGAAGTCTTCGGCGGCACCGGCAACGACTTCATTCTCGGCAACAAGAACGCCGAACGCATCCTCGGCAACGAGGGAGACGACTGGCTCGAAACCGGCACATTCGACGGTGCCCCTGGCGACAACTTCGATGAAATCTTCGCCCGCGACGGTATCCGCGGCAACGACGTGTTCCTCGGCGACGGCGGCTTCGACGAGTTTATCGGTGAAGGCGGCGACGACATCTTCGTCGGCAGCCCCGGCCGCGGCAAGATGGCCGGCATGTCCGGCTTCGACTGGGCGACCTACCAGGAAAACAGCGCCTTCGTGAACGCCGATCTTTCGGTCCCTATCGTCTTCGACGAAGCGCCGACACTGCCGCAGAACACCGCGCTCGACGAGTTCGAGTCGGTCAACGGCCTGTCCGGCACGCGGTTCAACGACATTCTCGCCGGGTCCAACGAGGATGCAGCAAGTCTCCTGCCGCTTGCTCAGGGCGGCGGGACGGGCTTCCTCGGCAGCGCGCTCGATGCGCAGGGGATTGCCCTGATCAACGGCCTGCAGGCCGTTGTGGGGGCTGGCGTGACCTCCTTTGCGGCCGGCGACATCATTCTCGGCGGTGACGGCAGCGACACGATCAAGGGCAATGCCGGCGACGACATCATCGACGGCGACAAGTGGCTCAACGTGCGCATCAGCATCCGGCAGAATGTCGGTCCGAACGGCGGCACCGGACCGGAAATCGCCAGCGCCTCGCGCATGACGGCGAACGTGACGCTGAACGGCGTGACGAAGCCGCTGACGGCCTGGATGCTCGAAGGGGCGATCAACCCCGGACAGCTGACCATCGTCCGCGAGATCCTGACAGACACGACATCGGGCGACATCGACACGGCGGTCTATTCCGAAGTGATGGCGAACTACTCGTTTGCGACCGGCGCCGACGGCACGTTGCGCGTTTCCCATACCGGCGGCGCCAACCCGATCGAGGGCACCGACTCGCTGCGCAACATCGAACGCCTGCAATTTTCCGACGCGACGGTTGGCGTGGTCGTCGGTACCCCGTTCAGCGACAACGGCGTGGCTCCGCAGGGCCCGCCGTCGGACAACCGCCCGGTCATCAACGGCACGCCGGGGAACGAGCTGATCCTCGGGCTTGCCGGCGCCGACGTACTCAACGGATTTGCCGGGAACGATATTCTCGTCGGCGGTCCGGGTGCCAGCGTTGCACCGTCCAGCTTTGGCGACAACTTTGGCAACAACAGCTTCGGGAACTCTGATGGCCTGGCTCTTTGGGACCCGGATTGGGTTGAATCAGGCGATAGCGGCGGTGTGACAGCTGGCCAGATCCAGATCGACCCCGGCGGCAACTTCAACAATGTGATGGCGTTTGTCGGCGGCACTGGGGCCAATTTCGATGGCGCTCAGATCCAGCGCCGGGTTGACCTTAGCAATGCGACCGCCCCAACGCTGAACTACACCGTGACCAGGAATGGCCTGGACGGCGGCACCGACAACGACAACGTCACTGTCTTCTTCTCGCGAGATGGCATCACCTTCGTGCAGGTCGACATCATCAGTTCGACCAGCACCATTACCCCTCGCGCGATCGACCTAACTCAGTTCGGCACTGGGCCCTTCACCGCCAACGCCGCAATCCGCTTCGTGGCGTCCAGCCTCGAAACCGGCGAGTCCGTGACGATCGACAGCCTGGCGGTCAACTTCACCGTTCCGGCCGTCAACGGCGGAGTCGACACCCTCAACGGCGGTCTGGGGGACGACATCTATTCCTTCTCCCTCGGCGACGGAAACGACGTGATCAACGAAGCCGTGAACGCCACGAGCGGCGGCACGGCTGACCTGATCTCGATCCTTGCGCCGACCACGGGCATCGATCCGCTCACAGATGAGCCGATCCTGACGCTCACCGGGCTCAATGCCTTCGACGACAACACGAACTCGGCCACCGGAAACCTGGTCATCAACTACACCATGCCGAGCGGCGCGACCAACGTGACGCAAACGATCACGGTCAACGGTCAATACACCGGCAATAACGCTCAGACCGGCGTCGAACGCATCAACTTCAACAATGCCACCTACGAAGGCTACCTGCTGGGAGCCGCCGACTACCTGGTCAACCGCGCCGATGGCGGCGGTAACCGCACTATCGATCTCACCGCTTCGACGGCAAACAACTTCATCGCCGGCGAGAACGGCACCAACGACGATATTACCGGTGGCCTCGGCAACGATCTGATCTTCGGCGGGACTGGCGACAATGTCCTCGACGGCGGCGACGGCGACGATCTCATCGTCGGCGGTTCGGGCGCCGGCGACAATGACGTGATCGATGGCGGTCTCGGAATCGACACCATGATCGGCCTTGCGGGCAATGACACCTACATCGTCGATGACCTGGAGGACGTCGTCGTCGAAGCAGCCGGCGCCGGCACCGATACCGTCGAGACCCTGATGGTTGCGCTTTCGATCGAGGCCATGGCGAATGTCGAAAACCTCACCTACACCGGCCTCGATGCCGACCAGTTCGTCGGCACAGGCAATGCGGGCAACAACATCATCAGCGGCGGCGATCTTGCCGATACGCTGAGCGGCCTCGGTGGCAACGACACGCTGAACGGCGGCATTGGTGCCGACACGCTGATTGGTGGCGCCGGCACCGATACCCTGAACGGCGGCACGGAAGCCGACAACATGCAGGGTGGTGCCGATAACGACACCTATATCGTCGACGATGCCGGCGACGTGGTAACGGAACTTGCCGGCGGTGGCACGGCCGACGTCGTCAATGCGTCGATCACCTATACGCTCGGTGCAGAAGTTGAAAATCTGACGCTGACCGGCGCAGCCGCGATCAACGGCAGCGGCAACGGTCTCGCCAATGTTATCACCGGCAATGGTTCGAACAACCAGCTGTTCGGCGGTGGCGGCGGCGATACGATCGATGGCGGCAACGGCAACGATCTGATTGACGGCGGTCAGGGCGACGATACCTTGAGCGGCGGCATCGGCAACGACGTCGACAACATCATCGGCGGCACCGGCAACGACACGATCAACCTGCTGGCCAACGACGGCGGCAACGACGTCCTGATCTACAATGCCCTCGGGTTCGGCGATGACATCGTCAACAATTTCGATGCCACCGGCGGAACCGCTGCGACACAGGACCTCATCGATCTCAGCAGCTTCGGTATCACCGCAGCCAACTTCGCAACGCGCGTCGGGATCGCCCCCGTCGGCGGCGCCAACAATACGCTCCTCACTGTACGCGATGCGGGCGGAGCCACCATCGGCACCATACGCATCAACGGCATCGCTCCAGCCAATATCACGACGTCGGACTTCATACTGGCCACCGCCACCAACACGATCAACGGGACAGCCGCGGGCACGACGATCCCCGGCACGGCCGTCGCCGATACGATCAACGCCCTTGCCGGCAATGACACGGTCAATGCCGGGGCGGGCAACGATATCATCAACGGTGGCACAGGCAACGATACGCTGAACGGCCAGGACGGCGACGATACGTTCAACTGGAACGCCAATCCGCCGCCACCCCCAGCCGGGAACGTGACCGACGGCAGGGACGTGATCGACGGCGGTAACGAGGGAGCGCTTGGCGATACCTTCGTCATCAGCGGCAACACGACGGCCGAAATCTACCGGATCTACACCCGGGCGGCCTTCGACGCAGTCGCGGGCAACAATCTCAACGGCATCAATGCCGCCACCGAGATCATCATTACCCGCAACGGCACCAACGCGGCTTCGATCATCGCAGAACTGCGCGACATCGAGGAAATCCGCATCAACAACGTCGAACCCGTCGTCAATGGTGCTGCGGGCAACGACACCTTCCAGATTATCGGCGATTTCTCCGGAACCAGCCTGCGTCTCAACACCATTACGATCGACGGTGACGAGGGAGACGACACAATCGATATCTCGGCGCTGACCTCCGCACATCGGATCGTCTTCAGGTCGAACGGCGGCAACGACACGATCGTCGGGACGCTGCGGCCGCAGGACGTGATCGAACTGCCCGATGGAAAGACGGCGGCCGACTATACGACGACGACGGAAAATGGCGTGACGACCATGACCTGCGGCGAACACAGGATCACGTTCACCGCGTCCGGCGGCATGCCGCAGGTCGGCGGCGAAGACGACACACCGGCCGGTGACGATAACGAACAAGACGGCGACGATACGCCGGCGCCGGCCACCGAAGCAACGACCGGACCGGCCATGGTCGGCACAGCCAATGCCGATGTGCTCCTCGGCACTGCAAATGGCGAGACGATCATCGCCCTTGGCGGCAACGATACGGCCATCGGCGGCGGTGGTGCCGACATCATGCGCGGCGAGGATGGTGACGACTTCATGAGTGCTGAAGGCGGCAACGACATCGTCTTCGGCGGCGCGGGCAATGATGACCTCCTCGGAGGGGCCGGCAACGACATGCTCTACGGCGATGCAGGGTCCGATCGGATCTTCGGCGATGCCGGAAATGACCTGATCCACACCGGTGCCGGCAACGACACCGCATATGGCGGGGAGGGCGACGATCTCTTCGTCGCCGAGGCCGGTGACGGCGACGACACATACTACGGCGATGCCGGAAGTGATACGCTCGACATGGCAGCGATCACCGCCAACCTGACGGTCGATCTCGGCAATGGCTTCATGGGCAGGGGAAGCGCATCGAGCAGTCAGTCCGGCAGCGACATGGTTTGGAACGTCGAAAACGTTGTCACCGGCTCAGGAGCCGATACGATCACCGCCAGTCGCGCGGCAAACGTTATCGACGGCGGCGCCGGCAGTGACACCTTCCGCTTCCTTTCCGAAGCGGACGCCGACGGTGATACGATCGTCAGCTTCCAGCCCGGGGACAAAATCGACTTCAGCGGCATCGATGCCAATGGCGGCGCCAGTGGCAACCAGTCCTTCACGCTGGTCGCGGCATCGACGCTGAGCAGTGCGGCCCAACTGATCGTCACGCATGAAACGCGTGAAGACGGTGACTATACGGTCGTGCAGGCGAACGTCGACGACGACAATGCCGCCGAGCTGCGCCTCAGCATCAAGGGCACGCATAATCTCACAAGCACGGATTTCAATCTGTAGTCCGCAACGTGTGGCGAGCCGACTTGCCGGCCCGCCACACCATCTCCCCGGAGGCGCGAGTGGCTGGATCGTGCGTCGCGCCAATCGCAATCGGTTCGAGATTGATCGTCCAATGCACACGCAGTCCCGAGCCCGCACCTGAAATTGCTGCAGCCGATCAACTCGTTCAACAGTGAAACGGTATCCGAATATGCGCTCTAAAGCCCCTTTGACCGGAACCAGGCGGAAAAACGCGGAAAGCCTCACGCGAGGATTTCGAGGAATATTCGTTTTTCTCTTCATAACGTCCGGCGTCATCAATATTCTGGCTTTGACCGGCTCCTTCTACATGCTGCAGATATATGATCGCGCGCTTACAAGCGGCAGCATTCCGACATTGCTCGGCCTGTCGCTGCTGGCTGTGGGCCTTTATCTGTTCCAAGGTACTTTCGACATCATTCGCTCGCAGGTGCTTGTTCGTGTCGGCGCGCGTCTCGATCGAAAAATTGCGCCGATGGCACATCAGGTCGCGATCGACATGCCGCGGTTCGGGTTTTCCACGGCAGAGGCACTGGAACGAGGCAGAGACGTCGATACCCTTCGCGGCTTTCTCGGCAGCCAGGGACCGGTAGCCCTGTTCGACCTGCCCTGGATGCCGCTCTACCTGATCTTCGTCTATATGCTCCATCCCTATCTCGGCGCGCTCACTTTCGCCGGCGCATTCGTTCTGTCCATCCTGACAATCGTGACGGAGCTCATGACCCGCCGCCTGGCTGGCGCCACGCATCAGGCCGCAATTACCCGCAACGCCATCGCGGATTCAAATGCGCGTAACGCCGACATCCTGAAGGCGATGGGATTTGCAGGCAGGGCCGTCGATCGCTTCCGGCAGGCCAATCAGGAACATCTGGAGCTGCAGACGCGCACCAACGATATCAGCGGAACGTTCGGCGCTCTGTCGCGGGTGCTCCGCATGGTCCTGCAATCGGCCGTCCTTGGCCTCGGCGCCTGGCTTACGATAAAAGGCGAGCTCTCTGCCGGCGCCATTGTCGCCGCCTCCGTGGCATCGGCCCGTGCCCTTGCGCCGGTTGATCTTGCGATCGGAAACTGGAAGGGCGTCGTTGCCGCGCGCACTGCGTTCCAACGGCTGAAGGAAACCGTCATTGCTCTCGCGGGCATGGATGCGCCGCTGCTACTGCCCGCCCCCGTCGATACCCTGAAGGTGGAGAAGATCACCATCGCAGCACCCGGATCGGGCCGCGTTTTGCTCAGCGAAGTCAGCTTCGAGATCAGAGCCGGCCAGGCGCTTGGCATCATTGGGCCGAGCGGGGGAGGGAAAACGACCCTGGCACGAGCCATGACCGGTATATGGCCGACGCTGCGCGGCAGCATCCGGCTCGACGATGCGGAGCTCACGCAATGGACCGACAGCAACCTCGGCCAGTTTATCGGCTATCTTCCGCAGGACGTGGCACTCCTCGACGCAACCGTTGAAGAGAATATCTCGCGGCTTGAGCCACAGGCCGATCCTCGCGCGATCGTTGAGGCCGCACAAATCACCGGCATTCATGAAATGATTGTGCGTATGCCGGATGGGTATCGCACGGCCCTTGGCCCGCAGGGCGCGTCGTTGTCGGCCGGACAGCGTCAGCGCATTGGTTTGGCACGCGCCCTCTATCGCAATCCGTTCGTCGTGGTCATGGACGAGCCCAACTCGAACCTCGATGCCGAAGGGGAGATGGCGCTTACCCAGGCGATCAAGTCCGTCCGAGCGCGCGGCGGCATCGCCGTTGTGATTGCCCACCGGCCAAGTGCGCTGACGGCCGTCGATCTGGTCGCCGTCATCCAGAACGGCAAGATGATCGCGTTCGGACCGAAGGATGAAATCATGAAAGCGGCCGGTCCCGTTGAAAGCCGACCTGCGCCGGCCGCACACCCCCCGCACCGCATGGCATCGAGGATGTCGGAATGATTGACGTCAAGGGAACCAAGACCGTCACGCCAGGGACAACGGAGTCCTACGAGCACTATGTCTTGAAGAATGAGGACAAGCGTTCGAGCGCACCTGCTTTCTTCACCGTGCTTCTCACGGGGCTTGCGCTCTACCTGAAGAGCGCTTTCCCAAGTTTGGCAAGGGCGGAGCCGGCTGAGCCGGAGGATGCTGCCGGAGAGCCGATGCCAACCTCGCCGGAGGTTGTTCCGTCGCGTGCGCCTGATCCAGGTCCGGTTACGGAAGGGTTTTTCCAGGAAGCGGATGGACCGAAGCGCTCCGGCGAGCGATCCTTCGCCTACCGTGAGCCGAACGACTTTATGCCAAGCGATCTGCCGGCGTTCGAGTTCCAGAACCTGAAGCTTCCTAGCTTTGAGCTTCTGAAAAGAATGGGCGGAATTACCGTCTCGTTCCCGGCTGCCAACGACAACGCCTGGACGGCGAAAGCTGGTGCGAATACTGCCGGCGGCTCCGACCATCCGGGAGGTTTCGCGCCAGAGCGCGAAAACGCCGCCGCCGCCACTCCAGGCGGTGACGACCTGGTCGAAGAGGAGACTGTCGATGAGCGAAATCCGGACGGCAAGGCAGCAAACCGCGCCTGCCGGACCAGCGGTCCGATCTATCTCCTGGATGTCTACGGCTGCGCGATAACAGTGATCGGCTTGGCCGACCTGTTGCGCGGCGCCTGGGATCCGGACGGCGACGCTCTCAAGGTCCAAAATATCACCGCGTCATCGGGTGATATCACGCAGACGGCGGATGGCTGGTTGTTCGATCCCTCGACGCTCGGTCCGGTCGCCATAAGCTACCAGATTACCGATGGTGAGTTCTCCGTGGCTCAGACCGCGACGTTCAACGTGCTGACGAGGCCGCCGGTCGTTGGCACCGCCGGCGACGACGTCATGCTTGGCACCGACTGTGCCGACGACATTGATGGACGTGATGGCGACGATAACATCGACAGCCGTAGCGGCAGTGACACCGTGCTCGGCGGCGCGGGAAGCGACCACATCGTCGCTGGCGGCGGAAACGACGTCGTCTTTGCCGGCGTCGGCAATGACATTGTCCTGGGCGGTGCGGGCGACGACGAGTTATGGGGTGGAGACGGCGATGACCGACTGTTCGGCGATGCCGGTCGCGACATCATTTTCGGTGAGGCCGGCAACGACACAATCAGCGGCGGCGACGATGACGACATGCTTTTTGGAGGCGGGGGAGCAGACGTCGTAGCCGGGGAGGGGGGCAACGACCTCCTCGACGGCGATGACGGGGATGACAGGCTCGACGGCGGCGATGGAAACGACATTGTTCTCGGGCAGGCCGGTTCCGACGTGATCGAGGGTGGCGAGGGCGACGATTTTCTCGCCGGCGGTGCCGGAGAGGACGTCGTACGCGGCGGCGACGGCAACGACATGGTCGCCGGCGATGCGGACCTGGCCGCCGACACTTATGACGGCGGCCAGGGCGTCGACATGCTCGACTATTCGGCATCGCTGATGTCGCTCGTCGTCGACCTTGCCGCGGCGAGTGCCAGCGGCAGCGAGATCGGCAATGACCGCATCACGAATTTCGAGGTGGTCAAGGGCGGTGAAGGCAACGATACGATCACCGGCGGCAGCGATGACGATACGCTGATCGGCAACGGCGGCGACGACTGCGTAAGCGACGGTCAAGGGGCCGATAATGTCAGCGCGGGCGCGGGCAATGACCTGGTGCTCGCGGCAGCCGATAGCTCCGACGATTGCTACCGGGGCGAGGCCGGCTTCGACACCCTCGACTATTCGGACGCGGCGCACGGCGTTCTCATCGACCTGACATCCGGCATCGCGACCGGCTTCGACGTCGGCCGCGACGTCATCGACGGGTTCGAGCAATTCATTGGCGGGTCCGGCGACGACGCCGTGCTGGTGTCGACGGCAGCCGTCGTCCTTTCCGGAGGAGAGGGCGCCGACACGTTCAATTTCCAGATTCCGAAAGGCAGCTCCGGCGCAGAGGTCATCCACCAGATCCTCGACTTCATGGTCGGCGACCGGATCGAGATGTCGAAGTACCAGATTTTCGAGGAGGTCTTGGACAGTCTCGAGGATCGTTTTGAGGACGCTTACGGTGAGGATGCGAAGGCTGATGTCCTGCCGATCCGGGTCCGGCACCAGGGCACGGGCGAGCTCGAGGAAACACTGGTGGAAGTCGACATGGACCAGGACGACCACTTCGAGATGACCATCAACCTGAGCGGCCATCATCTGCTGATGATCGTGGAAAACGCCTGAGTGAGGCCGTGCCCTGTGGCGGATTGGAGTGAGCGATGTTTGGCAGGAGTGAACGGAAGATGCGGCACCCCGATCTGGATGTCGAAGACGACAATGCCTTTCCGGTGGGCGCGCGCGTTTTCGCCGGCGTCATGCTTGGCACGCTGCTTTTCGCCGGTGCGGGCGGATGGGCAGCCACCACGCGGCTCAGCGGCGCGGTGATCGCATCGGGCGTGGTCGCGGTCGATCAGAATTTGAAAGCGATACAGCACCGCGATGGCGGCATCGTCAGCGAGATCGCCGTCAAGGAGGGCGATTTTGTCCACAAGGGTCAGATCCTGCTTCGGCTCGACGACGCCCAGACCCGCGCCGAACTTTCGATCGTTCGCACGCAGCTCGTCGAACTGCTGGCCCGCCGGGCGCGGCTCATGGCCGAGCGCGATAATCTGGACAGGATCGAATTTACGCCGGAACTCATCGTGAAGCGCGACGAATTCCCGAGCATCTTCTTCGGCGAGAACCGCCTATTCGAAGGCAATCATCTAAATCGAAAGAGCCAGAAGCAGCAGCTGGAACTGGGCATATCGCAACTGGACGAGGAAATAAGGGGACTGACGTCGCAGAGCAATTCAAAAGCCGACGAGATCGCCCTTGTGCAGACCGAGCACGACAAGATCAAGGGATTGACCGACAAGCGGTTGATGGAAACCTCGCGCAAATACGTGATCGACCGGGAAATGGCAAAGCTTGTCGGAGAGCGCGCCGAGATTCAGGCGAATATCGCCCGCGCTCGGGCCCGAATGAGCGAAATCCAGCTCCAGATCCTCGCGATCGATGAAACCGCACGCACCGAGGCGCAGCGGGAACTCAGCGAAGTCGAACCGAAATTGTCCGAGCTCTTGGAGCGTCGCGTCGCCATCGAGGATCGTCTGGCGCGCACCGATATCAGGGCGCCGCTGTCGGGTACCGTCAACGAGCTCTCCATTCATACGATCGGTGGTGTCATCACGCCGGCTGAAAAGCTGGTGACGCTCGTCCCTGCCGACGCAGCTTTGAAGATACAGGCGAAACTGTCGCCGACCGATATTGATCAGATGTTCGTCGGCCAACCGGCCAAACTGCGCTTCTCAGCCTTCAACCAGCGCGCTACGCCCGAACTTCACGGCAAGGTAGACTACGTCTCTGCCGCGACCAGCAGCGACCCATCGACCGGGCAAACCTATTACCTGGCCGACATTGTCGTTTCGCCGGCTGAACTCGCAAAACTGGGAAACAACAAGCTCGTTCCGGGAATGCCTGTGGAGGCTTTCGTCTCGACGCAGGAGCGGACTGCGATGTCGTTTCTCTCGAAGCCACTGATGGACCAATTCAGCCGCGCATTCAGGGAAGAATAGGGGCGGCGCAGGCGAGAAGGTTTTAGCCAACGAGAAGGAGCGCAGGCTTCAGCGCAGCTGCGGTTCAAACATTGTGGAACGTACGGCGGAAAGGACGTCGCCGAGGGCTGGCCTGTCGGGACTGACCAACTGGTCCGTTACCGAATGGATGCAGTCGCGGGACCGCGTGGGGCCGATGGGACATGTCTCATTGGTTGGCATCGAAGGCCGCACCGAGATCGTCGCTGGCGTCGCTGGTTGCTTGCAAAGGCTCGTTCGCCAGCTGCTGAGGCATGCTTGGCTGCTGGGCGGACAGGTTAGGCAGTTGCTCAACCGACGGGACGCTGGGCTCTACCGCCACCGGCACCATGCAGAAACCATAGGGCTTGGATATCAGCCTATTGTTGACGAAGAGGCCCGCGTTCCAGCTATCAAATCGACCAGCTTGAAGACTAACACGCTGAGGTGAGCCGGGGGCAACCGATATGACGTAACGGGGATCGGGACCATAGGTGTAGTTCCGGCCACCGTTAGGGGACTTCGAGATATACCAGTACGGCTGTCCACCGTTTAGATGGCGGATTTCCTCGTTGCCCTTGTAGAAGGCGGTTTCGACTGCTCTCGGGTTGCCGGGCTCGACGGCCAGGTTATACCCGATAGCCTCGCCGGTCTTCTTGGAAACGAACCCACAAAGAACAATGTCTTGGGCACTGGCAACACTAACGCAACTACCGACTGCGATAGCTGCGGTAAGCAAGGTCCTGATCAAGTTCGTAGCTCCTTTGGTGATCATCGCAGTTCGGAACCATGGAAGGGAACGAGGACTGTGTTGTCCCAACTCTTCAAATCTCTCGCGTCGAGCCGCTTTCCGGCGCGGCTCCCGGTCAGTAGCAACTTGGCGAGGACAGGATCAGGAGTCCCTACTTCCTTCATGACCCGCGCAAGCTCGACGGACGCAGCCATCGTGGCTTCCGTCTCATTGCCATCGATCGCCAGGGTGTGAACGTAGAGGGCCCCCGAGGGTATCCTCTTGCCATCCTTAGTGCCGCCGACCTCGACGATGCGTGTTGTGGCGGCTGCGAACATCACCACGCAGGACGACGCACAGACCGATCCCGCACGGACCACTACTGTCGTGGGTATGCCTTTGATCCGGGCCGATAGTATCCCCGCCGCAATCTGGCGCGCAGCGTATACGCTGCCGCCGGGTGTATCGACGAGCAAAATCACGCCTGCATCCGTGAGTTGGGTTCTCTTGACCTCGCTGACAGCGGTCCTGAACTTGGTTTCGTCACCAAACTCGATAGGACCGGATATTGCGACTGTATCGAAGTCGACCTTCCGATAATCGGCGCTATTTGCCGGCACAGCAGCGAGAAAACTCGCCGCCGCGATTGCGATTGCGGTTAACTTTCGCATTGTGATTTCCTTTTCCGCGGCCACCGCATCGTCGGGCGGTCTCGCTCGAATTGCCGTGGGCCATCACGACAACCCGCATATAAGAAGCGTCCAGAACCGAAGGTTGCCGCTGGACGCCAATTACTTGCTGCTAGATGCCAACTCGCTGACGCACGCAGCTACCGGCACGGCGGGCAAGAAGGGCGGCAGAATAGGGGTGGTGATCTTAAATTCGAGGTATGCGAATTGGGCAGCCAACAGCTATGGCGCATCAGCCACGGGACGAGAGCATTCGACTATTCGGATTTCGTGTGGATCCGCCCTCTCGCGAGGACACGCCCACGAGATGGGCGCTAAGCTATCAAAAATAGGTGCCCAGACGCAGCGACTTGTCCCGTGCGAAGCTCTAGGCCAGCCAGCACTTCATCCTTGCACGGGCGTCTTCAGGGGTGCCGACGCCTAATCGCTGTTTTGGGCTGGGAAGCGGAGAGTCTCACTGGCTGCCGACCACTTCGGCCAGTTCTAGACGACCGATTCCATGAAAGCGGCGTTTGATGGAACCTGACGTGCGCTGGTGGATTCCTGGTTTGAGATTATTCAAATGAGGAGTTTCATCA